>CAJTOB010000009.1 GCA_910578035.1 uncultured Muribaculaceae bacterium
ATGTTCCCTCTTCATAATGTGCAATTTAAGCAAAAATACACCAACCTGTGATTTCTCATATGTTATTAAACAAGCTCTAATGTAATAAAACAATTGGCAAATGTAATATAACAATGGATAGAAAGTGGTATCTTTGCCTGTGTCTTCATGAATTGCGATACAGGATATGAAAAGAGGTATTGATCGGCTTTTGTCGGAAGGGAAAGGAAAGCAGTTGCTTTGGCTGCTCGTCATTTCGGTTGGAATTATGGCTGTTGTATTGTTTGTCAGCAGTTTTTTTATCAAAGACCTGAAATGGCAGCAGGTGGTTTCCGTATTCCTTGACCCCGGTTGTTTCAATAGCACGCCTGAAGGTGCTGAGTGGCTGCTACTGCCTCTTGCTCTTTTTAGTCTTGTGATACTTTCCGGTCTGATGGTGAGTACTTTTACCAATGTTGTTGAGAATATCTCAGATTCCGTACATGCAGGAGAAAGACGATACAGATTCAATAATCATGTACTCATAATCGGAGCCGGCAAACAACTTGCCCCTATGCTTGCGGCTTTGGCAGAAGATAAGCGCAATATTGTTGTGATGAGCGAGTCGCGCCCGACCGAGGATGGAAATTATACATACTATTGTGGCCGTCGCGATTCTCTTGAAGATTTGAAATCTGCCCTCCCTGCAAAAGCTTCGGTAATTTATATTATAGGAGAAGACCAAGAGCCTGACCATGATGCCAAGAGTCTCAGAGCGGTCGATTTGCTCAAGGAACTTACTGAAAATGCCGAAAATGAGATACAGTGCTACATGACCCTGCAGGAGCGTGTGTCGTCGGAGGTCTATGAGTATCTGCACCAGCCTGTAGTAGGAAAACTTCTGCTTGTAGACGTAATCAACGTGTATGAGTATATGGCAGAGCGCCTCATGGTAGACAGCGACTTTCTTCCTGCCATAAAGCAGGGCGACGGGCGCCGTTCACATGTTGTGATTTACGGTACCGGCCAGGTTGCGCACAATGTCGCAAACACAGTGGCTCATATCAGTCACTATCCGAGCTATCCTGAGGCCGGTGTGAAGACATGTATCACCTTGGTAGGTTGCGGCATGAAACGGTATATGGACAATATAATCGCCAGCCGTCCGGCCCTTTTTGACCTTTCTGTGTATCGGTATATAGATGCCTGCGGGAAAGTGCAGGAGCATCGGCCTGCAAAGGATTTTCTTGATGTGGAGTGGGAGTTTGTAGATACATATGACTCATCGAGCCTTTCGCGTGATATGTTGCGGCGAATCTGTGCTTCTCCCGACGAAATTCTTACTGTAGTGGTTGCCGAGGAGGACCCGGCGAGGGCCACCGAGACGGCACTCCACTTCCCTCGCGAGGTGTACGACTGCAATATTGCGGTATATATGGACGAATCGGCTGAAGTGCTCGAATTATCCCGTAGAACAGAAATGTTTGGCAACATATCTGTATTTGGGTCGGCTTCCGGGGCGATTAGCGACCCTCTTTTCAGGACTCGCTCTGTTCGCGGGCAGCGTGTGAACTTCATCTACGACCAGATGTATGTAAAAAGCCGATCGATAGAAGAAGCGTGGTACAGTTTGTCGGAAGTCAATAAATATTCGAGCATCTACTGCGCCATGTCTATGCCGATGCGAAAGCGTTGCTACGATATGGACGGAGACCGTATGCCTGTCTACGAAGCCGAACACCGCCGCTGGATGATGTCTATGCTCATCATGGGCACTCGCCCGGGCGAAACCCGCGATAAAGCCCGCTTTATACACAATGATATCGTGCCGTTCGACGAACTTACACCCGAAGAACAGGAAAAAGACAAAATCCTCATCGACGCCATGCCCGACATTCTCGCCTGACCATAGACGAGAATGCCGAGTAGTCAGCGTATTGGTAGGTTTTCTATGGTGAGGGCGCCGATGCCGTAGACTTCCGTAGAGTCGATGCCCCTGAAGGAGAACTGGATATATTTTACAGTCCTATTTTGAGTCGGATATTCTTTGAAGCGAACGTTTATCTTTACCGGAACACCCGGCGGAAGGCTTATGTTATCAGCCGAATCGGACGAGTTGCCTTTAGTAATCAGAAAGTTGTTTTTGTCGTAAACATCGCCATCTGAAGTGATGTATTGAGTGCAATAGGTGTAGCCTGCACAAGGCTCACGGTCGCAGATGGCTGCATTAAGCGTCTTTCTGCTGTTGTTTGTAAAAGTAACACTGAAAGCGACACCGTTTCCTATCCGACGAGCGTCGGAAACACTCACTTCTACGTCTGGAGTAGACATGTTTATGCTCACTCTGGCATCTGTTTCAGGCATGGCTCCGGCATTAAATCCTACAGGAATGTTGCGGATTTCCAAAGTCGCGATTCCATAAGGCTCTCCGTTTCCCGTATCTCTGAAATTGATATAAGTCACGGGCAGAATAGACGCCGTACGTGAGAAATTACATAATTTCATTTCTAATTTAACAGCCCGGCCCACAGGCAGAGGAACATATGGGTTGGTGTAGAAATTATCCATGCCACCGGCAATGAACAAAGCCTCGGAACCGACATATTCGTTTCCTTCGTTGTCGAAAGCTCCGGTCTTATGGCCGTTTTCATCTGAAGCCACGATGGCTCTGATGTCTTTGCGGCCGCGGTTTTCGAGCATGAGTGTGAGGATGAGGTTGTTGCCTGAGCGCTTGCAGCTTCGCAGCGAAACGGCGATATCAGCGTCGAATGTCATCTGAGGCTGAGCGATAGCCGGGCGCGACGGCCTTGTCGAGATAGAGCCATAATCGTCTGTAGGGCGTGACTTCGACTTGACCGCGTCAACGATGTCGGCGCCGGCCGAGACTACTCCTGCAGCGTTGAAGGCGAAGTTGCTCAAGAGCGTACCGACTTGCAGAGGGGTCTGGCGTCGGTCGGTGAGATTGTAGGTATCGCGTGTGACTGCGGCCATTGTTTCGGCAAAACCGACACCTGTTTTGATGATATTCGACATAAGAGCTGTCGCAAACGGGCTGTTGTCGCCTTCTCCATCGAATGCTACGTTGCCGCTTGAGGTCGAGAACATTATGGACGAGCCGGGATTTCCCTCCATGCGAGCGAGACCTTGTTCGGAACTGCGGTTCCATGAGCGTTTGATATTTCGGCAGGCGTCGAAGAATGCGATACGTTCGGGAACTCCGCTGTGCTCCATGGAGTAGAGCACGTCGTCGGCGTTAAGGCATTCTTTAAGTTCTGAGCGCATTTCGAGTTTGGCTTCTATCGGAATGAGGTAGTTTACACCTTCGTCCTGAAGACCGTGGCCTGCGTAGTAGAATACGGCTACGTCGTAGTCGCCTGATTTCTCCGCCATAAGGGCGAGAGCATGCTTCATTTCGTCGTAAGAGCATTCATAAGCCTCGATAACGTCGAAACCGAGGTCTCGCAATGTGGCGGCCACATCGGTGGCGTCTTTCTGTGCATTCTTGAGATAGGACTGTGTCTCATAGTCGGAGTTGCCAATTACGAGGGCCAGACGTCGTTCGCTGAATTTATCTTTGTTAGGCGATTTTTCAAAAAGGACTTTTCCGTTGCCTCCGCGGGTAGAGCCTTTAGATGTCGCCGCAATGAAATCTGCAACGCTTTTGGAATCCCATTTAGTCTTCATGGCTTTTGGCGACAAGCGGTGAAGACGTCCGGTCGATAGATTCTTCACTTCCATCGACTGGCGGTCGTTTGACCAGTTTATAGCTCCACGGTCAGAAAAACGGTCGCCTTTCTTGAGCGTTTTTCCCCCTATATTGATAGTCGGGCTCGTAAGTGCTGTAATCTGATAGTCATCGGCGAAAATAAAGAATGCCGATGCTATGACAGACAGAAGTAAAAGGAGGGATCTTTTCATGACAGATTTCTGATGTTTATTTTTTTATAAAATGAAATCAATGAGAATACCGCAGCCGGAATTGTGGCACAGAAATCGAGCGATAAAAGGAGGAATAGTGCTATTTTCAGGCTACACAGCACCAGCCCCCAGCCGACAAACGACAGCGCAAGGACGAGTAGCGGTCTTTTAACCTTAATTTTTAACGGCATTCTGCCGAAGAGGGCCAGAGTGATGCCGAAGTAGATGGCAAAGAGGAAAACGTAGAGCCAATAGTTCACTCTGTGGTTTCCCCGGTGCAGTGCGAGGTATGCGTAGTAGCTCAGAAGAGGACCGGGAACATCGCCGATGAAAGTGCTGTGAAGGTCGTTTTCGAAGTCTCCTATAAGCACTATCTTGTTGTCCAGAAGTTGCTGGAGTTCGGCGGGCGAATATTTTACCATCAGTTGTGAGCCTAAATGAGGGTGAAGAATCTCGCCATTGGGGCCATAGGTATCGGTCGCTGACAGCGGCAGGGAGATGAACAGAGTGTTATGGCATAGTCTGCCTTTGTCTGCGTATCCGAGCGGGCAAGAGTGAATTTCGCCTCCGTCGAGCTCGCGGTACATGCGCAGAGCCACCGATTCTTGGCCGTCCTGTATGAATTCGTAGCGCGAGAAACCCGACAGACGTTTGTGTCGGTAGTCGGCATAGGCAGACTTGGCACGGAGTGCGGGGTCGGAAATGTCATCTTCGAGCCCGCGGTGTGTGGAAAATACCAGTCGCGGCATGGATTTTATTCGGGCGAAAAGTGCTGAATCGTTTTCTGTCTCTAAGTCATCTTCGAAGCGAATGTCAAGAAAAATATATCTGTAAGCGCTGTTTGATGCTAAGTCGAGAAACCTCAGCAGGGTAGAACGGTTTGTTATGGCCACGCTTCCAAGGCTGTCGCCAAACTCGTCGCGCACGGTCGTCAGCTCTTTGTCGTATGCCACGTTGACACACACTATCTCGTCATCTGGGCCATCTTCCGGGTCGAGAAGGTATGCATAGGGGGCGAGAGAGTCTGACGAATCGAGTAGCGGATATGATGCGTTCGACATAATATAATCTGCCACCACAAGAAGCATGGCAATGATTATAGCACCATATACATGTTTGTGTCCGATAATGTGGCTAACTAACTGTTTCACTTTGCAAAGGTAGACAATATAAATAATTTTACAAAAATTTCATTAATAGGTCAATGAGTGCAGTCGCGGAAAATTGCTAACTTCGCGCTGCCGTTATCTGTTGCCGGCCGAAAACAAAAAACAGATGTCTATGGTTTCAAATGAATATAGGTAAAAAATATGTCGCATACACACCAATATAAGGGTCTCTCGCCCGCAGAAGTAGAGGAAAGCCGGCGGGTGCACGGCTCCAATGTGCTCACACCTCCGAAACAGGTGTCGGTCTGGAAACGTTTTTTTGAAAAATTCCGTGACCCTCTGATAGTAATATTGCTGTGCGCCGGTGTTCTGAGTGTTGCTATATCTATTTATGAGTACTGCTACATAGGGCAGGGCGCATCAGTCTTTTTTGAGCCGGCGGGTATTTTTTTAGCAATAATCCTGGCTACGGGCCTGGGATTTTTGCTTGAACTAAAGGCCGACAGGGAGTTTGCTATCCTCAATCGAGTTAACGATGACGAGGCCGTGCAGGTAATCCGCGACGGCCATGTTACGGAGGTGCCGCGCCGCGATGTCGTTGTGGGAGATATTGTGATAATTTCTACAGGAGCGGAGATTCCGGCCGACGGCACTCTGCTTGAGTCCGTGACGCTAAGCGTAGATGAATCATCGCTGACCGGCGAACCGGTGTGCTCGAAGGACGCCGACCCAACGAAGACAGCCCCGGAGGCTACCTTCCCTTCGTATGAAGTGCTTCGCGGAACGAAAGTGATGGAGGGGCATGGCATAATGTGTGTCGATGCTGTGGGCGATGCTACCGAAAACGGCAAAGTATTTACGGCAGCGCAGATAGATAATTCGGTAAGAACACCTCTCGATAAGCAGCTTGACCGTCTCGGACGTCTTATAACCCGGTTCGCATATGTAGTGGGTATTGCTGTTATAGCAGGCCGGTTATTGATGTATTTCATGAAGGACCCGACATTCGACTGGATTGAATTCGGTGCTTATTTTCTTCAGACTATAATGATTGCGGTGACGCTTGTTGTGTGTTCGGTGCCTGAGGGTCTGCCAATGGCGGTGACAATGAGTCTGGCATATTCCATGCGTCGTATGCTTCGGAGCAATAATCTGGTCCGCCGCATGCATGCGTGTGAGACAATGGGGGCGGCAACTGTAATATGCACAGACAAGACGGGCACGCTTACAGAAAATCAGATGCGGGTCTATAGCGCCGATTTTTATGGAGAGCCTGATGCCGGACTCATAGCCCTCGGTATGGCTGTCAATTCTACTGCAGAACTCGATCTTGCCGAGGCCGGCAGGCCGAAAGTAATTGGCAATCCGACGGAAGGTGCTCTTCTGATGTGGATGCATTCGCAGAATCAAGATTATCGGGCTCTGAGGGAGAGTGTCGATACGGTGGCTGAGATTCCGTTTAGCACAGAGCGTAAATATATGGCTACGGAAGTGAGAACTGCCGACGGCCGTAATCTTCTGTTTGTGAAGGGTGCTCCCGAAATAGTATTCGGCATGTGTTCAAGGCGTCCGAAGGACGTAGACTCGGCGTTTATAGAGCAATCGTTGCTGCAATACCAGAATCAGGGTATGCGTACTCTCGGTTTTGCGTGGCAGGCCGTTGAAGATGGCAAATCTCCGATAGTCGACGGCAAGCTGGCCGATACCGACCTCTGTTTTCTTGGAATAACGGCTATTTCAGACCCAGTGCGCGCCGATGTGCCCGATGCGGTGAAGGAAGTGCTCGACGCCGGTATCAAAATAAAGATTGTCACAGGCGACACTCCGGCCACTGCTCGTGAAATCGGCCGTCAGATTGGCCTCGATGCTTCTGCCGGTGAGATTATCATCGGGCCGGATTTTGCAGCAATACCCGAAGCCGAACTGCCAGAACGTGTTAAAGATATAAAAATAATTGCCCGAGCGCGTCCGCTCGATAAAAAACGTCTTGTAGAGGCCCTTCAGGCCGATGGCGAGGTTGTTGCGGTGACAGGCGACGGCACCAACGACGCCCCGGCTCTTAAATCGGCCCAGGTCGGCCTGTCGATGGGCGACGGCACGTCGGTTGCCAAAGAGGCTTCTGATATCACTATCATAGACAATTCTTTTGCCTCGATAGGGCGTGCGGTGATGTGGGGCCGTTCGCTATACAGGAATATACAGCGTTTTATACTATTTCAGATAACGGTCAATATCGTGGCGTGTATCACAGTTCTCGGCGGTGCTTTCATGGGCTTGCAGTCGCCTCTTACGGTGATTCAGATATTGTGGGTAAACCTTATCATGGATACATTTGCGGCCATAGCGCTTGCTTCTCTGCCGCCGACAGCGTCGGTGATGTCGGAAAAGCCCCGCCGCACAAGCGATTTTATCATCAGTCACCCGATGTGGCGCTTTATACTCGGCTGCGGGTGTATGTTCTCGATATTTCTTATGGGGCTGCTGTATTATATGCAGCATACCGACGTCACCTCGCTTCTCAGTATAGGTTCGGCGCCCTGGATAGAGGCAAAATATGAATTAAGTGCTTACGAACTTAGTCTGTTTTTCACAATTTTTGTATTTTTGCAGTTCTGGAACTTATTTAACGCCCGCGCTTTTGCCACAGGCCGGTCTGCATTCCATTTTCGTGACTGCGGCGGTTTTCTCTGGATAGTAGCCGTGATTTTTGTCGGCCAGGTGCTGATTGTAACATACGGAGGGGAGTGGTTCAATGTTGTGCCGCTTCATTTGTCCGACTGGTTTATTATCATCGGCGGAACATCTGTTGTGCTTTTGTTTGGTGAAATCTGGCGGGCAATCTTTAGAAAAAACTGATTATGTTCTCATTTTTAAAATATCTTATTCAACTGCTGCTATCGCCCTCTCATGGCTGGGAAGACCTTGAGACCCGCGACCCGGATCCCGAAGAAATGACCCGTTCGGGTCTTTATCCATTGATGGGGATAGCAGCCGCAACTGAATTTCTTTCATTCTTTTATGAGAGGCATGTAGAGTTGGCAACGGTTCTGATAAGGGCTGTCGCCGACTTCGGCTCGTATTTTGTATCGGTATTCATAGCCAAACTCATATTTGACTATTATCTTGGCCCGCTTACAGCCAAAGGTCATTTTGATACGCGCCGCGCGTCTACTCTCACGGTTGCCGGCCTGGGGCTGATGGTGCTGATACAGATTATCGGAAACTGCCTGCCGTGGAGTGTGATGCTTGTGCGTTTTCTTCCGCTCTATGTAGTGCTGGTGCTGTTCAAGGCAATACCGTATATGGAAGTCCGTCGCGGGTGTGAAATGCGCTTTCTGCTCGTAACATCAGGCGCCGTTGTTGCCGTCCCTCTCCTGATATACTATCTTCTCTACTTCATTATTCCATGAAACCCAAGGAAATAAATATAAAAAACAGAAGAGCTACCTTCGACTATGAAATCATAGAGACGTTCACAGCCGGAATCGTGCTCACAGGAACCGAAATAAAGTCGATACGCGAAGGCCATGCCTCGCTTGTCGATACATTCTGCTATATCAGCGCAGCCGGCGAGGTTTGGGTAAAGAACATGAATATCGCCCAGTACTTCTATGGCACATATAATAATCATGAAGCACGGCGCGACCGTAAACTGCTGCTCAACCGCAAGGAAATAGCCAAGCTCGCCAAGAATGGCCGTGATGCCGGCTATACGATAGTTCCGCTGCGTCTCTTTATCAATGACCGTGGGCTTGCAAAACTCGTAATCGGCATAGCCCGAGGCAAGAAAGAATACGATAAGCGCCAGTCTATCAAGGAGCGCGAAGACAAGCGCGCACTGGCCCGTATAATGCAAAAACGCTGAGTTTTATGGAGTTTGAAAAAAAGATAGGATTCGACTCCGTCCGCGAGCATGTGACACGGCTGTGTATATCACAACTCGGCCGTGACCGTTGTGCCGATATGACTTTCGAAAATTCGCCGGCCGTGGTGCGCATGCGTCTCGAGGAGGCTGCGCAGATGCTTGCCATACTCAATTCCGACAGCGGATTTCCGGCTGAGGCCATCCACGACCGCCGGCAATTGCTGGCGTCGCTCCGCATACCCGGTACTTTCCCTTCGGAGAGTGAACTGCCAGGCCTGAGAGCTTCGCTTGGTGCGATGGCTGCGATTGCAAATTTCTTTGCAAAGCTTCGTACAGACGACGGCCTGAAGTCTCCTTATCCGGCGCTCGACGCACTTGCCCGCGACCTGTTTACGTTTCCGCATATCGTTGCGGCAATAGATCGTATAATAGACCGTAACGGCGAAATAAAGGATAATGCTTCGCCTGAACTTGCCGATATCAGACGTTCTATGGCTGCTGCCGCCGCTTCTATAAACTCGGCCATGCGCCGCGTCATAGCCTCGGCTGTGCGCGAGGGCTATATTGAGTCGGACACAGTTCCGTCGGTGCGCGACGGTCGCCTTGTGATACCTGTAGCGCCTATGTACAAGCGCAAGATTTCTGGTATCGTGCAGGGTGAGTCTGCCTCGGGTAAAACCTACTTCATCGAACCGGCTGAGGTAGTGGAAGCCAACAACCGCCTACGAGAGCTTACGGCCGACGAACGGCGCGAGATTGTGCGTATCCTTACTGCTTTTGCAGATTCCATACGCCCCGATATAGACGAGCTGCTTGGAGCATTCGATTTGCTCGGTGAGTTCGACTTCATATATGCAAAGGCTCGCTATGCCCGCGAGATAGAGGCTGTAATGCCCAATCTTGCCGACGGCCCCGAGCTCGAATGGTATCATGCATGTCATCCCGGTCTCAAGCTTGCTCTCGAGCGGCAGAGCAAGGAAATCGTGCCGCTCGACATACGCCTTACGCCCGAGCAGCGTCTGCTGATTATTTCCGGCCCTAATGCCGGCGGCAAGTCGGTTACACTCAAGACCGTGGCGATAGTGCAGTATATGCTGCAATGCGGTCTTTTGCCGCCGGTCTACTCTAACTCGCATGTCGGTGTTTTCGACCGAATTTTCCTTGATATCGGCGATGACCAGTCGATAGAAGATGACCTCAGTACATACTCCTCTCATCTGCGCAATATGAAGCGATTCCTTTCGCAGGGCAACGCTCGTACACTTGTGCTAATCGACGAATTTGGCGGAGGTACCGAGCCTCAGATAGGTGGAGCGATAGCACAGGCTGTACTCAAGCGTCTGAATGAGAAAGGTATGTGGGGCGTCATAACGACGCACTATCATAATCTCAAACAATTTGCCGAAGAAACTCCCGGTCTGGTGAACGGCTCCATGCTCTACGACCGAAACCGCATGCAGCCCATGTTCCGTCTGGCGATAGGGCAGCCCGGCAGTTCGTTTGCCATAGAGATTGCCCGCAAGACGGGTTTCCCCGACGATATAATCGAAGACGCAAAGGAAATTGTAGGCAGCGATTATGTGAATATGGACCGCTATCTGCTCGATATAGGACGCGACCGCCGCTACTGGGAGCGCAAACGCGATTCCATACGACAGAAAGAGCGCCAGCTCGAGGAAACTCTCGCTCGATACGAAGCCGAGATGGAGACCTTGAGGCAGAAGCGACGTGAAATCATCGGCGAGGCCCGGACCGAGGCTCAGAAGATACTCGAAGGCAGCAATGCGGCCATTGAGCGTACTATCCGCGAAATACGCGAGGCTCAGGCCGATAAAGACCAGACACGCCAGGCCCGAGAAAAACTTGAGGCAGAGCGCCGTCAGCTCGGAGAAAGCGGAGGCGAGGCTCATCCGTTGTTGTCGAAAAAGCTTCCGGGCAAGAAGAAGCAACCCAAGGCCGCTCCGAAGCCTTCGGACGAGCGCCCGATAGCTGTCGGCGACAATGTCGTGATGGCAGACGGCGCATCGACTGTCGGAACTGTTGCAGAAATCAACGGCAAGGAAGCTGTGGTTGTATTCGGTCAGATTAAGACCAGGGTGAAACTTTCGAAGATAAAACGGACCATACGCAGTGCTTCGAGCGGGGCTGCAAAGAGCGGCCTTGTGGAGTCCAAAGGCTATCTTTCGGCTCAGACCTCCGAGTCAAGCCGCGAGCGTCAGCTGGCCTTCAGCCAGCAGATAGATGTGCGTGGTATGCGTGCAGATGAGGCCGTGCAAGCCGTGATGTATTACATAGACGATGCCATACAGTTCAACAGCAGCCGTGTGCGCATACTTCATGGCACCGGTACGGGCGCTCTCCGCCAGGTGATACGGCAATATCTCGGCACTGTCGGGGCCGTGAAAAACTATCACGATGAAGATGTGCGTTTAGGTGGTCCTGGAATAACTGTAGTGGAATTCTAAAAAGTTATGTTAGGCAATCTGTTTCTGACATTTGCAAAAATCGGCGCATTCACTTTTGGAGGCGGATGGGCTATGATTTCGATAATAGAGCGCGAGGTGGTCGACAAAAATCAATGGCTCAAACGCGATGAATTTCTTGATTTATTGGCCGTAGCACAGTCTTTGCCGGGTATTCTCGCGGTAAATATATCTGTAGTTGTCGGCGATAAGCTGCGCGGCCTTAAGGGGAGTATAGCGGCTTCTGCAGGCACTATTATGCCGTGCTTCCTGATTATACTTGCAATTGCGATGTTCCTCACCCCGGAGACCATTACCTCCAACCCGGTTCTTACAGCTATTTTCAAGGGCATCAGGCCTGCTGTGGTGGCACTTATCGTCGCTCCGGTCATAACTACCGCCCGCTCTGCCGGAATAGGCTGGAAGACCGCGTGGATTCCGGCTGCGGTCGCACTGCTGATATGGTCGAAGTGGCCGATTGTGTCGAATCCGATATTGTATATAGCGCTTGGAGGCCTCGTCGGCTGGTGGCTGGCACGGCGCAGTCATAAGATATTGAAGGACAAATGATGATATATCTACGTCTTATATGGAGCTATCTCAAGATAGGCTTCTTTGGTTTCGGAGGCGGCTATGCGATGCTTGCCCTTATTGAGAATGAAATCGTGACGCCGGGCTGGATAAGCGAGCAGACATTCACCGATATAGTGGCTATCTCGCAGATGACCCCCGGCCCTATAGGCATCAATTCGGCCACTTATATAGGCTATGTAGCTCCTGGAGTTTCTTCGCCGGCTCTTTCATCGCCCGTTTGGGGAATAATTGGATCTCTGCTTTGCACTCTGGTTGTGATTCTGCCCTCGTTTGTGCTTGTGCGCTACGTAGGGCATTATATAACGAAGCATCGCGACAGCGTGACTCTGAAAGGTATCTTTGCCGGATTGCGCCCCGTTGTTGTAGGGCTGATAGCCTCGGCGGCACTTCTGCTGATGAACGGGCAGAACTTCGGCACGGAGACAGACGATATCGTCAAAAGTATATTATTGTCGCTTGCCTCCCTGGCGGCAGTTCTGTTTACAAAAATTCACCCCATCGCCGTAATATGCGCGGCAGGTCTGATTGGCTATTTTATTTTCTGATGGCATACCAGGATTCTATCGAGTGGCTTTTCAATCAGGTGCCCATGTTTCAGAACGTGGGTGCAAAAGCTTACAAGCCCGGTCTTTGTGCTACACTCGCTCTTGCAGCCGAGTATGGCAACCCACATAAATCGTTCCCTACGATACATATAGCCGGAACCAACGGCAAGGGTAGCACGGCTCACACGATAGCCGCTGTGCTTCAGGCTGCCGGATATAAGGTCGGGCTTTATACGTCGCCTCATCTTGTCGACTTCCGCGAACGCATAAGAGTGAACGGTGTCATGGCAGATAGAGATTTCGTTGAGAAGTTCATAGAGGATTTCAGAGCCTCTATGCCCAGGAAAAACGAGCCGAGTTTTTTCGAGTTGACAACGGTCATGGCATTCCGTTATTTTGCGGATTGCGGCGTTGATGTTGCAGTAATCGAGACAGGTCTCGGAGGCCGGCTCGACAGTACCAATATAATATCGCCGGCGCTTGCCGTTATCACAAATATTTCGCTGGACCATACAGCATTGCTGGGCAAGACTGAAGAAGAGATAGCAGTAGAGAAAGCCGGCATAATAAAGCCGATGACTCCTGTAGTGATAGGTAATGCTGCCGGCGGAGTCCGCAAGGTTTTCGAAGATAAGGCAGCTCAAATGAGAGCGCCGATATTGTTTGCCTGCGACAAAAAGCTGTTCACACCTTGGAAAAGCAAGGATAGGATTATCTATGCCGGCACTCCATGGGGCGAGATTGAAGGCGAACTTACCGGAGACTGTCAGGTGGAGAATGCGGCAACGGTGATGACGGCTCTTGGAGTATTGTGTGAGCGTTTTTCTGCAATCGACGAAGCCGCAGTAGCGAGGGGTTTTGCGGAGGTATGCGAGCTCACCGGTCTGATGGGCCGTTGGATGACAGTCAAGGACGCCCTTGTGCGTACGGTCTGCGATACCGGCCACAATATAGGCGGCTGGCATTGGCTCGGGCCTAAACTTCGCGAAATTTCAGTATCTGAGGGAACTCTGAGAATGGTTGTCGGCTTTGTAAACGACAAGGACGTAGCCGCCATTATGGCTGAAATGCCCCGCAATGCGGTATATTACTTCGCTACGCCTTCGGTAAACCGTGGCCGCACAGCCGAATCAACTCTCGAAGCTGCCCGAGTTGCGGGGCTCGATGGCCGAGCCTTCAGTTCGGTCCGCGAGGCATATGCTGCCGCTGTGGACGATTCCGGCTCTGACGATACCGTTTTCGTAGGCGGAAGCACATTCATTGTCGCCGACTTCCTCTCTTCGCGGAGCTGATTATTTTATGTAGGGTATATACTTCCCATATCCCTCTGCTTCCATTTTTTCGAGAGGAATGAAGCGGAGCGAGGCCGAGTTTATACAGTAGCGGAGGCCGCCGGCTTCGGCAGGACCGTCGGGGAACACATGGCCTAAATGAGCACCCGATGAAGAAGATTTCACTTCGGTGCGGACACGGCCATATGAAGTGTCTATGCTTTCGTCGATAAGAGTTTCGTCTATCGGGCGCGTGAAGGCCGGCCATCCGCAGCCTGAATTATACTTATTGGTAGACAGAAAGAGGGGAGTACCGTCTGTGATGTCTACATATATGCCCTTACGGAATTCATTGTCATATTCGTTTGTGAACGGACGTTCGGTAGCTGCATTCTGAGTCACTTCCCACTGAAGGGGTGTCAGACGCTTACGCAGTTCGCTTTTATCAACTTTGGTGGTGCGCGCGGCAATCTCTTTGGCCTCTTTGAAAAGAGCCGGGTTCACGTGGCAGTAGCCGCCTGGATTTTTATAGAGATAATCCTGATGGTAATCTTCGGCCGGATAAAAGTTTTTCAGAGGCAAGCACTCGATTGCAATCGGCTCGCTGTAGCGGCGCTGCAGCGTGGCAAGGTCGGTTTCAATCACGGCAGCATCAGCCGGGTCGGTATAATATATGCCTGTGCGGTACTGTGTGCCGCGGTCGCCTCCCTGGCGGTTTACCGACAGCGGGTCTATGCTCTTGAAATATAGTTGCAGAAGGTCTGTGAGACCGACGCTGTCGGGGTCGTATTCAACTTTGACGGCTTCGGCGGCGCCTGTGCGCCCTGTGCAGACTTGTTCGTACGAAGGGTTGGCTATTGAGCTGTTTGCATAGCCGGCTACAGTGGAATCCACGCCTGGCACCAGCGAAAAAAGGTGTGCGGTGCCCCAGAAGCAGCCGCCCGCAATATATATTGTCTTCAGCATAATCATTTTTTTAAGTATAAACATTCAAAGATACTCAAATAGTTTCGGAATCACATAAAAAAGGCTACCTTTGTATGAATTAAAAAACTATATGGCAAAGAATAAGAAAAACCAGCCGAAACCATTTAAAAAGTCAGCCATAACTTTGGCAGAGTTCCGCTCTAGTCATTTTTTAGGCAAAGGATTTAATACAGATATGTATTATGTCGGTTTTGCCAACACTCTCTATCCTATACTGAAGAAGATGATAGGAGAGAATTCGAAATTCAGTGATGCTGCTGTCCGCAATTTGGTGTTGAACCTGGTATGCTATCTTGAAGACCTTGTGTCGCAAACGGGTGTATGGGAAGCGTTTGTGTCGTTGCATAAAAAGAAATATGGCAGAGAAATGCCTTTTTTTGATACCGACGACGAATACTATAGTCGTGAGTTTCCTTGTGTGCAGGCTATATGTTTTCTTATTTGGTTTACATTGAACGGTTATTCATCCGATACATTCCTTAATCCTTGTAATCCGTTTACCAGGATAATGGCCGAAGCACTAACGCCTATGCTTATGGATGCCTATGACAACGCACCTGATACTCCCGGCCGACCTAAGCTGTTGCCGGAAGATGAGCTTAAAGTACCTCTGTTTTATCAGATAAGAAATCTTTGTTACTGGCTCTGTACAAGATGCTATCTAACCCGTATTCGCGATACTGAGTCAATTTCGACACAACTTGAGGCCGTTGCATCAGATTTCTTTGGAATGGAGGATACCTCATATATTAAAGAGGCATATCTTTCCTTTAATACCAAAATCGGGCCTCTTGGCATAAAGCCACAGGAATGGCTGGAGGAAATACTGGAATTG
Organism: uncultured Muribaculaceae bacterium; assembly: GCA_910578035.1. Taxonomy (GTDB): domain Bacteria; phylum Bacteroidota; class Bacteroidia; order Bacteroidales; family Muribaculaceae; genus CAG-873. The sequence goes on from CAJTOB010000009.1 coordinate 15,545, forward strand.
TATCCTGAAGAAGGCGAGAATCAATTCATTCACTTGGTGAAAGGTCTGGAATCCTTGCCATATTCGATTTATACCTATAGAGAGGTAAGGAAGGACGGTGCAATTCTCAGAGCCTTAAATGGCGATGAAATGAATCTGTCGGCCTATACGATGCCAAATTTAGAAATGCCATCTGGAGTGGCTCCCGGTGGTTCTGCTTTTATGTCGTTGGTTTTATTTGATGGGCAGTGGATGCTCAATGGCCTCGGCATGCAGGGTGCTCCGGCCGAATTATATCAAAAAGCCCGTGAGAATTGGCTGAAAAACAATGAAGACAGGAAGTGTACATACGATTTAATGTTCAAACGTCTAAAAAAGAAGCGGATTGGAATATGCTCCGGGTATGATGACTATATCAGTATGTTTCCGGAGATAGACCGTGAACGCTTCATGAATGTGCCCGATGATATCAAAAATTGCGAAAATCTTCTATATTTCCTAAACAGTGATTCGACACTTACATTCCTGCCTAAATGGGGGCGGTGTGTAAAACTACGCGGCAATAAATTCTATGACAAGAAAGAAGCCGAGGAAGACGCGCTGTGCCTGATTCTGGACCATGATCTTACCACGCCGGAAATGAGGTCTTGCCTTATTGACAATAATCTGGTGCCTGATGCAGCCTTAAACTCTCTTGAGTCTGTTAATGCGGGCAAGACTCTCTTTCAGAACAACATAAGGTTTTTGAATGACTATGTCGGTCGCGACGGTGTCGAAGTTTTTTCAGAAGATATGAATCTTGCAGACGAAAAATAAAATACGATGAGACAGACGCTTAAGAACGACCTACTGACGGTCGAAATAGATTCGTTCGGAGCAGAGCTCCAGAGTATAACGAGCAATACAACACATTATAGCTATCTATGGCACGGCGACAAGACCTACTGGGGCCGTCGTTCGCCGGTACTGTTTCCGCTTGTAGGCTCCGTCTGGAACGGAAAGTACCGTATGGACGGCAAAGAGTTTGCTCTCGGGCAGCACGGTTTTGCCCGAGACCGAGAGTTTACGGTCGTTGAAGATTGCCCCGAGGACGAGGCGTGGTTCTGTCTGGAGGCCGACGACAGCACTCTCGAGCTATATCCGCGCCGTTTCCGCCTTGAGATAGGCTATCGTCTGCAAGGTGAGCGTATTACTGTGATGTGGCGCGTCTCCAATCTCGACGACAAGCCTATGGCATTTCATATCGGGGCCCACCCGGCATTCAACTATCCCGAGTTCAACGCCGCAGACCCGGTGCATGCCTATGTACTTTTCGACAGACAGGAAATCGCTACCCAGCGCATTGCCGAAAAGGGCTGTGTCGGTGACGGCGAGTTTGCAGTGTCGCTCGACAGCGAGCACATGCTGCCGCTTACCGGCGAGACATTCGAGCACAATGCCCTTATTCTTGCCGACAGCCAGGTGCGCCGGGTGTCGCTTCTCGACAAGGCTCGTCGCCCCTATCTGTCCTTGCTTTTCAATGCACCTCTGGTAGGTCTCTGGGCGCCTTCTCCTTCAGCTCCTTTTATGTGTGTGGAGCCCTGGTGGGGCCGTTGCGACCGAGCCGGGTTCGAAGGTGACTTCTCAGAGCGCGAATATACCAATATCATAGCTCCCGGAGAGACCTTCCGTGCTCAATATATGATAATTATTGAAGATGTCTGAATATGAGGTGGCTGCCATATCTGATTGTTGTGCTCCTTGCTACGGCATGTTCTTATTCGGGCGTTCACTCGGGCCGAGGCTTCGACGAGGCCGAGGCGCTGATACAGACCGACCCTGCGGCCGCTCTTGAAAAGCTGAATGCCTACGACCTAAGCCGTTTCGACGATTCGGCAACAATGGCCCGCTGGGCTTTGCTCTATAGCGAGGCTCTTGCCGTCAACAATCTGACAGCACCGACCGATACAATTGTCAACATAGCCATAGATTATTACGGCCGTCATGGCCGTAACGATGAATTCCGTCGCGCCTCGCGGCTGAAAGCTCTGATACAGGCAGGCGAACGACGCGACGAGCTTGCTACCGCCCTCTATCTGCAGAAAGAGAAGGAGTTTATGCTTTATAAGGAGCGCTCTGTGCGCGGATTGTATATTGCGGCATGCGCTATTGTTCTGATACTGGCCGGCGGCGTCATTGTGTGGCAGCATCAACGGCTTAAAATCAAGAATCTTGAGAATAATGCTCTGATAAGCGAGGCTTCTGGCCTGCGCGATGAGTGTTCGGCTCTATCAACGAAGCTCAATGGCTCTCTTGCTAACCGCTTCGGCGTGATAGACGAACTTTGCCAGACTTACTATGAGTCGCAAGGCACTAAAACGGAGAAAAAAGCTATTATTGACAAGGTTAAATCGCAAATCGATGCCTTGAAAGCCGATGAAGGTCTTTTTGCAGAAATGGAGCACTCCGTCAATGCCTGCCGAAACGATTTGCTGTCGCTCCTTAAGGAAGAATGGCCGGACATAAAGCCCGACGATTATCGTCTGGAAGTCTATCTGGCCTCCGGGCTTTCCAACCGCACAATTGCGCTTCTGATAGGGGAGAGCATAGACGTGGTGTATAAACGGAAATCGAGGCTCAAAGCACGCCTCTCGGCGTCTGCACTGCCTCATTCCGGGCTCTTTCTATCGGTTTTTTGAGTGCGGTCAGATTATTTTGAATAGTAGCCTTGTAATGGCTTGATATATAGCGCGGTCTGAGCTTAGTGGTCAGGCCGCTTTTTTGTATTATATGGCTTCATAGCGATAATTTTGCCATAAAAAATATCGCTATGAAACGTACAATACTATTCTTTGGTTTATCGTTGCTTGCAAGCACTGTTATGCTTGCAGAGGAGCTTGCCGACAGTCTGATTCAAGAGTTGCATGAAGTTGTCGTCACTGCAAATCAACCGGCTACACGGCTCGTCGGTACGACCCTTGTATCTACCATTCCCGGTTCAAATCTTTCCGAGCTCGGAAACGCTCTCGACGTCCTTGCCCAGTTGCCGATGATAAAGGTGCTGGACAATGCTGTAAGTGTCATCGGCAAGAGCAATATCGAAATCTATATCGACGGGCGCCCTATGCGCGACGAGACCGAATTGCAGCGCTTGCTCTCGTCTAATCTCAAAAAGGTGGAGCTGCTTATGGCGCCGGGTGCGGCCTATGAGAGTACTACAGGCGCAGTACTGAAAATCACGACCAAACGTAATTTCGTTCAGGGTCTGTCGATGACCGACCGTTTGCAGCTGCAACGTCGGCGTAAGTGGTCGGTGATGGATTATCTCGATATAAGCTATCGGTCGGGGAGCTGGGAAGTTTTTCTGAACGGAACTGTCAATCGCGACAATTCTGTGATAAAAGGACGTACTATAAACAGTCTTGTCTTTGAGGGAAGTCCGACAACGTTAGGCAGCAGCCAGTATAACGAATATCCGACCTTGACGGGTGCGGTAAAAGCCGGTTTCAATTATACAAAGGATTCGCAGTCGTTCGGAGCGTATTATCGCTTCAACCCTGAGCGGGGAGATTTCAGCAACACAGGCACAGAGTGGTATGACGGCAATCCGGCCTTGAACAGGGTTATAGACCGCCGTATCCGTTCTCACAGTCATCTTGCTTCCTTATACTATGAAAACACGTTTGCCGACAAGTATGTGCTCCATTTCGACGGCGATTTCAAACGTTCGGTCGCCGACAATGATGTTGCCACCACATATCCCGAATCGGTGAGTCAGGACGTCAAATCCTCTGATAAGCGCAATTCGACACTCTTGGCCGCTAAACTCTACCTGAATTTCCCGTTGTGGAACGGCGATTTTACAGTTGGAACGCAGGATAGTCACACCCATACAAAACTTGACTATCGCATGCTCAACACCCAAGTAGAGCAGTATATACCGTCTTCTGTTACAGATGCGAAGCAGATTTCGGCAGCCTTGTTTGCTTCATGGTCGCGAATTTTCGGCAAATTCTCGCTTACGGCCGGTGCGAGATATGAATATGTAGACTACGACTTCCGCACAGATGGCAAGCGCGATGACGATGTGAGCCGCCGCGACCATATGCTCACCCCCGATGTGTCGCTTGGATATTCGTTCGGCGATGATGCCCAGATAAGCCTAAGCTATAAAATGGCTACTGTAAAGCCCCCGTATTCGCAGCTTACAGGGTCGCTGAGCTATGTCGGCCTCCACGAAATCGAGGGCGGAAATCCGGCTTTGCGCGACGAGCGCATGCACAACGTGCAGCTCTTCGGCATGTGGAAAGACTTCATGATACAGGCAGATTACCGCCGCAGTATCGACAGCTATGCCTATGTCAAGCAGCTCTATCCGGCCGACAATCTTCAGTTGCTGATGCACCCGGTGAATATAGATGTGTCGGCACTGAGTCTCTATCTTGTATGGAGCAAGGCTGTGCGCCGCTGGACGCCCAATGTGACACTCGGCATGTATGGACAGAGGCTTGCTCTTGGCGGCATGCGCTATGACAAACCGATTTTTTCCTATTATTTCGACAATACTTTTGCTTTGCCGCATGGCTGGACAATCACAGCCAATATCAGCGGACAGACCAAGGGCGATATGCACACAAACCGCTTCGGCGCAACCTGGTTTACAATGGACGCATCTGTCGGCAAAAGTTTTTTCGACAAAACGTTTCAAGTGAAGCTGTCGGCCACCGATATATTCAATACGGCAAGCAACGACTGGACAATGAATACTTTCGGGGTTACGGTAGATAAGCGTCAGAGCTACGACCGCCGCGGCATAATGCTTGCTCTTACCTATAGCTTCCAGCCACGAAAAAGCAGATATAAAGGCAACGCAGCCTCACAATCTGAGCTGAATCGTCTATGATTGTCGGAAAATCGCTATCTTTACATTATGATAGCGAGTAGAGAACAATTGGAAAAAACGGCCCTGCATTATGGCATGCTGCCGTTCTTCGCAAATCGCATCGCCGGGTTTTCTGTCGAGGAGATGGCCGCACCAGGAATGCTCTTTGGCGAAGAATGCGACGATTATGGCTGCTGGGATTGGAAGGGGCCAGTAATCAGGGAAATGAAGCTCGCCTATGGCAAGTTTTTTCGCCGTAAGGCCGGCTTTGTTGCTCTCGATTTATTACCTGATTTCATAAATTATCGCCGCGCTGCATATCCAATAGAGCCAGATTCGCAAGAGGCGTTGATTCTCGACATAATCCGCAGGCATGAGGCACTGTCTTCAACAGAGCTGAAGCGCATGATTTTCGGCGCGTCGACGCGTAAACGGCAAGTCGGAGAACTTGCCGATATTCTTGACCGTACCAAGCCTAAGCGCCACAGCCTCGAGGGGCCGCTGCAGCGTCTCCAGATGGGTGGCTACGTGGTGATTGCCGATTTCGAATATAAATATACCGCGGCAGGCGAACGCTATGGCTTCGGAGTGGCCCTCTATACCACACCCGAGGCAATCTACGGAAAATCAATTGTATGCGCCGACCGAACTCCGCTGCAGTCGCTGGCTTTCCTGATAAAAAAAATGTCGGAGAACTTGCCGGACGTCTCTCTCGGGGAGATACATCAGATATTAAAATAACAGTTAAAACTATTGTATTTTCGTTTAAAAATAGTAATTTTGCGTTATATGAATCTTTAACCTTAAAAAAAAATCTGTTATGAATCAGTATCAAGTACCTTTCGTAGACGCTGTTAAGCGTGCTGTGACAGTGAATTACTGCAACTTCAACGGACGCTCTTCCCGTTCAGAGTATTGGTGGTATGCTCTTGCTGTTGCTATTCTCAATGTGGTGATTTCGACAGTGCTGTCTGGTAGCCCCTCTGTTATGCAGGCTGTATCGGGTGTGATTACCCTCGGTCTTCTTCTTCCCGGTCTTGGTCTGGCTGTCCGTCGTCTCCACGACATCAACAAAAGCGGCTGGTATCTTCTGCTTGCCCTGATTCCCATCGTTGGAGCTATCATTCTCATCGTATGGTTCTGCAAGGAAAGCGAGCCTCAGACCAACCAGTACGGCCCCGTACCCAACGTCGCATAACGCAAATTCTCTCTTATATATGAAGGAGCTGCCGGGCGGTAGCTCCTTTTTTATTTCATATATCGTCTTTTTTTGTTATTTTTGCGTTATATAAGCGTATGGCGTATAAAGGCGCCTTTGCATTATGGACCAGGAACCAAGGCTCTACATCATCGCCGGCTGCAACGGCGCCGGCAAAACAACCGCTTCGATGGCAGTGTTGCCCGACATTCTCAAATGCCGGGATTTCGTCAACGCCGACGAGATTGCCAAGGGGCTGTCGCCCTTCGACCCTTCTGCTGTGGCTTTTGTGGCGGGGCGTCTCATGCTTACCCGCATATCGCTGCTGATGAGAGAGCGCAAGACTTTCGCTATCGAAACCACTCTCGCAACAGGTACCTACCGCCATCTCGTGAGCCGCGCGCATGCCGAGGGCTATCAGGTTGTGTTGCTCTTCTTCTGGCTGCCGTCGCCTGAAATGGCTGTGGAGCGTGTGGCCAAGCGTGTGAGCGAGGGCGGACACAATATACCGACCGACGTTGTCTACCGTCGCTATCAGAAGGGGCTCGAGAACCTTTTTGAGGTTTTTATGCCTATTGTCGATGCGTGGATGATATTCGATAACAGCGCAGAGTCCACACTCGTGGCCCACGACTTCAAGATAGTCAATCCGGAACTTTTTGAAAAAATAAAACAGCAATGTCGGAAGAAGAAAAATTAGCGCTTGTCGATAATCTCTCGGCCGGGCTCAAATTCAACTACCGGCGCATACTGCTCCAGAAAGCCCGGATGGGGCGCTCGGTTGTTATTGCCGACGCCGACGGAATGCCCAAGGCGGTAAAGGCCAAAAAGGTTTTGCACGACCTTTTGAGTAGCCACGAACATAAGGAATAAACCGGTCAGCACAGCATCACATATATACTACCATTCATTATCGCATGGCGAATATCCTTAGTGTTGAAAATCTTACTAAAAGTTACGGCGACAGAATGCTTTTCGCCGATATTACATTCGGAGTCGACGAAGGCGACAAGATAGGAGTTGTCGCCCGAAACGGCACCGGAAAAACCACCATGCTCCGCATAATCGCCGGCGACGAAAGCGCCGATTCTGGTTCGGTGGTATGCCGCAACGGTCTTCGTATCGGATATCTGCCTCAGGAGCCACATTTTGCGCCCGGGGCGACAGTGCGTAGTGCTGCAATGGAAGCACTTCCGCAGACTTCCCGCCTTGACGATCCGGAGGCGATAATGCGTCTGCTTGCCTCGCTCGGGCTCGACGAAGAGTCTAAGCCGGTCGAAAAACTTTCGGGAGGGCAGCGAAAAAAACTTGCCATCGCCCGGGCCGTGATTGCCGACCCCGAACTTCTGATTCTCGATGAACCTACCAACCACCTCGACATAGCTACAATCGAATGGCTCGAAAACTATCTGAAGCGTTCGCGTGTGGCTATTCTGATGGTGACACACGACCGCTACTTCCTCGACCGAGTCTGCAACAAGATAATGGAACTCGACCGCACGCATGCATATATGGTCGACGGAAATTACGATATGTATCTGCGCCGCCGGGCCGAGCGTATAGAAGCCATGGGCGCGGAGCTGGCTAAGGTAAAGAACACATTGCGCCGAGAGCAGGACTGGATGAGCCGGCAGCCGCAGGCGCGAGCCGGCAAGGCCAAGTTCCGTATCGACAATTTCTATGAGCTTAAAGCGCGTTCGCGAGTCAATCTAAACGAGCAGAATGTGCGTCTCGATGCTGCCTCGTCGCGTATCGGCTCGAAGATATTCGAGGCTGAGGGCGTCTGCAAGCGTTTCGGCGACAAAGTGATACTCGACGATTTTTCCTATACATTCGCCCGCGGTGAGAAGATTGGCATAGTCGGAGTCAACGGCGTCGGAAAGTCTACATTCATCAAGATGCTACAGGGCCTCGAGCCTTTCGACAGCGGCCGCTGGGATATCGGCGAGACCGTTCGGTTCGGCTACTACAGCCAGGACGGCATTGCCTTCGACGAGCGTAAGAAAGTAATCGATGCCGTCACAGAGATTGCCGAAGACATTTTTCTTGGAGAGGGTGTGAGGATTGCCCCCATGCAGTATCTGCAGCGTTTTCTTTTTGCACCGGCCGACCAGCAGAAATATATCCACACACTCAGCGGAGGCGAACGTTGCCGCCTCCATCTTGCAACGGTGCTGATGCGTCAGCCTAATTTCCTTATACTCGATGAGCCTACAAATGACCTCGACATAATCACACTCGGCATTCTCGAAGAGTATCTTGCCGATTTCAAGGGTTGTGTCATGGTGGTGAGTCACGACCGCTTCTTCCTCGACAATATTGCCGACCATCTTTTTGTGATGGAGGGTAATGGTGTAATCAAGGACTTTCCGGGAAGCTACTCAGACTATCGGGCCTTTGTGCAGACTCTCGAAAAGGAGAAAACCGCAGCCAAGACTCCGGCAGCCGACAATCGCCCCCGCCGCGAGCGCCCCGACAATAAGATGACTTTCAAGGAAAGACGCGAGTTTGAAGCTCTCGGAGGTGAAATAGAGGCGCTTTCTGAAGAAAAAACTGCGCTCGAGGACTTTTTCAGTGCCGCGGTGTCGCCCGACCCACAGGAATTTGCTGATAAATCTCGCCGCTATGAAGAAGTCAAGAATCTGCTCGACGAGAAAGAACTCCGATGGCTCGAACTATCCGAGAAGTCATGAAAAAACTGATTGCGGTCGCCGTTCTTGCTGCAACACTGAGCATGTCGGCTTACGAAGCCGGAGATTCTGCCATAAGGAAACCGTATGAGCTTAAAGACGTAGAAGTCCTGGGCGTCAAACGGGCTCCTGACGGCACGAATTCTGCCGAGGCTATAACACGGATAAATACTTCGGAAATACGTCGGCTCGGCATTGATGCCATGAAAGACGTAAGCGCAATAGCCCCCAACTTCTACATGCCCGACTATGGGTCCAGAATAACATCGTCGATTTATGTGAGGGGCCTTGGCGCACGAATGGATCAGCCGGTCATCGGCCTGAGCATAGACAATATACCATATCTTAACAAGGACGCATACGATTTCGACTTGGCCGATATCGAGAGCATGGAGATACTCCGCGGGGCACAGACGGTGCTGAACGGACGCAATACCATGGGCGGACAGATTAATATACGTACGCTGTCGCCGCTTGCGACCAAAGGCCTGCGGGCCTCCTTGCGCTATGGCTCGCACAACACAACAACCGTGGCCGCCGCATATTACGGCACTCTCAACCCCGGACTCGGAATGAGCCTTTCCGCTCAGTTCGGCCATACCGACGGATATTTCCGCAACGACTACAACGGAGAACGTCTCGACTACGAAAACTCCGGCTCGGTGCGTTGGAAAACAGCATGGCGTCTTTCTGCCGCGCTGTCGGTGACCAATGTGGCTGCTTTCGGCATTAACCGTCAGGGGGGCTATCCGTATGCTTCCGACATCGACGGTTCAATTGCCTATAACGATACTTGCGCATATCGCCGCTCAACCTTCGCCGATGGCATAACCGTGGCCTGGGCCGGAAAGAGGGTAGTGGTGACCTCGCTGACATCGGTGCAGTATCTCGACGACCGCATGGACCTCGACCAGGACTTCACCACGCAGCCTTATTTTACCCTCACGCAAGCCAAACGCGAATGGACTGTGACACAAGACCTTTTCACAAAGGGTGTGCGCGGCAGATACAGCTGGCTCGGAGGCGTCTTTGCTTTCTATAAGTCTATGCGTATGGAAGCGCCGGTGACATTTAAGGATACCGGCATTTCCGAACTGATAGAGTCGCACCGCAATGAGATAAATCCGCAGTATCCTATCGAGTGGGATACACGCCGGTTTACTCTCGGCAGCAACTTCAGACCGTCTAATGCCGCGGTAGCACTTTACCACGAAAGTACATACCGTACAGGCCGCTGGCGATTCGAGGCCGGTTTGCGTCTTGACCTCGAGCGGGCGTCATTGAGTTATCGCAGCTTCTGCAATACGGGCTATAACACATATCATGTCTTCGCCGACGGGCAGCGCGAGTTATACTCACATACGCCCGTGGATATAGACGATTCCGATGTGCTTCACCGCACTTTCCTCGAATTTATACCCAAGCTTACCATTGCCTATGAGCTACCTTCCCTGACCGCATATTTCAATTTTTCGAAGGGCTATAAGGCCGGAGGCTATAATACGCAGATGTTCAGCGACGTCCTCCAGCAGCGTATAATGAATATAATGGGTATGAGCGCGCAGTACACCCTCGAGCAGATAGTAGGCTACGAACCCGAGCGCAGCTTCAACTATGAAGTCGGCGCCGACTGGAAGCCGGCCGACGGGCTTGCGCTCGACGCGGTCCTTTTCTATATCAATTGCCGCAACCAGCAGCTCACAGTCTTTCCTCCCGGCACTACTACAGGACGAATAATGACTAACGCAGGTCGTACCCGAAGTTTCGGAGCCGAAGTTACGGCCGCTTGGAAGCCCGGTGCCGGTTTTTCGGCTCGTCTAAGCTATGGATATACCAATGCCACTTTCCGAAATTATAACGATGGGCGCGGCGATTACCGCGGCAAGCATGTGCCTTATGCTCCGTCGAATACTCTGTTTGCCGAAGCCACATGGCAGCCCGAAGCTCTCGTATTTGCCGGAATACAGCCTTCGTTGACTGCCAATGTGAATGGCGCAGGGCGAATATACTGGAATGAGGCCAACGTCCGCTCTCAGAATTTCTATTGTCTTACCGGGGCCTCGCTGGCTTTCACTGCGCAGAAATGGAGTCTTCGCTTGTGGGGCGAGAATCTTACCGGAACGAGCTACGATACTTTCTATTTCCTCTCGATGGGTCGCGCCTTCACCCAAAAGGGGCTTCCTGCCCGTTTCGGTGCCACCATCCGTCTTTCGCTATAATTTATAATCACATAAAGCTATGTATAATAACAATAATGTAGGAGTTTCACCAAAAACACTCATCAAGAGTGTGGTATGGGTTCTTGTCGGAATTTTTCTGTTTGTAGTCGCACTCGCATTTATCAGACCGTGGTATAACGTATGGTCTCAGGAAATGGAAGGCAAGGCCGAGTTTGCCAAAGCCGAACAGAACCGCAAAATCAAAATCGAGGAGGCCAAGGCAAATCTTGAGGCTGAGAAACTGAATGCCCAGGCCGAAATCGAACGAGCCAAAGGTGCGGCTGAAGCCATTCGCATAGAAAACGGCAGCATTACGCCTACATATATACAATACCTTTGGGTGCGCCAGCAGTCCAATCTCAGCAATAAGACCGTAATCTACGTTCCGACAGAAACGAATCTCCCTATCCTCGAATCTACCCGCGCACTCAATCTCCAGAATCCGCAGTAAAAACCATGCTCTGATACATAATAAGGCCGCGACACCCTGCCGCGGCCTTATCATTATATTAACTTACTACTTATTACTTAACAACAGAAGCTACATCGGCGGCAGCTACGCAGAGCTGTTCGCCCGTAGTCATGTTTTTGACTGTGACCTTTCCTTCGGCGAGCTCGCTGTCGCCGATAATAGCGAAGAAAGGCACGCCAAGAGCGTTGGCATAGCTGATTTGTTTTTTCATCTTGGCGCAATCGGGATATACCTCGGCAGCGATGCCGGCTGCGCGTAGCTCTTTGACAAGTTTCATTGAAGCCGCACACTCCGCCGGGCCGAAGTTAGCGAAAAGCACACGAGTGCTTCGTCCGGCTTCCTCGGGGTAGAGATTGAGGGTGTTGAGAACGTCGTAGATGCGGTCGGCGCCAAACGACACGCCAACCCCAGAAATACCGTTCATGCCGAAAACGCCTGTGAGGTTGTCGTAGCGTCCGCCACCCGAAATACTGCCAATGGCAACATCGAGCGCCTTCACTTCGATTATAGTGCCGGTATAGTAGTTCAGACCGCGGGCCAGCGAAACATCGAGTTCGAGGTCGGCTTCGAGTCCGAGCGCTTCTGTGCAGCCGATGACTGTGCGGAGTTCTTCCACGCCCTTGGTGCCTGTTTCGCTTGCAGCGAGGAGTTCGGCGAGTTTGTCGAGACGCTCGGCCGTAGAGCCTGATATTTCGAGAATAGGACGCAGTGCTTCGATTGCCTCTGCGGCGAGCCCTCGGTCGGCAAGCTCCTCATTTACTTTTTCGATACCGATTTTATCTATTTTGTCTATGGCGACGGTGATGTCTATGAGTTTGTCGGGTTCGCCTACTATTTCTGCGATTCCGGCGAGCACTTTGCGATTGTTCAGCTTGATAGCCACACGGATATGGAGGCGGCGGAAGACCTCGTCGACCATCTGGAGCAGTTCGACCTCGTTCATGAGAGAGTCGGAGCCGACAACATCGGCGTCGCACTGATAGAATTCGCGGTAGCGGCCCTTCTGCGGACGGTCGGCACGCCATACCGGCTGAATCTGGAATCGCTTGAACGGCAATTGTATCTCCTCGCGATGTTGCACCACAAAGCGGGCAAAAGGCACCGTCAGGTCATAACGCAGCCCGCGGTCGCAGATTTTTGCAGCGGTTTTAAGACAGTCGCGCGAGGCCAGCAGGCAGTCGTCGACGTCTTTCAGATAGTCGCCCGAATTCAAGACCTTGAAGAGCAGTTTATCGCCTTCTTCGCCGTATTTTCCCATCAGGGTCGAGAGGTTTTCAAGTGCAGGCGTCTCGATCTGGCGATAACCGTAGAGGCGGAATACTTCGCGGATAGTGTCGAAAATATAATTTCTGCGGGCCATCTCCAGAGTGGAGAAGTCGCGCGTTCCTTTTGGCGTCGAAGGCTTCATATTTATATCGGTTGAGGATAATACATTTTTTTATTATGCAAAAATAAGCATAATTGCTCTAATTTGCCGTCTTTTTTTGCCGATAAATAGTTTTCAAAATCTTAAAATTAACATAATGATACATGAATTTGGTTAAATCTGTAAAATTAAGTTAAATTTAAACGTTGGGTTAAAAATAATATAATAGCAAATATCTATATTTGCAACCGTCAATCCAGATTTTTGAAAACAAACTATTCCAGTTTCGTGGCAAATTGCCACATGTTAATTATTTATTTTCTAAGGTATGAAAAAACTAATTGCCTTTATCGTATCATTGCTGGTATTCGCTGCCGTGCAGGCTTAGAATACCCGTACGGTAACCGGTAGGGTGGTGTTCGCCGGTGATGACGAACCCCTTCCCGGCGCTACCGTTATCCCGGCCGACGGAACGACCGGAGTTATAACCGATGTCGACGGAAACTTCAGTATTTCCGTTGCCTCCACAGTGAAGAAGCTTCGCATATCTTACGTGGGTATGCTTACCCGAGAAGTCGACATCACCGGGAAGCCTATTGTGGTAAAACTCAACAGCGCCGACAATCAGCTGAATGAAGTTGTGGTGACGGCTCTCGGCATGAAACGCGAGCGGAAAGGGCTCGGCTACGCAGTGCAGGACCTCAACGCCGAAGACCTCAACACCGACGGCACAACGTCGCTCGCCAGCGCCATGCAGGGCAAACTCACCGGCGTTGATATCCGCCCCTCGTCGGGTGCGCCGGGTGCATCGGCCCAGATTATAATCCGTGGCGCCCGTTCTTTCGACGGCAACAACCAGCCGCTATATGTAGTAGACGGCATGCCGGTTGAATCAACCCCCGACTACAGCACCGGCAACTCTGTGACAGGAGCCAATCTTGCCGACCGCTCCATCGATATCAACCCCGAGGATATAGAGAGCATCAACGTGCTCAAAGGGCAGGCCGCATCAGCGCTTTATGGTATCCGGGCTTCAAATGGTGTGATAGTTATCACAACCAAGCGTGGCAAGTTCAATTCAAACAAGCCGACAGTAACCGTATCTACAAATCTTTCGGCCGAAGTGGTGTCGCGCAAGTTCAAACGCCAGGAAGTCTACGCTCAGGGCAACTTCATAGAAGGCGGATATGCTCCGACCAGCAGCATGAACTGGGGCCCGAAAATTGCCGACCTTCCAAACGACCCTATGATAATGTCGGCAACTTCTTCAACACCGGCTTTACCGAGAACACTAATTTCAGCCTCAGCCAGCGTACAGAGCGCGCAAGCTATTCTTTCGGTCTGAATAACTCTTATCAGAAAGGCATCGTGCCTTCTACCGGCATGAACCGCTGGAGCGCCCGCGGCCTTGTTGACTGGACGATAGACAAGCAGTGGAAAACCGGTTTCTCCGGGAACTACAGCTCAACAAAGATAACCTCGGCTCCCGGCGCCAACGACGGTATCATGAATGTGGTTTATTCGGCCCCTTCCGAATACGACCTCAAGGGTATCCCGGTCCATGTGCCCGGTGATCCGACCCAGCAGGTGCTTTTCCGTTCTACTTCGTTCAATAACCCCTATTGGTGGGCCAATAACAATGAATATCTGCAGCATACCAACCGTTTCTTCGGCAACGCATATGTAGAATTCAGCCCCGGTCTCGGTATGGCCGACAATATGAAACTGTGGTTCCGCGAGCAGGCCGGTATAGACATGTACACCTCGAATTACAGCGATATAAAGGAGGTCGGTTCCGCCGGCCAGACCCAGGGCGGTATTGAGAACTACGGAGTGTCGCGCAACGTATTCAACAACCTCTTCACCGCCAACTTTACCGCCGAATGGGGCGAATTCAATTTCGACGCTATGCTCGGCAATGAAATCAACCAGGACAATTCGCGCAGATGGGATTATATCGGCAATAATTTCAATTTCTACGGCATGCCCGTTATTGCCAATGCCACAAGCTTCTCCAGCAGCGAGTATAACCGTCATTCGCGCACTGTAGGCTTCTTCGGCAGCGCAGGCCTTTCATGGCGCTCCATGCTGTTCCTCACTGTTACGGGCCGTAACGATTATGTGTCGACGATGCCGCGCAATAACCGCTCGTTCTTTTATCCGTCTGTATCGCTCGGCTGGGTATTCACAGAATTACCTTCTCTTAAAGACAACGATGTGCTCACATTCGGCAAACTCCGTGCAAGTTATGCTCAGGTAGGCCAGGCCGGTACTTTCTATGAGAATTACTACTATGTGCCTTCCTATGGCAGCGGTATGTATCAGTACAATCCGGTGACCTATCCCGTGAAAGGTGTGTCAAGCTATGTTCCATATTATGTGGTCTACGACAAGAATCTTAAGCCTCAGAATACCGAAAACATTGAGGCGGGCGCCGATTTCCGTCTGTTCCGCGACCGCGTGCGCCTGGAGTACACTATCTCTTATCAGAATGTTACAGACCAGATTTTCTCTGTGCCTACGGCCGGTTCATCGGGTTACCAGTATAAGATGACAAATGCCGGTAAGATGCGAACCTGGTCACACGAACTCGGCATCAACGTGGCTATCCTCGAAAACAAGGACTACGACCTCAATCTCGGCATCAATTTCACCAAGGTCAACAACAAGGTTATCGAGCTTGCCGAAGGCGTCGAATCCATCATGCTCGGCGGTTTTGTCGAACCTCAGATTCGCGCACAGGCCGGAAACACATATCCTAATATATATGGCACAGCCTTCAAACGCGACGAAGCTACCGGCCAGCTCCTGCTTCTCGACGGTCTGCCCCAAGGCACTTCCGACAGCCAGGACCTCGGCAACTGTTCGCCCGATTTCGTGACAGGCTTCACCCTCAGCGGTCGCTATCGCCGCGTGAATCTCAGCACCACATGGAGCTGGCAGAAAGGCGGACGCATGTATCACGGCACCAATCTTACACTCAATTACTTTGGTGCGACCAAGGAATCGCTGCCTTTCCACGAGGGCACTATGGTGGCCGAGGGTATAGACGAAGCTACCGGGCAGCCCAACACTATAGAGGTAAGCAAGCAGGACTATTATATGATGTATAACGACGTGACCGAGGCCGGTGTCTACGATATGAGCTTCTTCAAACTCCGCGACGTGACACTTACCTATAAACTGCCGACATTCGGTAAATTCGATATCGAAGTCTTCGGCTTTGCCCGCAACGTCCTCCTGTGGACCAAGCTCCCCAACTTCGACCCCGAGGCCTCGCAGGGCAACGGCAACATGGGCGGTTACTTCGAGCGTTTCTCCATTCCAAATACTTCTTCGTATGGCGGTGGCCTGAAATTCACGTTCTAATAACGTTAAATACAATCTGACATGTTCAAGAAATTATTATATATAGCATTCCTCGGAATTGCCCTCAGCGCATGCACCGAGGACACGATGGACAACATCAACAAAGACGAGGCTAATCCGCCTTCGAGTGCTGTCAATGCAAAATTCCAGGTCACCGATGCCATTGTGGCTACTGGATTTACCGGCTGGGGCGGGGCATATGCCTGGTATGTAAGCTCCTATACCGAGCAGACTTTCGGCACCGGCAACAATCAGCTCATGAAGACCGAGTTGCGTCTGCGTGGCGAGACGGCAGCAAGTTCAACATTCAATAATGAATGGAACAGCGTATATGCCAACCTTATGAATATAAAGCAGATAATAGAGAAGTGCGCCGAAGGAGGCCTCAATGCCGGCCAGAAAGACATTCTCGGTATAGCCCAGGTGCTCTGGGTGCTAAACTATGAGCTACTTACAGACGTTCACGGCGATATACCCTACAGCGAAGCTCTTGTGTCTGACCAGCCTAAACTCGACTCGCAGGAATCTATCTACACCGACCTTATCAGTCGTATCGGTGAGGCTGAGACTCTTTTGGCTGAGGCTGCTGCCGAGAAAATGAACAATACCGGCGCTCAGGACCTGCTTTACGGCGGAGACCCGGCCCGATGGCTTGGGCTCGCACATGCGGTGAAGGCGCGTCTGCTTCTGAACACTTCATATCGCGACAGCGGGGCCTATGCCAAGGCAATCTCAGCCGGAGAAGCCGCTCTTGCAGCCGGTTTCGACGGGGCCGAACTGTCTATTTTCAACGGTGTTGACTGCGACAATCCCTGGACGGCATACTCATGGAGCCGCTACTATACCGGTGCCAACGGTACTGTTGTCGCCATGATGGAAGAGCGCGAAGACCCGCGTCTTGATGTCTATGCCTGGGACGCTTTCGGTACAGGAGCCGCATATGCTCCTGCCGGAGATGCCGAACTTGCCAAATGCACCGAGACTGTCGGCCTGCCCATGTGGCTCGAGAACGGTGCAGCCAAGCTGCACATATTCAGTGTGAGCGAAATCAACTTTATCCTTGCAGAGGCGAAAGCCCGCACCGGTGCTGACGCAAGAGCCAATTTCGAGGCCGGAATAGCGGCATCGTTCGCCGACTATGCCGAGGCTACCGAAGAAGATATGCCTGATCCGGCCGATTATATAGCGGCGCTCGGGGCTCCTGCCATAGGCGAAATAATGGTGCAGAAATATCTTGCCCAGACACGCGACGAACAAGTGCAGACCTACAACGATATACGTCGATGCAAGGCTCTTGGCGAAGAATATATAGTGCTTAAGAATCCTAATAACAATCAAGGCGGACAGAACCAGTGGCCTCTCCGCCTGCCATATGGAAACAGCGATGTAGTCTCTAATCCGAACGTTGCCGAGGCTTTCGGTTCGGGCAACGCAGCCGGAAACTACATATTCACCGACAATATCTGGCTCTTCGGAGGAACACGCTGATATTGCCGTTACAAATACTTAGAGATTGGCCCCCTGCGTGAGCAGAGGGGCTTTTCGTCATATATAGTTTCAGATTGGTCAATTTGTATATTTTTTGAAGTGCTTCTGTCGAATTTTTCGAGATTTTTGTATTTTTGCACCGTGTTTCAGGCTATGTCTCGCAAATATACAGTCATATTCATGCTTGTTCTGTCGCTTCTGTCGGCTACAGGGGCGCGGGCTTTGTCGTTTAATCTTGACTCGATTGCCGAGTGGGGCAAGTTTCCGCGTTTTGTTGTAAACACTTATCGGTGGGGCGATACGTTCTTCAATGGCTATGATACAACATTTGTGAAGTCTACCGGATACAAATTCAATGCCAAACTTACCACAGAAAGCTGGGCCGACGGCTACAGTTTCCTTCTTCCGAACGATAAATATATCTACATGCTGTCGGAGCCGTCTACCTCTGCCGGTGTATATCTCACATATCTGGCTATTTCCGGCGGATATGATGTGAACATAAGCAAGCTCATGGGCGGCGTGGACCGTTCGCGCCAGCGATTCCGCTTCGGATTCAACTGCATGCTTTTTGCAGCCGAGCTCTATGTGATAAAAAACGATGTAGGCACAAGAATCAAGCGTTTTGGCGAAGAAGGTAAACCATTGCATCTGAACCTGGGGTTCAATGCCATCAACAATTACACCTGGGGTATAGATGCCTACTATTTTTTCAACCACAAACGATATTCCGAGGCGGCATCATTCAATTTCAGCCGAGTGCAGCGAAAGAGCCAGGGTGCGTTCTACACCGGTTTTTCAATCTATACGCAGAAACTCGACTTTGATTTCAAGGGCTTGCCCGTGGAGTTGCGCGACCAGTTGCCTCAGAATTGGCTGGACTATCGCTACAGGGTCAACACCCATAATTACGCCCTGCGCTTAGGCTATGGCTACAACTGGGTGTTTGCCCCGAAATGGGTGCTTGGCGTGAGCGAGTCGCCTATAGTGGGTGTGCGCAAGGGCTTTGTCAATTCCGACATCGAGAAGGTGTCGTTCTCGCTATATAACCGTCTGAAGCTGTCGGTTGTGTGGAATAGCCCCGATCATCGTTTTTTCTTCGGCGCACTCGGCAAGTTTGATGTCGCAATTGTAAACGACGAAAAAACAACATATGCAGGCGGCGTCCTCAGCGGTGAGGCTGTTTTCGGAGTACGCTTCAATCTCTGGTGAAAGCAGTTTGGCAGACGAAATAATGTTTTTTTTCATATTTCTGAACAAAGATTAAAATCGACTTGTTAGTATTTCAAACGCCGGGAAACATCCTTGTAAATGCCCCGGCGCAGGGATGATTAATTCATCGCTTAGCGTCTCAAAATTGAAAAAACAATTAAAGTCTAACAAAACATTTAATCAAAATGAAAAAGAACGTTCTCTTTACCGCAGCAATGTCGTGCGCATTCCTGTTGCCGGCTGTTAACGCTTCTGCACAGGATCAGTCCGTGGTAGTTGAGGAAGAAACCATCGTAGCCTCGGAGGTTCCATGCAAGACTCACTACTACGTTGACAAAAAGAACAACTGGTTCTTGCAGTTCGGCGCCGGTATTGACGTGCCTTTTGTAGAAGGCGTCAATGCACAGGGCGACCGCGAGCGCCACATCACAGTGAACTATAACCTCGGCTTCGGCAAATGGTTCTCTCCATACATGGGCTGGCGTCTTGTGTTTAATGGCGGCCCTCTCCATTGGGAAGACAATGGCATGTATAAGGCCAAATATGTAGGCGCCAATGTAGACTTCATGTGGGATATGTTCAACTCCCTCGGTGGTGTCAACTCCAAGCGAGTATTCTCGATTATACCTTTTATCGGTCTCGGAGGTACATATGTATGGGATCAGACTCCCGCCGGAACAATCATCGGCCAAGATGGAAATCCCAAGAACAGCACATGGGCGCTCCCGGTATCGGGTGGTCTCCAGTTCCGATTCCGTCTCTGCAAGTATGTCGATTTCTTCGCCGAAGCCCGCGCATCGATGTATGGCGACAACTTCAACAATATCGCCTACGGACGTCCTGTCGACATCAATGTAACAGCTAACGCAGGTTTCACCGTTACATTCGGTGGCCGCGACTACCAGTCGTATAATCCCTGCGATTATCTCGGATATATCAATAACCTCAATGGTCAGGTCAACGATCTTCGCGGCGCCCTCGCCACAACTGCCGCCGCTCTTGCCGCTGCAGAAGCACAGCTCCCGTGCCCCGAAGTCGTTGAAGCCGAGACCACTGTTGTAGAGGCCGCTCCTCTGATGGCTACCGTACGCTTCTCGCTCAACTCGTCGAAGATTACCGACACCGAAATGGTGAACGTCTATAACATCGCCGAGTGGATGAAGGCTAATCCCGAACAGAATGTCGCTATCGTCGGATATGCAGACAAAGACACCGGCACAAGCGATTACAACATGGGTCTTTCGAAGCGTCGCGCTCAGGCCGTCTTCGACACCCTCGTAAACAAATACGGTATCAACCCCGACCGCCTTGCAATGCAGGCAGAAGGTTCAGACGTTCAGCCCTACGACGTCAACAACTGGAACCGTATTGTAATCTTCAATGTAGCTCAATAACAGCAATCTCCCTATAATGAAGTCCGCCCCGGCTTGTGATGGTCGGGGCGGATTTTTTAGAGTTCGTCAATTTACTACCCGGCAAGAGGTAAAATGTCTGTATCGCAGGATTTTAAACATGGAGAGGTAAATCTTTTGGACTTATTTGAACCAATATCCCGCCTTAAAATATGTTGCGCTTTTAACACAGATTATGTATCTTTGCAGAACGTGGCTATGCCGAATAGCCCTTTAAACAAGCATAAAATACGAACAATCAGAGAGCTGTAAGAATAGATTCCGTAATAATCAGTTATGAAAAGGAAGATTTTCAATGCTTTGGCAAACTCCGCCATGATGCGGGCTTTTATAGCAAAACCGTCGCCCAAATGGATGGTTCTGCTTGCCGATTTAATCCTGATAGCTTTCAGCTGCGGCCTTACACTGGCCTTCGGCAACCATCATACTTATGGAGATTCGTTCATATATTCACCACTGGCGCGTGTAATCTTCGAATATCTTACTTATGTGGTCCTGGCCGTCAGTCTTGGTACGAGCCGTTATATCATTCGTCTGTCTGTGATAGAAGACACATACAGACTTGTGCAGCTCATTGTGTCTGCGTCAGCGCTTCTGTCGGCTGTCTCAATTGTAAGCTATTGCGCTTTCGGTTTCTTTTATTTCAGTATTTGGAATATATTTATTATCGGTGTGATGTCTTTCACACTGATGCTGCTTATGCGGCTGGCTATAAAATATATCTATCTTCAGCTGTCTAATGTGGACAAGAACAAGAAGCGTGTAATCGTGCTCGGTTCTGCTATCAATTCGTTCTTTTTTGCCTCGGCTCTCAAGAGCGAATTCGAGGGGCGGTTCAATCCTGTTGCGTTGCTGAGCCTGTCGGCCGGAAATATCAGCAGCACTGTCAATGGAATACCTGTCATAAAATACAACCCCGATTCGATAGCCGAGATTTTTGCATATTACAGATGCGATACACTTCTGTTTCTGTCGACGCAGCTTGAGATTATGCGTTCGGGAACGGCCGATGTATTTCTGCGTAATAGCATAAAACTTCTGATGCTGAATCAGGTGGAGGAATTCGACCTTGAAGGTAAAAATCCGCCTGCATTGTCCACACATGTTCATGATATCCGAATAGAAGATTTGCTCGGTCGCGAGCCTATACAGACCGACAACCATACAATCCGCAACTTTATCCGTAATCAAGTTGTGATGATTACAGGAGCGGCCGGTTCTATCGGCAGCGAAATCGTGCGCCAGGTAGCCTCTATGGAGGCAAAAGAGATAGTACTTCTCGACCAGGCTGAAACACCGATGCACGACATGCAGCTCGAGCTCGAGGCTTCGTATCCGAACGTGCGTATCCATCTGTTTATCGGCGATGTCACCAATCGCGAGCGTATAGAGCGTGCATTCCAGAAATATCGTCCGCGATATGTTTTCCATGCCGCTGCCTACAAGCATGTGCCTATGATGGAGCGCAATCCTCAGGAGGCTGTTCTCACCAATGTTTTCGGCACCAAGAATGTAGCCGATCTGGCGGTGGAGTACGGTGTCGAAAAATTTGTGATGATTTCTACCGACAAGGCTGTCAATCCCACTAATATAATGGGTGCCTCCAAGCGCATAGCCGAAATCTATGTGCAGTCGTTGTTCTATCATCTGCGCAGCACTTCCGACGAGCCCTCGACTCGCTTTATTACCACACGTTTCGGAAATGTGCTCGGCTCAAACGGCTCTGTCATTCCTTTGTTCCGGCGCCAGATAGAACAGGGCGGTCCTGTGACGATAACACACCGCGATATCATTCGCTACTTCATGACAATTCCCGAGGCCTGCTCTCTCGTGCTCGAGGCAGGAATAATGGGCAACGGAGGCGAGATTTTCGTATTCGACATGGGGCAGCCCGTGAAGATATTGGATCTTGCCGAACGCATGATTTCGCTTTCCGGTCTTCGTGTCGGCGCCGACATCAAGATTGTAGAGACCGGATTGCGTCCGGGTGAAAAGCTATATGAAGAACTTCTCAACGAGAAAGAGCACACGATCGGCACTCATCATAAGAAAATCATGATAGCGCGCGTGCGCACATACAGCTTCGCAGACGTTGTCGAGCATCTTGGCCGTCTTGAGAAGTGCCTCCATTCAGGCACCGGCAGCCACGATATCGTGGCTGAAATGAAGCATATGGTTCCCGAATTTAAGTCGAACAACTCTATATATCAAGAAATCGATTCAGAGCTTTCAACCGAAGACGGAAGCGAGAATATGACTGAAATACAAGTAGTAAACGTATGAAATTTATCACATTATGCATTGCGGCGATTGTTTCGCTGTCTTCTATGACCGTTCAGGCGCAGAGCCTGAAGGATATCCTTGGCGGTCTTGCCGGTTCTTCTGATTCAACCAAAACATCGTCGTCCAATCCTCTGGGTGCGCTGGGCTCGGTGCTTGGAAATGTTCTCGCCAACGATAAGTTTACTGTCGACGACATAGTAGGCAGTTGGAATTATAGCTCGCCGGCAGTTTCTTTCCAGTCTGACAACGCCTTGAAGAAAATTGGCGGTGCCGGCGCGGCCACAGCTGTAGAAAACAAGCTGGCCCCGTATTACAAGACAATAGGCCTTACCAGTACCACCCTTACCGTTGACGCCGATCACAATTTCACTATGAAACTCGGTGTCGCACAGCTCAAAGGAACTATCGAGAAGGCTGAAGACGGCGGCCTGGTGTTCGCTTTCAATGCTTTCGGAAAAATCAGCCTCGGCAAGGTTTCCGCTCATGCAACAAAAGCCGGTTCGACGCTCAATCTTACCTTCGATGCCACCAAGTTGATTCAGATTCTAACTAAAGTGGCCGGAGTACTCAACAACACCACACTTAAAGCAGTCACAGATTTGGTAAATTCATACGACGGAATTTATATAGGCTTCAAGCTCAACAAGCAGTCTTGAGCACGCCAAATATCAACAGCGCAGGGAGGCTTTCGAAAAAGGCCTCCCTGCGCTGTTGATATATTCTATGTCTCTGATTATGAGCGCGGCATATGAGTAGATAACATTGTCTTTGAGGGCGGATTCTTGTCTTCTGCTGCACGATTGAGCACGTCGATGGCGAATTGGAGTATTGTATCTATGCCATTTGCTTCCTGCTCTGGGTCCATGTCTATTTCACCTCCTTCTGTGGGGGCTACACCATGTTCTGTCAGGTGCATTTCAGGGTCATAGACAGGCGAACCCGAAAAACGCACGCTCCATCCGCATGGCACCTCAGAGGAAAACGGCATGCCGCTGCCTCCGCCGGTAACATCGCCGATTACCGCTACATGCGGCAGTGATTTCATTACAGACACAAAATTGTTGGCGGCGCTGAATGTGCTGCGGTTTGTGAGTATGATGACAGGTTTGAGCCAACGTACGTGATTTTCGGCCGGGTCGTAGTAGTAGGCATATGGCTCGGAAAAATCATTGTGGCCCGGACCGGTCTTGTGGCATATGTAGCCGGCGCAGATTTGCTTGTCGAGGAAACGTGATACCAGGCGTTCTACATTGGTAAGGTCGCCTCCGCCATTGTCGCGCACATCTATTATCAGACCGTCGGTCTCGCGCATGGAATATAGCATTTCGTCGACAAAAGCCTCGCCGAACGAGGCGGCGAACGACGAATAGTACATATAACCGACATTGCGGTCTTCGAGAATCTTATATATTATGCCGTTGCCGGAATAATAGTTGAAGTCAAGATAGTGTTCCTGAATCAGGCGCAGATTGAAATTCTGCGGATAATCGCTCCACCATTTTCGGTAGTACGACACGTTGAACCACGAAATAAGGTTGGTATGACCGTCTTTAAGTTCGTCGAGCATGGCTGCGCAATGGAAAAATAAGTCTTTCTCTTTCCATTCGGGGTCTATTGCCGCGCGGTAGCGTTCGCCGATTTCTTTCCAGTCTATACCCTTGCTTTCGAAGAAACAATAGTGTTCGTCGAGTATGGTCCACAGAGCATCGAAGTTGCCATATAGGTCGTTCTCCCAGGTTTCGATGGAATGGCAGCCTCCCAGCGACGCCGAAATTGCCGCTGCTGTGGCTGCGGCGGCTATGTTTTTATATATAGCTTTGAATTTCATGTCAATAGAGGGCGTTTGTGATTTTCGTGCCGTCGGGCATATGGCTCTTGGGGCCGAGCGACAGCCATTCGCATACAATGCCTACGACTGCGGCATGCTCTATACGGCGTGTGACGATATGCGATGTTTTGGTAGACAGTATATTGCATCTGTAGCCGAGTCGCATGGTCGTGCGGCCGAAACGAAAGTCGAGGCTAAGAAGATTGTTGAGTCCGAAATAGTTTCCGGGCCAGGCTCCATGCACCAGATTCTTGTGGTTGCCGAGGTATATCTCGTAGTATAACTCGCCATAAGCCGGCGAGAAAAATATGCCCGTAAGAGGGATTTCGGCCTGATAGCGCGCGCAGACATGGAGTTTTCCCAGTCGTGTATTCCACGCCACGGCACCGAGGGCATTGATAGTCCATGCGGCTTTGGCGGCGACAGGATTGTTGCTGTTGCGCGGGTTGTAGAACGCACCGACATCGATACCGGTGCTTCCCCCGCCATAGACACTCCACCCGTTGCCGAACCGCCATCTATGTGCCATGCCCCAGCGGAGATTGAAAGCGAGGTCCCACATGCGTGCATTCCGAGCCGGATTGCTGGCTCTCTGGAGGTTCAGACGCCCTTGCAGCTGCATGACCCAGCGTTCCGGCGAAAATTTCATGGCCTGGAGACGCTCGTAGCCGAGAGCAATATCCCAGCCGGAATATTTAAGAGGCGAAAGGTATGTTTCTGCAAGGTGAGAGGTGCCGGCTTCAAGTGTATATGCCGAAAGCACCGGGCGCTCGGCGGTCTGTGCGGCGGCTGTTGCTCCACACAGACAAATCAGCGCGGCGGCAAGTATTTTAGGAGTTTTCATTATCCAGGTCTGTGAATAGCCGCTCCTGTCCTACGATTTCATCGCGAATCTGGTCGTCGGAGAGTTCCGGCTCAATGTCTGCAGTCTCTATGGCCGGCGCTTCCTCTTCGCTTTCGGCTGCTGCGTCGGGGCGCTTTGGCTCGAGCTCTATTATTTCGGCCAGATTCCATGTCGTGAGGCGCTTTCCGCGGGCTTTGAACGATTTTACGCCAATGAATTCTTCGGCATCTATCGTCATTGGCGGACGCGAGGCGTCGTCACCTCCGAAGCGGAGTTCGAACATAGGTGCGTCGTGGTCCGAGAGTTTTAGCAGTTGCGAGCGCGCATCATCGCCTATAAAGCGTTGATGCTTTGCGGAGTCTTCGAATGTAAAGCGTTTGAGATAGGGGTAGCCCTGTTCGGCGTCGAAAAGAGCTGCCGTCCATATCTGTTTTGGCCTGAATTTCTCGATGAGAAGGATTTTGTCTTCGTAGTGATTGGTTACGTCGAAATTGGTGGTGTAGAACTCGCCTGATGGCAGGAGTACCAGAATGCGGTCGGTTCCGGCAAATTCGCCAAGGAAATTTCCGCGACCATCGTAGTTGAGGCGCATTACATCGGGGTCGAACCATACTTCGCGGCCGCCGAGAGTGGAGGCGCCGCGCTCTTTGAGCGAGAAGCGGTGTACTTCGTTTTTGGTGACGAGGTTGCCTCGTGCCGCGCGTCCTTTTATGTCGAGTTTGCCGAAGTCGACATCGAAGGTGAGATTCTTCAGGCGTTGTTTGGGTTTGAGGGTTACTTTCACAACTTCGGCCTCGCCGTTGGGATTGGCGCTGAACCATACTACCCGCGAGCCCTGTGTGCCCTGTGTGAGGTCATATTCTTTGTCGCGGGTAAGGCCGGTTGCGGCAAAGCGCTTCATGTAGTATATGCCGCCGCGTCCGTTCTGATATATCACATTGTATATCGTGCGGGTGTCGTTTCGCTTGAATACGTTGATATATAGCACGTTTTTCCCTACAGAGAGTTTGTCTTGTACTCTCACAATCTTGTATCGGCCATCGCGGTAGAAGATTATGATGTCGTCTATGGTAGAGCAATTGCAGACAAACTCGTCTTTTTTCAGAGAAGTGCCTATGAAGCCTTCTTCGCGGTTGATATAGAGCTTTTCGTTGGCTTCGGCCACTGTGGCGGCCTGAATATTGTCGAAGCTGCGTATTGCGGTGTGGCGCGGATATGCGGCGCCGTATTTCTCTTTCAGGTAGGTGTACCACTCGATTGTCACATCGTCGATATGCTCAAGACGGTCAAGAATACGCGATATGCGGCCTCTCAAGTCGAGCAGTAGTTTCTCTGCCTCGTCTGAGTTGAAGCGGAGTATTCTCTTCATCTTGATTTCGAGAAGACGCAGTATGTCGTCGCGTGTCACTTCTCGCGTCAGCGAGGGCTTGTATGGCTCAAGCCGGCTGTCTACGTGTGCTATGGCAGCGTCGAGGTTGGCCGCTTCTTCATACTGCTTGTCCTTGTATATTCTTTCTTCGATAAATATCTTTTCAAGAGAGGCATCAAGCAGTTTCTCGCGGGTTTCGGCAAGCTCTACTTCAAGTTCGGAACGTATGATTTTCTTTGTCGTCTCGACATTGTGGCGGAGTACGTCGCTCACGCCGAGGAAGCATGGCTTCTTGTCGCGGATTACACAGCAGTTTGGCGATATGTTTACTTCGCAGTCTGTGAAGGCATACAGGGCGTCGATTGTCTTGTCGCTCGATGTGCCCGGGATAAGGTGCACGAGAATAGACGCTTCGGCAGCGGTATTGTCTTCTACCTTTCGTATTTTTATCTGTCCACGCTCGAAAGCCTTCAGTATAGACTCAATAAGGCCGCCGGAGGTCTTGCCGAACGGCAATTCGGTAATGTTGAGTGTTTTGGAGTCTATCTTCTCGATTTTGGCGCGCACTTTCACTCCGCCGCCGCGTTTGCCATCGTTATAGCGGGCTATATCGATAGTGCCGCCTGTGGCGAAGTCCGGATAAAGCTCGAAATCTTCGCCGCGGACGCAGGCAATGGAGGCGTCGAGAATTTCGTTGAAGTTATGAGGAAGAATTTTGGACGACAGGCCGACGGCAATGCCTTCGGCACCCTGAGCCAGCAGTAGAGGAAATTTCGTTGGCAGCGTCACCGGTTCGCGCTTGCGGCCGTCGTAGCTGAGGGTCCATTCGGTCACCTTGGGGTTGAAAAGCACCTCGGAGGCGAAGAGGCTCAGACGTGCTTCGATATAACGGGCTGCCGCCGCTGCCGTTCCTGTGAGAATATTGCCCCAGTTTCCCTGAGTCTCAACAAGAAGGTCCTTCTGGCCGAGCTGTACGAGTGCATCTTTGATAGAGGCATCGCCGTGTGGATGGTACTGCATGGTTGTTCCGACGATGTTGGCCACCTTGTTGAAGCGTCCGTCATCGATAGTCTTCATTGCATGCAGTATTCGGCGCTGCACCGGTTTGAGACCGTCTTCTATTTCAGGAACTGCACGCTCAAGAATCACATATGAGGCGTATTCCAGAAACCATGTCTGGTACATGCCGCGCAGATGATGGCGCACCACATCTTCAGCCGCTGTATAGGGGCGGCGTGGTACCGGCGTTTCTTCTGTCGCAGCATCGTCGTCCGATTCTTCGGCAATTTCTGCAGCTTCTGTTTCTGTTATCGGTTCTTCTGGCAGGTTTTCGGGGTATATTTCGTCGTTTTCTTCACTCATTGCAGGCGATGATTGGCTTTATTCCACAAAAATAGTGAAAAAAAACGAATAAAACACCCCTTTCTCTCGGCTTTTATGCCTTATAGAGGCTTATAGCGGTGTGCCGTTAGGGAATGTAAGGGTTCCGTTTTCGAGAGCCTGTTCATAGAGGTCTTTGAGCAGTTCGGCGTCATATGCCTGGCGATTTCGAGTGAGAAGGCGTTCGCGAATCATCGGCTCGGCCGCTTCGAACGGCAGAGGGGAGCCAGCCGGAAGATACTCGGAAATATGTAGCAGATATGTATATCCGTCCAGCGAGATATCGAGCGGTTTCCCGGCTTTAAGAAATGCGTCGGGCGACACAATGTCGGCCGGAATACGGGTTTCTATCTGTTCCCAGTCAATCCAGCGTTCGCGGAAATAATCGTAATGCAGGGCTGTTTTGGGGGCCTCTTTTTCAAGACGGTCCATGTCGTCGGCCTTTACAGATGTGTACAGGCGTTTGAGCATGCGTAGGTTGGAGGCTTCGTCGGGCACTTTCAGATAAATGCCCCGCACCAGTGGGCGCTCAAGCACGAAATCACCTTTGTGAGCCTCGTAGTAGGCTTTTAGCGAATCTTCTGAAAAAGTGGAATTTGCTTGAGTTGCCATGGCCCGCCTATACTGGCTCATGATGAGGTTGAGTCTGTATTCGGAGGTGAGACGGTCTATTTCTGCAATGTCAACAGCATCGGTGGCGAGCCGCTCGACAAGACGGGCTTCAATCCAGCGCCTTATGTATGCGTGGGCGTACGATGTGCTGTCGTCTGGCGAGAGGCCGCCCGGAAGTGCCTTTTTCAGTTCGCTGCGTGTGAGCATGGCCTTGCCGACGGTAGCGATTGCGTCGCTGCCGCCGGCATTGTTACCTCTTTCACATGCGCACAGTGAAAGAAGCGCAAGAGCTATAATCGCCGCTCTGTTCACTGTTTCGCCTTTAGGCTCTTGAATACTTTGTTGTTTACTTTGACTTTGTATTTCTTGTGCAGTTCTTTAACCCATTCTTTGTCGAGTGCGGTCTGATAGTCTGTGAGCGCGGCACCGCGTACGTCGGCTGCCTCTTCGGGGGTGTTGATTACGCGGCCTTTGTATGCCGCATAGTGTTTCCAGCGTGAATTCGAACTATCGGCCGGACGCTGTGCGCCGAATCCGAGATAATCTGTAATCGGATTTTCGCCCTGAGCTGCGACCACACGTTCTATTTTAATCTCTCGCTTGAAGTGTTCGCGCATTTGGCGCACGAATTCCGCCGGGTCTTCGGTCGACAGCGAATCCGCATACTTCAGAGCAGCCGACAGAGTTGAGTCATTTGTGGCGAAAATAATATAGCTTTTGAACTTGGGAGTCTGCCACTTGTAGTCGGAAGCATGGGCACGGAAGAATTTTTCCAGCCCTTCGCGGTCAGAGGCCGCTTTATCCCATACCTTGCGGTTGGAAACTTCGTAGAGTAGTATGCCGTCGTGATACTCGTTGAGAAGGTTGCGGAAGTCTGCATTCTCAGTTGCAAGACGCTGCTGTTCTTTCTCGATGAGGATATCATCGAGGAGGTCGTTGGTGGCCGCGGTTATAGACTCCATAGGGTTGATGGGGAGTTGTATGTCGGGTATTCGGGCTATCGCGTCGACAGCGTGTATCTCGCCGCCGGTGTATGTGGCCACTACGGGATTCATCTGGATAATTCTGCGCAGGACAGTTGAATCGCACACGCCGTTGTTTGCGTCGATGACAGCGCGCAGCTGGTCGAGAGCTCCATGTGATATCACGGCGTTATTTGTTTTGCGAAGACGTGCCTTAACGGCGTTTTCAGGAAGTGCGGCACGTTCGTCTGAGGCTATTTTTGCTTCTATCCCTTCGCGGGCGTCGGCCAGCGAGGGAACTCCGCGGTGGTTGGTTCGGTGTATTATATGCCAGCCGAAAGCAGTCTTGACGGGCTTGGAAATGGCGCCATCCTTGAGTGCGAACGATGCGCTGTCGAACTCTGCCACCATGGCTCCGCGGCCGAACCAGCCTAATTTGCCACCTTTCTGAGCGGAGCCGGGGTCTTCGGAGAAGCGCCGGGCAAGGTCGCCGAAGTCGGCTCCTCCTTTGGCTACTTTATATAAGGAATCTGCAAGTGCTTTTTTTGCAGCAGTCTGTGATTCGTCGAGGCCTCGTGTCATAAGAAGGATGTGTTCGGCCTCTATGTCGCCCTGCGCTGGAGTGCGTTTTTCAACGCGTATAAGATGGTAGCCCATGCCTGAATTGACAACGTCTGATACCGCGCCGACGGCAGTCTTATAGGCGGCCTCTTCGAATGCCCACGGGAAGCGACCCGGCACAACATAGCCCATCAGGCCGCCTTGCTGGGCCGAATAACGGTCTACGGAATACTGGCGGGCGGCGTCTTCGAAAGAAGTCGTTCCGCTTGCTATAGCTGCCTTGATTGAGTCGAGTTTCGCTATGTTTTCCTGCTGGAGCGGAAGCATGATATGACTGGCGAGGACATCATCTGCAAAATGGCTGTAGGCCTGGCGAACAAGATTTTCGGCTACGGAATCGTCGCGGAAATATGGCTTTGAGAGATCTTTGACAAAGCTATCGTATTCGCTGGTGAACTCAGGAGTGCGGTCAAGGCCTTCGTTGAGGGCGTCGGCCACTTTCAGCTTGTAGTTGATAAACATGCCCAGGTAGTCGTCGAGGCTCTGAGACTGCATCTGCTGGGTATTGTTCTTGTTGTAAAGGTATTCGAATTCGCTGACATGCACGTCCTTGCCGTCGACTGTCATAAGCACGGGGTCGTCGGCGCCCGCATAGAGGGCCGTTGCAATCGAGATAGCCGCAAGGCTCAGTATCTTTCGTTTCATAGTTATGCTTCTGTCCTTAACTGAAAAATGCGGTGCGCCGTTCCAGGGAGAACGGCACCCCACATTTATGTTAACGTATGGAATTTCGCTTTATTGCCCGGAGGCGCTGTAGTTGGGAGCCTCGCTTGTGATGGCAACATCGTGCGGGTGGCTTTCGGCCACACCGGCATTTGTGATGCGGGTGAATTGAGCGTGGTGTAGGGCTTCTATGCTGCCTGCTCCGCAGTAGCCCATACCTGAACGGAGACCGCCGAGCATCTGATAGACAACTTCGAAGAGCGAGCCTTTATAGGGCACGCGGGCTGCGATACCTTCGGGCACGAGTTTTTTCACGTCTGTCTCACCGGCCTGGAAGTAGCGGTCTTTCGAGCCGCGCTCCATTGCTTCGAGCGAACCCATGCCGCGATATGTCTTGTACTTGCGGCCATTATATATTATGGTGTCGCCGGGGCTTTCTTCCACTCCGGCAAGCATGCCGCCGAGCATTACGGCGTGAGCTCCGGCAGCTAGAGCCTTGACGATGTCTCCCGAATAGCGGATACCGCCGTCGGCAATCAGGGGCACGCCTGTGCCTTCGAGAGCTTTTGCCACATCGTAAACGGCAGAGAGCTGAGGCACGCCTACGCCGGCGATGATACGGGTGGTGCAAATAGAGCCCGGGCCGATACCGACCTTGACGCCGTCTGCTCCGTTTTCAACAAGGTAGCGGGCTGCCTCGCCTGTTGCTATATTGCCTACCACGACATCAATCTGCGGGTACTTGGCTTTTACGGCCTTGAGGACGCCGATGACTCCGCGGGAGTGGCCGTGTGCGGTATCGATGACAATTGCGTCGACACCGGCTGCCACGAGAGCGTCGACACGGTCCATCGAGTCGGCCGTAACGCCTACGCCGGCCGCAACGCGAAGGCGTCCGAGGGCGTCTTTGCATGCGTGGGGTTTGTCTTTGGCTTTGGTTATATCTTTATATGTGACGAGTCCGACGAGCTTGCCGTTGGTGTCTACGACAGGGAGCTTTTCAATCTTGTGCGATTGCAGAATATCGGCTGCTTCCTCGAGGGTTGTTGCCTGAGAGGTTGTTACGAGATTCTCGCTTGTCATCACCTCGTCGATTGTGCGGGTGTGGTCGCGCTCGAAGCGGAGGTCGCGGTTGGTGACAATACCTACGAGGTGCTGTTCGTCGTCAACCACGGGAATACCGCCGATATGATATTCGGCCATCATGCGGAGAGCATCGGCCACGGTCGAGCCGCGACGGATTGTCACAGGGTCGTAAATCATGCCGTTTTCGGCACGCTTCACGGCATGCACCTGACGTGCCTGCTCTTCGATTGTCATGTTTTTGTGGATAACACCCAGACCGCCTTCACGGGCAATGGCGATTGCCATCTGTGCTTCGGTCACGGTGTCCATCGCCGCAGAGACGATAGGAACATTGAGGGTGATGTTGCGTGAGAAACGTGTTGCCAGCGATACTTCGCGGGGCAGTACTTCGGAGTAAGCCGGAATAAGGAGGACGTCGTCGAAAGTAAGACCGTCCATCTTCACTCTATCTGCAATAAACGACATAATGATATCGGTGTTTTTTATTGCATGCAAAGTTAAGAATTTTTCACCGTTCCGCAAAATTTATTTGGTATATCCGCCTGCCGCAGATTCGGGTGCCGGTCATAGCCGATTTTGATATTTTTAGATTTATTGATAACTTTGTCGTCACAAGATAAAGCTATAAAATGGACTATGTGATACTTGCGGCCGGACTCGGCTCGCGTTTTCAGAAAGAGGGAGAGAAAGCTCCGAAACCTTTGGTAAGACTCATGGGGCAGCCTATGATAGGCCGCCTGGTGAAAATACTCGCGTCGTGCAATGCGGGTGTAATACATATTGTGGCCAACAGTCGCATGCCCGAACTGGTTGAATATCTGTCTGAACTGCAGAAGGAAGTGGACGTGCCTCTGGTGGTACGCCCTATTATTTCAGATAATTCCTATTACAGCCTCTCGGAAGCGGCCGCGGGCCTTAAGGGTAAATTCATAGGAATGACTGTAGATGCGATTTTCGCAAATGATGAATTCCGCCGATATGTCGAGGCCGTAGAAGCCATGCCCGACGGCTCTGTATTGATGGGCCTTACCCGTTTTGTAGATGACGAAAGTCCTCTCTACGCACGTATGTCGGCCGAAGGCGAGGTCGTCGACTACCGCTATGGTGGCGAGCCCTTTGCCGAGGGCACGATAGTTTCGGCAGGTCTTTATGGCCTGAGTGCCGAGGCAATGAAGACTGCAGCCGGAGTACGCTATCCTGAATCGCTGAGCGATTTCCAGCGAGTTCTCGCTGCTGAAACAGATATAAAGGTACTGTCGTTCGAATTCAGCAAGGCGCTCGACGTTGACTGCGGTCACGACCGCGAGGTGGCCGAGGCCTTCCTTCGCGAAGTAAACGGCGAAACAGAGGTGAAATGAGCACAGGCAATACATGGACGCGGCTCAAAGCCGAATATAAGTCATCGCTCAAATCTTCGGACACCGAAGAGCATATAGACCTTTGCTTTTATCGCCCCATCGGTTTTGCATGGGCATATCTTTTCAGAAAACTGCATGTGAGCCCGAATGCAGTGACGATAGCATCGATTTTTATCGGTGTTTTTGCCGGCATATGCATGTATCCGACCGATATATGGATAAATATAGCCGGTATTGTCCTCCTGATATGGGCCAACTCCTATGACAGTGCCGACGGACAGCTGGCTCGCCTTACCCGGCAATATTCCCAGCTTGGCCGTATTCTCGACGGTATGGCAGGCGACTTCTGGTTTATTGCCATATATGTGGCGATATGTCTGCGCACGGTTGAGACGGTGCCCTTGTTCGAGTCGCATCACTGGGCAATATGGTGTATAGCCGTGCTGGCAGGCATATGCCATGCGGCACAGGCCGCGGTTGCCGACAGTTATCGCCAGTTCCATCTTCTGCTGCTTAAAGGCAGCGCAGGCAGTGAACTCGA
Source organism: uncultured Muribaculaceae bacterium (assembly GCA_910578035.1). Classification (GTDB taxonomy): domain Bacteria; phylum Bacteroidota; class Bacteroidia; order Bacteroidales; family Muribaculaceae; genus CAG-873. Next base: position 49,358 of record CAJTOB010000009.1, read on the forward strand.
TTCTACTGAAGATTTGTTGCGCCGATACAGTGAATTGACATGGAAGCACGATTTTCTGCGGAAACTCATACAATTCTTCTATGTGCGCTATACCCGTAATCAGGAAGCTGTGTCGCCTGCCATGCAGTCGGTGCTTCGTGCGATGAAGACCCGTTTTCCCGACGGGCGGCTTCCTGAGCAGATACGCGAGCAGTTCCGTGCATGGAGTTTCCCTCTGTGCAAATGGGAAAACTTCATGACCTTCAACTGGCGCTCCATCTTCCTCTTCGCAAGTCTTCTCGGCGGTCAGCCATGGCTTTATTTCGTGGCTGAACTGACTATTTTCAACGTTGTGCTCGTCTATACAATCGTGCGCCACGAATCTATCTGCCGCCGCATGACGGCCGTTCTCGATACATGAATGTCAACTTAATAAATCCTAAGAGCGAAAAGAGCGTTGGCTTTTTTCGCTTTTTATTTGTACTTTTGTCGAAACTATATATAGATGCGATTTTTCCGATTATTCACATATATTCTTGCCGGTTTAATAGGTACGTTTGCTTCTTCGGCTCAGATAAACACCGACCAGGTGATACGCATAGGGCAGAATGCCCTCTATTTCGAGGACTATATGCTCTCTATCCAGTATTTCAATCAGGCAATCCAGGCAAAGCCCTACCTTGCGCAGCCATATTTCCTCCGCGCCATTGCCAAGCTTAATCTCGAAGACTATAACGGAGCAGAGGAAGATGCGACAAAAGCAATAGAAATCAACCCGTTTCTTACAGACGCATGGGAAGTGCGAGGCGTTGCCCGCCAGAATCTCGGCAAAAACAGGCTCGCGATAGAAGACTATACTCAGGCTCTCGAGTATATTCCGCGCAACAGGCAGCTTATGTTCAATCGCGCGCTTGCATATCAGGATATTAAGGAAACAGACCGAGCCGCAGAGGCTTTTGACGAGGTGCTGAATTACTATCCCGGTTTTGACAATGCCTACCTCGGCCGTGCGCGTCTTCTGATGGAGCGCAATGATACGGTGGCAGCACTTGCAGACATAGACAAGGCTCTTAGCATCAATAAAAACGCTCTGAACGCCTATATCATGCGCGCCGATATCGCCATCAATTCGCACCGCGACTATCAGGCCGCTCTCGACGATATCGACAATGCTATCCGCCTCCAGCCTCAGATGGCCGGGCTATATATCAACCGTGCGTTTCTGAGATATAATCTTGACTCATACCAAGGGGCCATGGCAGACTATGATTTCGCCCTTACGCTCGAGCCTCTCAATATTACAGCGCTTTTCAACCGAGGCCTGTTGCTTGCCGAGGTAAACGACAACGACCGTGCCCTCAACGATTTTAACCGTGTGCTCGAACTTGACCCCGACAACTACCGTGCGCTCTATAACAGGGCCATGATATATCGCGCAAAGGGCAATACCGAGAGTGCCATCGCCGATATAAGCCGCGTGGCCGAGCGTTTCCCTGATTTCCCGGGTGCTATCTATATGCGTGCCGAGCTTTATCGCGAGCGAGGTCAGCTTGCCCGCGCCGAGGCCGACTACAAGCGAGCAAAGGCCGTAGCCAAAGCCTTGAAACCGGTGTCGGCAGATGATGCGGCTCCGGCCGAGAATCAGGCGCAGCCGGCCGATGACATGCAGATGCCCGAAGAACTTGCCGCCAAGCGTTTTGCAACACTTCTCACTGTAGACGACAATGCATCTATCGAGGAGGAATATAACAACAGCGCTATCCGTGGCCGTGTTCAGGACCGCCGTCTTAATATCGAGATAGAGCCGATGATGTTGCTTTCGTTCTACTCGTCGCCGACAGAACTTCGCCGCAATACATATTATATACGTGAGGTCGACGACCTGAACGCGACGCGCCAGCTGCGTTTCGTCCTTGTGGTGACAAACGATGTGCCTTCGATTGATGAGAATATGGCAGGGCGCCATTTTCAGAGCATAGATTACTATAATTCGCATCTGTCCACACACCAGCCGCGGCCAATTGACTATATCGGCCGGGCACTCGACTTCATTACCGTGCGCGACTATATAAATGCTGAAAAAGACATAGACCGCGCAATAGCCATGGCTCCCGATCTTGCCATCGCATACCTTATTCGTGCGCAGGCCCGGTATGGTCGTCTTCAGCTCGAACGCGATGCCCCTCAGCCTGGCACCGATGCTATGACACGCGCTTCGCTCAACCGCAAGCGACTTGCCGACATAGATGCCGACTTCGACGAGGTAATCCGCCTTTCGCCCAACATGGCTGTGGCATACTTCAACAAGGGAAATATCCTTTTCGAACTCGAAGAATATGCCCTTGCCCGTGCGGCCTACGACAAGGCAATAGAGTTGAAGCCTGATTTCGGCGAAGCTTACTACAACCGTGGCTATATTCTTCTGAAATCAGGCCACCAGACCGAAGGAATAGCCGATTTAAGCAAGGCCGGAGAGCTCGGCATAATTCCGGCATACAACCTTATCAAGCGCCTCTCTCGCTAATAGCTGGAAGTAGGGGAATATTGTATTCAGCCGCTGGCGCGCATTAGGTGCGCCAGCGGCTGCTTTATAGAGGGTGTCTCCAATAATAATCTGATTACGACATGGCAATCTGTATTCGTCAGCGTGCGAGGGAGAGGTTCAGACTTATGCCATACGATGAGTTTGTGGTCGGATATGAACTTGTGGTTACGATAGGGCTGTTGACCTGATGGTCGAAGTAGGCTGATACGGTCAGTCGCTTCGAAAGAATGTAAGAGGCAGTGAAGTTGATGCCTATTGTATTGCTTCCGCTTGTAGGCTGAGTGTAGTTGCCTTCTATACGGCGAATGAGTGCCTGATTGTGCTGGAATGTGCACTCGGCATTGAGGGTAAGGTCGTTGCTTACGCCAGTGCCGGAGCCTTTCATTTTCAGTACGGTATTGAAGCCTACTATCTTATATCCTGCGCCGATACGGATTGCTCGCTGGGTGGCTTCGACGAGCTGCCCTGCCGAGGAGTTGAGCGTGAGAGTGCGCTGGTCGCGGTATTCGGCATTGAACTGTAGGTCGTTCTTAAGAGTGGCATTGACGCCGAAGAGCGGTGCGAAACGTTCGGTGATGGCTACCGACGAGATATTGTATGGCGATGATGGTATCGGCTCACCGGTGAGCTCGTCGAGAGTGTATCCAAGATTATCGTTGCCGTCTGCCGAAGCCCAGTTGAGATATGATGTATATGAGCCGACAGAGTAGGTGCACTGATAGGCGTGGTTGATGGTGAATGTCTTGAAAATGTTGCGCATGTTGCCCAGGTTTATGAAACCGTCGTAGGTAATGCGCCAGTTAGGAAGCACTGCCGAGAACGAAGGGAACGGATCGAGGCTTTCAGTGGCAGCGGAGCGGCCGGTATATGCCGCCAGAAATGCCGGAATGAGCACGTCGGACGACGTTTCGCTGATAGTGCCTATTTCCGGGCTGAATGGCTGCCCGGCTGCGATATTGTCGGCCATGAAGCCTCCGGTAGGGTAGCGGGTGCCTATATACTGAGCTTCGACGCGGCGGCGGATTTCGGGTATGTTTTCAAGGAACTTGTCGAATGCCGCCGAGCGGTAGCCGTCGTCGGCACTGCTGCCTTTGAGAGCTGTGAGAATTGCGCAGTGTGTGCGTGTGTAGGAGCCGGAGAGCGATGTCGGCATACCGGCATACATGAACTGAATCTGCGAGTTGCGGTTGTCTGTGCGGTTGAATGTCAGCTGAACCTTGAAGCCTTTGAATAGTTCGAGATTCACTTCCATGTTGAGTTCGTTTGTCTTGGCCCAGATTGCAGGTGAAGTCTGGCCGTCGTCGGTAATGAGCCAGCCTCTCGACAGAGCTTTGTCTATATATTTCTCGTCGGTGAAACCGAACGCGAAGTCGAGACCCGGCGACATCGGGCCCTGCGACATGGTCTGGCCGAATATATTGCCGATTTCGGGCCGGAAGAGCGGTAGGTTGAGCGAGTTTGTAGAGCGGTAGCGCACGGCGATGTTACGGGGCGAGGTCACCACACGGAGAGCATACTCGCTGATGTCGCGCCAGAGGCTTTTGTCTTCCTTTATTACTTCGACGATGGTGAATTTGATATTCTCCTTGCCTCTGTTGAGGACTTCGATACTGTTGTTGTCGATTACCTTTGATTTTATGACAAAGGGCTTTCCGTCGGTAGTGGTGGCCGACACTTTGATTTTGGCCGTGCGCAGATTGTGCTTTATAAGCAGGGTTGTGTCTTCCTTCAGCTTGTATGTGCGCTCGAATTTCTTGGCCTTGCGGGGTGTCTTGTTTGTCGGGCGAGTGTTTGCAAAGCGTTTTGTGACGTCGCGCAAGATTGGAATCTTGTTGTATAGGGTCTCGAAGTTTATGCGTCCGTCGGCTGTCCATGCGGCCTGGTTCGCAATAGAGTTGCCAACCTGTATGCCGTCGATTGTGGCGCCGCGGTCCCATCGGTAAGTGGCGTTGTAGCTTACATTGCCGGTGAGGTAGTCGAGGAATGCGATTTTCGAGAACGGTGCCTTGTACTGGCCTGTAAATGTCTGGTTATAGCTCCAGGGCGTGCCCATGGAGCGCAGGCTCTGCCATATGGTGTCTTTCCAGTCGCGGTATTTGTCGGGGAAAAGCTTTTTGTTGACGGCGCCGATGGTCTCCTCTATGCGGGCTGATGTGTTTGAGTTAAACGACAGCGACAGCGTTTTTGTAATATTCCATGTCACGGCGAGCTGTCGGTCCCATAGCCAGTTTTTGCTCACCGAAACAGGAAGCTGGAACATGACGTCTGTTTCCGAACGCGTCTGCTGCTCGTAGTAGTAGCGTGTCATGTTGGTCATGAACGATATATTGGTCGGCAGCCACGACAGTTCCCAGTCTTTAAGGAACCGGACGTTTTTACTTTTGCCTTTCAGGTTTTTGAACGGCTTGAACGGCTTGAAATATGGCGAATAGTTGTATGCGAGCGAGCCTCGGTAGTCGTTGGTGTTTTCGTATTCTGTGGTTGGGTCGTTTTTCGACTGTTTGGTAAAGGAGAAATTAAATGTGAAGTTAGCCGGGTCCCACGGCATCGGCTTTGTGCTTCTCACGTCGAACTTCAGACCGGAGATAGAGAAATTCTGGACCGACGAGCGCTCGATGGCATAGGCGCTTATCGAATCGCGCTCGGCCTTGTCGGTGCAGTCGTCGAGAGCGTCTTTCAAGAGTACATCCTGGTCGAGAGGATTGTATTTTGGCGAAGTACGCTCTTTGGTCATCGAATAGTAGACCGGAGCTTTCAGTTTGGCCTTTTCGGGCAGGAAGCGGCCCAGATCGGCCTGGACGGCGACGTTTATCTGAGAGTAGTCATCGAGACGGCGTTCGTTGAGACTCTGGTCAACACTGCCGAATCCGGCCGATTCGTAGTGTGTGCCCAGATTGAGGGTGGCGACGTCGCTGACATTGAGAGTGGCGTTGGCTTTGGCGGCCCAGCCTCCGGATTCGTTGAAGTCTGTGACTTTTAACTCATTGACCCACACTGTGCCGTCTTTGGTAGTTGCCGAGTTATTGCGTATGCCGACGAGCATGACGCGCACATCACTAAGCGACGGATTGCCCATCACGGCCGTGCGGTTGCGTTCGTTGGCCGGATCGCGGCCTGTGAAGAGCACGCCGTATCCTACGCCCTCTTCTTCGGCCCGTTTGGCGCGGTTTCGCTCCTTTTTGAGCTCTACGAGCGACTGAAGATTGAAGTTGAGGTAGTTGCTTGCAGGCCATACTTCAGAACTGTTGGCATAGCTGTATGTGCCGGGAGGTGTCAGTTCGAGAGGCACTTCATATTCATAGTAGTTGTTCTTGACGTCTGTGCCAAGCCGCACGAAAACAGAAAGTTCGCCCGAACGCAATGCGGTCGCGTTGTCAATCAGCGCTTCGGCATGCACCCACATCTGCATGCGCTGGTAGTTGCGGAGGTCGAGCTGTGTATTGCGGTAGACTCCGCGGGCATCGCCGGCATTCAGTCCTGTAACTTTCAGCGACATAGACTGCTCGTTGAGCTGTGTAATCTGTGTCTGGCCCGGGTCGCTTATACGTGTCACGCCCGGCGGGAGAACGTAGTTCACGGGCTCGCGAGTGGAGTTTTCCTCGATATTAACCACCGATATGTCGAGCTGGCCCTGTGCCGGAGTGTCGCCGCGGGTGTTGAGGTTGAAGTCGTAAGGGCGCCATTCGCCGCGCACGAGTTCGAGAGTGGCGAATCTGAGGTGTGTCGTTTTCTTGAATCCAGTGAGGAACATTCGGGCGAAGCGTATGGTCGAAAAGTCGGAAATAGAACCAACCACACGCTCATAGTCGCTCAGAGGAATCTTGAACTGATACCATTCTACCATCTGTTTTTCGCCGTCGCGTGTCGGAACAACGGTGACACGCTTGTCGGTGATATAGTTGCGGCCAACTTCGAGGTCCTGCGGGCGAATCGACACACGATACTGGAAGTAGCGCTCATATTCGTTGAGGGTGTTGTCCTGGTTTATGTCTTCGACATCGGGCACACTGCGGCTGCTCTGGTATAGCGGATCGGCGGCGTCTTCGGGCGAAAGGGAGTTGCCTTCAACGCCGTTATAGCGCTTGTAGCGTTCGAGAATGGAGAGGCGCTGCTCGTCGTAGTCGTATCCGCGGTAGAAGTGATAGTTGTCGCCTGCAGGGTCGTTGAGCGGCGAGAATGGGTCGGCCTGCATGCGTTGCAGAGTTTCGGGCGATACTCGCCGCGATATGTTTTCGACATATTCGGAATACGACGGAAATCTGAATTCGTCGTCATTGGGTAGACCGTCGAGACCGACGTCCTGTGCCACGCGGGCACCGTTGTTATTGTCGAAAGAGTAGGTGAGCGAGTTCTGCTGCGATACACGGCCCCAGACTGTTTCGGTGAGATACTGGTCGTTTCCGTCGTAAGGAATGCCGTTTTCGTAGCTTTTAAGTCCGTCTTTGAGAATGTCTTCCGAAATTTCGCCAAAGTTCAGGTACAGGTCGCCGCCCTCATAATTGTCGGCTTCGGGGTCGAGGAAGGGGCTCATGAGCCAGAACTGAACGTATTCGATGTTGCTTTGCTCGAAATTGGTATTGTCGAGTCGCCGCATGATGCCGCCCCATCTTTTTTCTGGATTTGTAAGATATCCCTGGTCGTCAATGCCTGTATGGTCGAGGTTGTAGGGACCTCTTTCCGACGGGTAGAACGACAGATTGAGGGTCTGTATTGTCGAGGCCTCTCCATAGGTGTCGCGACCGGGGAATACTTCATTTACGCGAACTTCGCGCACATAGGGATTCGACAGTTGCTTAAGGTCGCTCTTGATATATCCAGGGCACATCGAAGAATTGCGCTGTGTGAAGAGGCGGTCAATGTAATACCAGTTGAGGAGGGCACGGTTCTTGCCGTAGTTTACATTGTTGCTAAGTGCGGCTTCGGGGAAGAGGGCGTTTGTTCCTGATTCATAGGGCGTAGATGCGAGAAACCATGAGTAAGGCGAACGCAAGTCTATGCCGGTCTGTGTGGATTCGAAATCATCGATATAAGAGGAGCCTTTGTTGGAGCCGCTTTTCTGTGCATGAGGCATTATTTTGGCGGCTTCGGCCGTGAAACTCAGCCGCGACGGCTGTGTGGCGTTTACTGTCGGAATCTTGTTGATGAGGTTGGTGAGCCACATGAATTCTCCATTGTAAGCCATATTGACGCCGAACATGGAATTGTTTACAGTCTCGTCGCCTATATTAACCTTTTCGATGAGCGCTTTTTCTGAAAAGTGGAGAATCGTGGCACCAAAGTTTAAATTCTTGTTTAGCTGATATTGCAGGTCGAGTCCGAGCAGAGTCTTCCGCTGGGTCGAGAACATGCTTTGGTTTTCAAGAGTGACACTGATGTTCTGTCCTGAGTCGATAATGCTCTGGTTGGTAATCGTAACGATACCCATTGCATAGTCGACGGTATAGTCGGAATTTTCTGTAAGCTGGATGCCTCCGGCCATGACGATGACCGAGCCGCGAGGCACGTTCATGGCGTTCAGTCTTATCTGTGAGCCTGCCGAAGCCTGATATTCGCCTGAGAGGATAAATTTATTTTTGTCGGCATACTGTCGGGCAACAACGAGTGTTGAGTCGTAGAGTTCCTGATATACATATTGCTCGGCAACAGCCGGATTGCCGATAACTGAAGCAAGATGGGAGCCGAATGGCTCTACAACCGGAAATACAATCTTGCCGGTCGACGGATATATGGTATATCCGTCTATGAAGTCGAAGAAGCCGTCGGGGTTGCTCTGCTCGTTGGAGTCGATACGGTCGAGATTCATGACCTGAAGCAGCGACTTGTTGTTCAGCCCCGCCACAGGCAGATAGTTTATCTGGATACCTGTCGTGTCCGACAGATATTTTATATTCATCTTGAAATTAGACTTTTGAATCTGGTATCCGCCAAGTGAATACACGTTTTTCATCATCAGATGCCACATCGGCAGCTTCGGTGAAGTGGTAGTGCTCTTGAGCATTTTCAGGAAAAGCGCCTGGTCGGTGGTGGTGATGTCGCTTGAAAATTCGCCGACCTGATATACTTGTCCGTTATAGGTATATTCATAGGCGACGGCAAGCACTTCGTCGGCGTTCAGCGCTGTGCGCACCGAAATGTATCCGAGAGTCGAGTTAAGGGTATATTCGCTTGAACTGAGTAGACGTGCGCTTTCCACTTTTTCGTAGTCGCTGCCACCTTCGATTCCATATGCACCCAGAGGCTCCAGAACCTGAGTGACCTGATTGATGTTTCGGGCTCCGGCATAGTCCGTCTTTATGGTTGAAAGAAGATTGTTCGATGCATTTGCTGGGTTTGGCAAGGCTGCGTTGGTCTGCCAGTAGCTGTTTGCGAGCACTCTGCTTTCGCCAAGGTCTTGAAAGGCAACGAGGTTGCGGCTCTGGTCGAAACGCCCGTTTTTATTGGTAATCCATACTTCGATGCGGGTGATTTTTATGCCCGATGATACATAGGGGAGGTGAGCCGCGAATTTATCGTAATTGTCGCGGAAAAAGTGAGCGAGGAAATAATGGCGGTTCTGGTCGTACTGGTCGGCGTTGATTGTGAACTGTGTTGTCTGTGCGCCTCCTTTGGTGCTTACGGTCTTGGATTCGGAGTTCTGCTGCGAGATGAGTGCCGTTGCCGTGAGCTTTCCGAACTGTAGTTTTGATTTTATACCGAAAAGGGCGGTTCCACCTCGTATCAGCGATGAGCCGGTTGTCATGGATACATTGCCGGCCTCGATGCTTTTCACAATATCGTCTTCTTCACCTTCATAGGCAAGCTTGAGGTTTTTTGAATCGAAGTCGAAGGTCGCGTCGGTGTTGTATGTCATGTTGAAGCGCATACGGTTGCCGACACTCGCTGCTATAGTAGCTTGAATTTTTTGGTCGAAATCGAAGTATGTTTTGCGTCGTGCCGACAGCGATAGTGCCGGATTGTCTGTCTTGTTGCTTTTGATGCCCATCGACACCTGAACGGAGCCCTGTGTTTTGAGTGATACACCGCCCGGGCCGAAAATCTTTTCGAGGGGGCCGAGAGCGAAGTTCATATCCAGAATATTGAACGGCTCTTTTTCTTTGTCGGTTATAAGCCCCAGATTGCGCTCTCTGTAGAAGCGCTGCATGTTCAGGCGCAGTTGCCAGTTTTCATACTGCTGCTTGGTGAGCATGAACGGGGTGCCGATCTGGAGACCTCCGAGGTATGTGCGCACAATATAGTTGCCCGTAGCAGGGTCGAAATCGGCTGTAGTCGTGATGTTGGACGGCGTCGAGAGGTCATAGCCGAGTTCATCAGACATGAGATCTTCGTAGCTGCGCGGCACTGTCGGGCGCGTGCCGAAAGGCAGCTCCAGGCTGTCTGTCTGCTGAGTGGCCGGAAATGCAGCCGGGGCAGGGGCGCCGAATGCCGGTGGCATTTCCTGGGCACATAAATCGGCTTGCGGTAACAATGCCAATATTATCAGTAATATATATGCAACGAATATGCGCAATGTTCGGTTTAATACATGCGTCCGGGATAGTCCGGATGCTACGGTTGATAAGTTAATGAACGATTACTGCTCAAAGGATTTGAGCGATAACCGTTGTACTTTAACTGTCAGACATTCACAAGATGTGGAGTCTGGCTACATCATAGTCAGAGCTTTCTTGATGGCTGTCTCGACCTTGAGTTGCGGGTCGGCGTCGAAAAGCTGGCGGAGAACTTTTTCGCTTGCTTTTCGGTCGAAGCCGAGCATGGTGAGTGCTGCCAGGGCCTCCTCGTAGGCCGGAGAAACACTATGACTGCTTATATTTAACGTAGCATCTGCCAGTTTTATTTTATCGCGGAGGTCTACGATGATTCTTTCGGCTGTTTTGGCGCCTATGCCTTTGACGGCCTTGAGCCGGCGAGCATCACCCGAAGATATGACAGCGGCAAGTTCTTCGCCCGGTAGCGACGACAGCAGGATAAGAGCCGTCGCGGCGCCTACCCCGGAAACGCCTATCAGATAGCGAAAAAGTTCGCGTTCGCGCTCTTCGGTGAAACCGTATAATGTCCATGCGTCTTCGCGTATCACCTCATGGACCATCACTTTGGCGCTTTCCTTACCGTTAAGGGCGTCGTATGACTGGAGGCTGATGTTCAGAAGATATGCAATACCGCCGGAGGTCTCTATGGTGACCGAAGCGGGGGTTAGTGCGGCTATCTGGCCGCGGATATATTCAATCATAGCAAATTTTCAATATATGGCCGAGCAGCTTCGGCGGTTTTCAATAGAGTTGTATAAGGGTCGGAGGGCAGAGGAGAGCCATCTTGCACACATGGAAAAACATTGCACAGGTCAACTCCATCGGCCATCGAGCCGCAGAATGTCATTGCCGCAATGCCACGCCGGGAGGCGTAGTCGTAGACAGCGGCAACCGTCTTGCCGCCTATGGTCTGCGGGTCGAGCCGGCCTTCGCCGGTGATTATAAGTTTGGGACTAAGCCCATAAAGAACTTTTTCGAGTATTACGGAAGCCCCGGAGGTAACAGTGCAGCCGACAATCCTTTCGAGAGCGAAACCGATTCCGCCGCCGGCTCCGCCATGCTTGTCGTTTCCGGGGAAAATCTGTTTAAGACGACTGAATAGAGCCGAGCACCATTCTCTGTCTCGATTGTCCGCTCCTTTCTGGGCGATAAACGACATGGCCGACAGTCCGCTTTCCGAGTAGAGCGGCGCGCAGACATCGGCAAGTCCTCTGAGCCGTTTCCTGTAGTAGTCGGCTAAAAGACCGGGCGATTTTATTGATATCGGCAGCTCATTGTCATCGCGTTCGACAATATATCCCAAGCCTTCGAGCATGCCAAGTCCGCCGTCGGCAGTGAGTGTGCCACCTATTCCGATGTCAATACGTGTATATGAGTTGCTTTCGGCGGCGCGGCGTATGGCAACGCCAACTTCGCGCGAAGTCCTTTGCCGCAGAGGAATATCACGCCGGCATACGCATGGCTGCCATGACAGATTCTCTCCACACGATGGTATGTAGGCTGCCTCAGAACCGTCGACATCGGTGTATTCAAAGAACATGCCTTCTTTCGCATGCGCCCCAAGCGCTTCGGCGGTACCTTCGCCGCCATCTGCCATCGTCACCACGGCTATCTCCTGGCCGTTCAGCTTTCCGAGGCCGTGACATATAGCCGAGCCGGCGCGTAGCGAACTCAGAGTTCCTTTGAATTTATCGCTTGCTATTACTATCATTCTTTGTAGTATCGGTTTCAGCCGGCTGTTTGCGGAATTTACGCAGGAAAGAAAGAAAATCGTCGAAATCGCGTCGGAATACGATTCCGATGCCCTGTGTGGTCTGTGCCGAACGGACGTAGAAGTTTCGGTCGTTATAGCGGTTGTAAGCTTTCAGGCGCCATGAGCCGCGTTTGTTGAGAAGATATTCGATATCGAAATCGCCAACAAACTGATTTGTGTTTAGGCTCTTGTCGCGATAACCGAAGTTTCCGTTGAAGAGAAGGCGGTTGTTGAGCAGACGGCTCGACAAGGCCACATCTACCTCGACATCGGAGAAGTCGCCGCGATCGCTTCGCAGATTAGGTGCGATGCTCCAGTTGTCGCTCAGTTTGCCAAGCATGTTTCCCAGCTGGCTCGATATGGTCGATGAGGCTACGGAGAAGAGTTCGCTTCCCTTGGTGGTGGAGGCCATGTAGTCGGGAGTGTAGAAGCGGTTGAGAGCCAGAAGATATATTATCTGGCGGTTCATCATGTCGGAGGTGCTTACGATGCTTCGCACTTTGCGGTATGTATCAGAGGTTAGAGTAGGGAACTCGAGGTCGAAATCGATAGAGGGCTGGCGTATGTCGCCGCTGACAAGCATCAGGGCATGCACCGGTACATTGGTGCGGCTCACTTCCTTGTCCTGAAGGAATGATTCGTCGAGGTCGCTCAGGTTGGCGTTTGTGGCGTAATAGGCCTGAAGATTTGTCTTGACAGCATAGGGGTCGCCGTCGAAACGTATTTCACTGCCTTCCTTGATTGTGAAATCGCGAATTATGATGTCCTGGAGCGTGAACCGGTAACTGCCCGACAGGACGGTATATGCACCCCATATATTGAGCGAGTTGTCGACCGACTGATAGGCCAGATGAAGGTTTCCTTCGCCTATGGCTTTGATTTCGTCGCCGGCTGTAGGGTCCATCACAAGGGTCATTTGGGCGTCTTTTGTGATGCCTACGCGCAAATCCATGTTGTAGGCCGATGCTTCGTCTGTGTTTGAAGCTTTTATGCGGTTTTTGAGTTCTCTGACAATAGCAGGGGTATCATCATGCTTTTCAGGCGCCCTTAGAGTGTCGGGGGTCGCATCGCGGAAATGGAGGAATGAGTAGCTTTCGGCATCGAGGCGGTCGGACAGGACGAATGTGAATGTTGAGCGTGGAGCTGTCGTCATGTCTACTTTTATATCTACCACGCCGGGATAGCCTGAGATAGAAGCGCCTCCGTTGCCGTAGATGGTTCCGTACCAATCGGGGTATTGCTTCGGTGTGGCATTGAAACTCAGAAAGTCATGCGCATGGCTTATATCGAATTTGAACACTGGCTCTTTGAAATAAGTATGGCGCACAATGCCGTTGAGTTTTGCTGTGTGGCCTTCGACATCGCGTATGGTCACGTCGTTGAGGCGTATCACACCCGGAGTCATGCAGACACTGTCGTTGGCGGTGTACCAGGTGTTGGTGAAGTCTATCTTCATCTTTACATTCTCCGCCATCACATTGCCTTCGAGGTCTACTTCCTTGAACGTGCCGAACAGACGGCAGTGGCCGCTTGCATGCCCGTTTATGTCGGAGGCAAAAGCTTCCATGAAGGGCTTGAGGAATCCGACAGGCACATGGCGTGCGTCGAAATCAATATCGAGCGCTTCGTTCATCGGAAAAATTTTGCCGGCGATACGGCTTTTATCGCCTTTGAGACCGCTGATGTCGGCGTCGAACGCGAATGCTTTGTCGCTGTTGCTCCAGTGTATTTCGATATCGGCGTCTCCGATTGTGCAGCGGTTATAGCCGATGCTGTCTACGTGGAGTCTGGGGCAAAAAAGCTCAGGTTCGCTGCTTAGAAGCCGACGGGCGCTGAAACGGCCTGTCGCTCTGCCGCCAATCATGGCTTTGTCTATTTCGAGTGTCTCGAAAATAGGGAGCAAGGCGATTGAGCGCAAATCGATAGTTATATTGTCGTCTTCATTGTGCCCGGCGGTGCCGTCTATGGCTATCGACTGTTTGCCGGCATCGAGTCCGAAGCCTTCGACACTGATTTCATTTCCGACAGTAATCCGCGATTTTCTGATACTCCAGGTCTCGTCGCCGAAATTGATTGTTCCGGGATTGAAGTTGACTGTCAGCGGAATGGGGCAGAGCATATTGTCGTTGTGTTCCGGGCGAGGCAAGATTTCGGTGCTGAACGACATTGTTCCGTTTAGTGGAATCTTTCGTTCAATCCTCCAGTCGATACGGGTGTCGATGATGTTGTCGGCGCCTTTGATGAGCCCCGAAAGCGCCATATCGCCTTTGTTTGTCGGAATCTGGGAAGTGATATATATGTATGAGCGGTCGGCCTCGCGGTCCATCGTTGCGTGGAGGGCAGTACCTTCGATAAGTTTGTCGCCGTTGCGCAGATATGGGGCTTCGAGCGAAAGTGTGGCTTGTCCTTTGCGACTGTCGAAAGCGCCTTCGAGTTCGGCATTGTGCACTATGTGTACCGGTAAACCGAAAAATTCGCTTACGTTTTCCGATGGCAGCAGAGTGAAGTTAAAGCCGAAACTGTTCGACTTTGATGCGTCGGGCACGTAGGTGTCGTCTAAGAGCGCAGGTACAAAATGAGCGGCTATGCTTTTAAACTGTGGTACGAGCGTTGAGAAGGTATATTCGCCCTCGAATGAGCCTTTGAAAATGTCGGAGTCTATATCGATTGTAGCCGGCACGGATTTGCTGTCGGCGTTGACTGTGAAATCATCGATGCGCAGGCCGCTGTTATCGGCGTTGAGCCATCGGATGTCGTTAAGTCTTATAAATCCGTGGCCGCGTGAGAAGTCTGATATGTCGAGGTCGGTATTCAGTTTCGCTCCGAAGCGGTAGCCTTCGTGCCGCTTGTCGAATCCGAGGGCGTTGAAATCTACATTGGCAACCATGGCGGTAGCCTGCAGGCGTTTGACGCTGTCTTCGTCGGTATATAATGTGTATGCGTGCACTATGGCCGACGGATCGTTCATATCAACCCTTAATTCGAGCTGTTTCTTGTTTTCAAGAGTAGCAGAGAGGTCGATGTCGCGGTAAGTGTAGCCGCGGAAGTCGAAATCGAATATTTCGGCCTTGATTTCTCCTTCCGGCTTCCGGCCTGTGCGGCCTTTGCCCTCGATTTTTCCGCTAATCAGACCTAAATTATTATTTCCGCTAATCAGGCCGAGGTCAAGATTTCTGAAAGATGAGTTTCCGCTTAGCCTGATGGATTTATATGGCAAAATGACGTATGAGGCATTCATACTGAACTCGCCGGCAGTTCCATCGGTGCGTACGGTGAACTTGCCGCGGTCCTGATTGCCTTCTGCTTTGAGCGATACAGCCTGCGCAACGATAGATTTCAGAGCTGTTTGCTGAGCTGCGCCGATATATGGAGATACCAGAGCGACAGCCTCTGTTCCGTCGAGAGCGGCAGTGGCGTTTTCGAGTTTGTATTCATATCCTTCGTCCGTTTTTCGGGCATTGCCTCTCAAGCGGAGAGCGAATGCTCCTCTTTCGGCGTCGGAGAGTGCGAAATTGTTTATCTCAGCCGATTTGTCGCCTAAACTGATGTCGAATTCAAGTGCGAAAGGCCGGCTAAGATGCTCGAGCTGGGGCAGAAATGCTTGTAAATCGGGCGGATATATGCGGCTTCGCGCCGATGTTCCGATTGTGAGGGGTGCTTCGGCCATAGCCCGCGGAATGTCGGAATAGCCGTCGTAGTGTAGTTCAACCGGTTTGAGAGAGAATCGGCTATCCGGCAGAGCAATGGAAAAATCGCTTACGCGCAAGCCCTTATGGCCTACAGATATTTTCGATTGCAGGCGGCGCAGTTCGAATCCGCTGCGCTCTTTGAACGATAGATGTTCGAGCTCTATATCATATTGGTCGGAACTGAGGTCGGGGATATAGGCGTTGAGATTGAAATCGCTTATCGCTATGTGAGCTGCGTCGAAACGATGGCCTTCCGGGGGGCGCTCCGAGAGAATATTGTAGTCGAGACTGGAACGCCTCAGTATTACTGTATTGATTTTCAGGTGGAATGAGCTTTTGCGCCCACTGCGCCGGTCCTTCTTTACGTTAGCGATGATTTCTTCAAAATTGGCAGGAGAAGTCTTGTCTGCACGCCATAGATTGAAATGGGCCTCATCTACAAGCGCATAGTCTACGATGAGTTCTCCGGTCCGGAGAAAATGATAAAGTTCAAAGCCTGCGCTGATTGTCTCGACCGAAGCCACGGTGTCGGCTTCCGTCGGACGGATAATTCGTACACCTTTGATAGATAGCTTGTTGAAAGGGTGAATGGTTACATCGTCTATATCTACTTGTGCGCCGAGAAGTCGAGAGAGTTCGCGGCTCGCCGTGTTGCGAACTTCATTTTGTACAGGGGTCATGGAAAGAAGCACGTATAAAGATGCCGGAAGCGCTACGGCAAGCACCAGCAGCACTACGGCGACAGCTCTGAATATTTTCCATGCTAACTTCATTGCAAGATGCAAAGTTACGATAAATTATTGTTTGGTGTAGCCTTGAGACCATATTTTGCGTTTCGTAAATTTTTTTTCAATAAAATTTTGCAGAAATGAAATCTTTGCATACCTTTGCGGTGTGTTAGATGACTACAACACTACATTTATCAAACGCTACCAATATGAAATCTTTCATCACAGTGCTGCTCTCAATCCTTCTTTTCATTCTTATTCTCTGATTATTATGTTGACTTTTCAGAATCTTTCGTACAGTTATCGCAGCGGCTATCCTGTACTCAAGAATGTAAATGCTGCTGTCTCTCCGGGCATCTGCCTTTTGCTTGGTGAGAATGGTGCCGGAAAAACGACTCTGCTCGGCTTGAGCTCCGGTCTGTTGCGCACGGCGTCGGGCTTTGTCGAATTCGACGGGGAATATCCGGGCGACCGTCTGCCCTCGACAATGAGCGATATTTTCTATCTCTCCGACAGCTGGCAGAGCCCATTTAAGGATATATATACCACGGCTCGTTTCCATGGTGCGTTTTATCCCAATCTTGACCTCGATATGCTTGCTTCTAATCTGGAGGCATTCGGCCTTACGGGTCGCGAGAAACTCAAAAGCCTTTCGTTGGGCATGCGCCGCAAGACCTATATCGCATATGCGCTTGCTCTAAAGCCTCGCCTGCTTTCGCTCGACGAGCCTGCAAACGGCCTCGACATCGATTCTAAAAAAGAATTGCGCCGTATGGTGAGCCGGTGTATAGGCGATGACCAGACTGTGATAATTTCAACCCACACGGTTGCAGACCTCGAAGTGCTCTACGATACTATCATGCTTCTTCACAAAGGCGAGCTTCTCCTGTCGGTATCTACGGCCCTTGTATCTGAAAAACTCGGTTTCGTCACATCGTCTATGCCGATTCAGGAGGCACTGTATATGGAAACAGAGGGCGCAAGCTTCAATGCCATAGTCCGTGCTGAATCCCCCTATGGTTCCGCAATAGACTTCGAACTGCTTTATTCTGCAATAGTGAGCGGCAAGGCTCCCGAAATAATCGAAATACTTAAAGAAGATGGAAAACAATAATATCAGCATACACCGCATAGGGCTTCTGTATAAATTCTACAGTCCTGCCATACGCCTGCTCCTCATAATATCTGGCACCGTCCTTTTGGGTTCATATGCCTTGAGTCTCTACGGAGTTGTCATGTCGCGCCACTATTTTAACGAAGGACCATTCTTCCTGATATACTCCATGGGGGCCGGAATAGCCGGCTGGGTCTATATGGCAGGCCCGTTTATACTTCCTATGGTATCTAACCGCGCTCTGATAACAACCCTCCCGGCCTCATGGGCTGAAAAATCCATATTCATTTTCAGCTGGATTTTTGTGGTTTATCCGCTTTATCTCGCCGTTTTGTGGTATGGAGCTGTCGGCATATGCTCTTTCTTTACAGATGCAGCGTCTGTAAATACCGCTATGATGGCTCATATGTCGGAAGTTACAGGAGGCCTCGACGTAAGGACCATGGCGCAGGGTTCGCGGTATTTCAATGTACTCAGCAACATGTCGATGGTCGCCGTGGCGACTCTTATCATAGTCTCGGTGCGCCGCAACCGCTTTATACTTGGTGTGGTCGGCCTTTTGGTTTGCTCATTTGCTGCATCACTTGTAGGCATCATTGTGGGTGTCGTTGTTCTTCTTAATAGCAAACTTATGGAGGCCGCTGTTGCCGGGGCTGCTACTCCAGAGGCATTCGCGCAGAATCTGCTTGATGAGATTGCCGGTGCATTCCCCTATGTAGGTATCTTTTCAGGGCTTGTATTGATAGTGTGCATCGTTCTTACAGTGCATAAAATTAGAATCCGACAGTGCTGATTATGGAATTTCGCACAGACAAACCTATATACAGGCAGATTATAGACTATGCCTTCGGCTGCATTATTGGCGGTGGCTGGAGACCGGGAGAGAAAGTGCCTTCGGTGCGCGAACTCGCCGTGAGTCTCGCTGTCAACAGCCATACGGTGCTGAAAGCCTATGATCAGCTGCAAATGCAGGGCATAATAATATCGCGCAGGGGCATGGGCTTCTATCTTGCCGATGATGCGCCCGAGCGAGTGCATGCCGAGCAGCGTGAGGAATTTTTTGAAAGCACACTCACCGGAGTATTCGAAAGTATGGATAATCTCGGCATTTCCATCGACGAGATTGTAGAGCGCTATACAGATTTCAAATCTGCTCGATAGATAACAACAGCCGGAGGAGGCCTCCAAATCAGTTTGGGCCCATTCCGGCTGTTTTTTTAATCAATCCAGAGATTCAATCATAAACTTTCTGTATAAAAACGGTCTCATAACAAAAAAAATTCCTAACTTTGCACACACAAAATAGCTATAAAAAGCCATAACAAGGCCTAAGGTCCGGTAGCTCAGCTGGATAGAGCATCTGCCTTCTAAGCAGACGGTCATGCGTTCGAGTCGCATCCGGATCACAAGAGAGTCTGAACAGGCTCTCTTTTTTTGTATATATGTTGCAACATATCGCCCTATATTGCCACATATTTAATTGATTTTAAGATAGTTATGTTACACGCTCGATAATAAGACGTGTTGCTGTTGCGTTTGTATGTGTGGGAACGTTAGAGGTGCTTTTGGTACACTTTTGGTACCAAGTGTACCACTTCCGAGAAAATGGTACCACTTTCTC
>CAJTOB010000010.1 GCA_910578035.1 uncultured Muribaculaceae bacterium
CCATCTCGTATTTTTTGGCCTGTGATTTCACATATGTTATTAAACAACCTCTTAACGTGTGGCGGTTTTAGCGATATAGGCGCCCACTTGCCCAATAGCTTGCGCTTTGGCGCTTTTTTAATTCTTTAAGGCTTTATTTTTATGATTATAGTAGGCGTTTTACGAAAAAAATAGCTAATTTTGCAGATGGAAAGGTGCTGAACAGCGCCAGTGACCATGTATCTTATAACTAACATTTTAATAATATGACAATCGACAATTTCGACTTCAAAGGCAAGAAAGCGCTTGTTCGCGTAGACTTCAATGTGCCTCTGGATGAAAACGGTAATATTACCGACGATACCCGTATCCGCGGTGCTCTTCCCACTCTTAAGAAAATTCTCAATGATGGCGGTTCGCTTATCATCATGAGCCACATGGGTAAGCCCAAGGGCAAAGTAAACGCAAAACTTTCTCTCGGCCAGATTAAGGAAGCTGTAGCCAAGGCTCTTGGTGCAGACGTTGAATTTGCACCCGACTGCGCTGCCGCCGCCGATATGGCTGCTGCTCTCAAGCCCGGTCAGGCTCTTCTTCTCGAAAACCTCCGCTTCTATCCCGAAGAAGAGGGTAAGCCTGTCGGTATCGACAAGGCCGACCCCGCTTACGAGGCTGCCAAGAAGGAAATGAAAGAACGTCAGAAAGAATTTGCAAAAACTCTCGCTTCTTACGCAGACGTTTATGTAAACGATGCTTTCGGCACCGCTCACCGTCGTCATGCCTCTACAGCAGTTGTTGCCGACTACTTCGACGCCGACCACAAGATGCTCGGCTACCTCATGGAAAAAGAAGTGAAGGCAGTAGACAATATCCTCAAGGATATCCGTCGTCCTTTCACCGCTATCATGGGTGGTTCCAAGGTTTCTACCAAAATCGGCATCATCGAAAACCTCATGGATAAGGTCGACAATCTTATCCTCTGCGGCGGTATGACCTATACTTTTGCAAAAGCTATGGGCGGCCATGTCGGCATTTCTATCTGCGAGGAAGACAAACTCCAGCTCGCTCTCGATATCATGGCCAAAGCTAAGGCAAAAGGCGTCAACCTCGTGCTTGGTGTAGACTGCGTTGCCGGCGATGCTTTCAGCAACGACGCCCACACTCAGATTTGCCCTGTAGGCGATATTCCCGAAGGCTGGGAAGGTCTTGATGCAGGTCCTGAAACCCGCAAACTCTTTGCAGCAGCAATCGTTCCTTCCAAGACTATCCTCTGGAACGGTCCTGCCGGAGTATTCGAATTCGACAACTTTACAGCCGGCAGCCGTGCCATAGCCGACGCTGTTGTTGAAGCAACAAAGAACGGCGCATTCTCGCTCGTTGGTGGCGGCGACTCTGTTGCCTGCATCAACAAGTTCGGCCTCGCCGACGAAGTTTCGTATGTATCTACCGGCGGTGGCGCTCTTCTTGAGGCTATCGAGGGCAAGGTGCTCCCCGGTGTAGCTGCAATCGAAGGCAAGTAATAAGGCTTTCGCACTAATACAAATTTCCACTTTATAGAAAGGGGTCGCACAATTCAGAGCGACCCCTTTTCATGAACAAATGTCGGTTTTTGTCGGTTTAGAGGTTGATGACAGACACCTCGGTAACTATTGTTGATTATGGATATTTCTCAGACACTGTTCGAATGGGTGAGGGCTAATGCCAATGCCGACCCCGCAGCTCTCTGGCTCAAATATGCCGGAAAGCAGGGTCGCCTTGATTTTAACGAAGCTATTATTCAGATAGAATGCCGTCGTAAATTCGGTCGCAAGCTTGGCGATACGCTTTCGTCATTTGCCGATTTCTATTTTCCGTCGGTTCTTGCCGGAGAGCAGTCAAGCAGTGATATTCTTGCAGACTATCATGCCTCCCTTGTGCCGGAGGGTATGACGGTAGTGGACCTTACCTCCGGTCTTGGCATAGATGTGCTTCATATGGCCAAGCGAGCCTCGTCGGTTGTGGCTGTTGAGCGAACCCCGGCTCTAGTCGAAGCTCTTCGCTATAATAGCAGAGGACTTGCTCTGGGAGATGTCGTGACGCCAGTGTGTGCCGACTGTATAGATTATATAGACCGATGTGTTGCTGAGGGCAGACGGTTTGATATGGCTTTTATCGATCCGGCCAGGAGGGCGGCCGATGGCGGCCGGCTCTACGCTTTGGCTGATTGCAGCCCGGACGTTGTGGCTCTTCTGCCAAAGATATCGCAAATCTGCAACATGCTTGTAATCAAAGCCTCTCCAATGCTCGATATAGCACATACGGCAGCCTCGCTTCAGCGGACTCCGGTCTCGATAGCTGCTGCCGGAACTGCCGCCGAATGCAAGGAACTTGTCATTACTGTGCTTTTTGAGGGCGATGCTCCGCAAAATACGATGATAGAGGCCGTGACGCTTGGGGCCGGGGAATCATCTGTGTTTTCATTTACGGCAATGCAGGAAAATGAAGCGGCACGAGTTGAAACGGCTCCGGCCATAAAACCGGGCGATTTTATATGCGAGCCCTTCCCGGCTGTGATGAAAACGGGTGCGTTCAGGGTACTTGCCGCGACATTCGGCCTGCGAGGGTTTCAGGACAATACCAGAGTTCTTTTTTCCTCAGAGAGAATTGCCGGATTTCCCGGAATGTTCTGGAAGGTGGAAGAAGTGCTTCCTTTTGCGTCTTCGGTAATAAAGCGTTTTAAGTCGAAATATCCGGCTATCAGTATCGTTACAAGAAACTTCGGTATGGGGGCCGATGCATTGCGCTCCAGACTCGGCGTAAAGGAAGCTCCCGGCGACCTGAGGCTGTTTGCGCTCACCGATGCTTCCGGCAAACGCATAATGATAGTTACGTCCAAAACGTGAACTATAGGTTAATGCTTCAGACAGGCACCGCAGATTAGTTGGTGGAAATTTGAAAAATTTATTGAGGAGTCGGAATTTATCGCTAAATTTGCGTAATTCGCGAATGGTAATTATTCGTGTGTAAGTCAGTATGTGAATCTGAAATAAAGCCTGTAGAAGAATGAAAGACCCCGGTTATGTATATATCCTCACCAACCCAAGTTTCAGAGAGGACTGGGTTAAAATCGGAAAGAGTTCCCGCCCTGTGAATATTCGGTCGAAAGAGCTGGATAATACAGCAGTGCCATTGCCATTCGAGATATTTGCCACATTGCAGACTGCCAAATATGATAAGGTAGAGAAACTTGTGCACAAGACTATCGACAGACTCACTGATTTGAGAATACGCCAGAATCGTGAATTTTTTAATGTCGCACCTCAGATAGCTCTCGATATATTTCGCGATATAGCTCAGACTATTGATGATGCTATCGTAACGGAGTATCAGAATAATCAGCCGGTAAGACAGTATTCCATGGCAGATGAAGATTTGGCATCGGAGAGCAATGAGACCGAGGGAAATAAGCGCGTTGGCTCTGCCGATGCAGTGAAGCATACCAAAAAACCGCGGTTCAAATTCAGCCTTGTTGATATAAAGATTGGAGAAGAGTTGCTTTTTATTCCTTCCGGAATCAAGGTGAAGGTTGCCAGTGATGATTCTATTGAATATCAGGGAAGGATTTACAAGCTGTCTCCATTTGTAGGAACTTTTCTGCCCGAGGACAAACGGAATCAGTCAGGAGCCTATCAGGGTGCACTTTACTTCACATATAAAGGAGTGCGATTGACAGATTTGCGTTTCAGAAAAGAAATGGAATCAGCCAATAATACGCCTGAGTAATTGAGCTACATTCCATTCATTGCAATATTTGGCTGCTTTCAGAACTGCCTCCCGATTGTTCCAGTCACCGAACACATCGCGAGCCACATTGTCGGGATTGATATATTCCGAATCTTCCAACCACTCATGATGAAGAATCTTTGAGGTAACAGAAGTTTTGCCCGACCCATTAGGTCCGGCAATAACAATCAGGACAGGCTTATGCTCACTTGCTACCATTGCGAAGACGGTTTAATGTTTCTTCCACTTTAGCACGAGCTTCAAGTGAGGCAGCCTCGATACCGGCAGCCACACGTTCGGCAGCCCGGCGAGTGCTTTCGCGTGCATCCTCGGCAACCTCGCGCATGATCTGAGCCATACGCTCATCGCCCGGCTCCTCCATCGACGTAAGCCGATAACTATTCATTTGTTCTTCCAACATAGTCTACTCATTTATTATTCAACGCCAACCTTTAGCTCGCGATAGTTCAATAGCGAATGTCGGCCAAAGGCCGATTCGCGGAGCCGAAGGCAATTGAACCTATCGCAAAATTACAAAAAAACCATATAAAACAAGTGTCTATTGAAAAATAGAAAAGAAAAAAAGGAGTGTAATCCAAGCGATTACACTCCTTTTTGTTATCGTTGAATTGAAGGATTATTTCACTTCCTCGAAGTCGACGTCGGTTACGTGGTCGCCGTTGTCGCCACCCTGGTTGGGTGCGCCGGCGCCGGGGTTCTGGGCTGCCTGCTGAGCCTGGGCCTGGGCGTTGAGGATGTCCTGCTGGGCGGCGCCGAAGGTTGTTTCGATTTCCTTGATGGCAGCGTCGATTCCGGCGATATCCTGAGCCTTGTGGGCTTCTTTCAGTTTTGCAACTGCGGCTTCGATGGCCGAACGTTTGTCGGCGGGAATCTTGTCGCCGAATTCGCCGAGTTGTTTTTCGGTCTGGAAGATGATGGCATCGGCCTGATTGAGTTTGTCGATGCGTTCTTTTTCGCGTGCGTCGGCATCGGCATTGGCTGCTGCCTCGTCTTTCATTCGTTTGATTTCAGCGTCGGTAAGACCGCTCGATGCTTCGATGCGTATGCTCTGTTCCTTACCGGTGGCTTTGTCTTTTGCCGATACGTTGAGGATACCGTTGGCATCGATTTCGAATGTTACTTCGATCTGAGGAATACCACGGGGTGCGGGAGCGATACCGTCGAGGTGGAATTTGCCAAGGAGTTTGTCGTCCTTAGCCATGGGGCGTTCGCCCTGAAGAACGTTGATTTCTACCGAAGGCTGGTTGTCGGCTGCGGTTGAGAATGTTTCGCTCTTGCGGGTAGGAATGGTGGTGTTGGCTTCGATAAGTTTTGTCATCACGCCGCCAAGGGTTTCGATACCTACTGACAGAGGAACAACGTCGAGAAGGAGCACGTCTTTCACATCGCCAGAGAGGACACCGCCCTGAATGGCTGCACCGACAGCGACAACTTCGTCGGGGTTAACACCTTTTGAAGGTGCTTTGCCGAAGATTTTTTCTACAATCTGCTGGATTGCGGGAATACGTGTAGAACCACCTACGAGGATAACTTCGTCGATTTCGGAAGCTTTGAGGCCTGCATCGCGGAGGGCGTCTTCGCAGGGTTTTACGGTTGCCTGAATGAGTTTGTCGGCGAGCTGCTCGAATTTAGCGCGGGTGAGGGTAGTGACAAGGTGCTTTGGAATACCGTTCACGGGCATGATGTAGGGCAGATTGATTTCGGTGCTTGTTGCGCTCGAAAGTTCAATCTTTGCTTTTTCGGCAGCTTCCTTGAGACGCTGGAGTGCCATGGGGTCCTGACGGAGGTCAACACCTTCCTGCTTCATGAATTCGTCGGCAAGCCAGTCGATGATGACGTGGTCGAAGTCGTCGCCGCCGAGGTGAGTGTCACCGTTGGTCGATTTTACTTCGAATACGCCGTCGCCAAGTTCGAGGATAGAGATATCGAAAGTACCGCCACCGAGGTCGAATACGGCAATCTTCTGGTCTTTGTTGGTTTTGTCGAGTCCGTATGCAAGGGCTGCTGCGGTAGGCTCGTTAACGATACGGGCTACTTTGAGGCCTGCGATTTCGCCGGCTTCCTTGGTGGCCTGACGCTGAGAGTCGTTGAAGTATGCGGGCACGGTGATTACGGCTTCGTTTACCGTCTGTCCGAGGTAGTCTTCTGCTGTTTTCTTCATTTTCTGAAGAATCATGGCCGAAATTTCCTGAGGAGTGTATTCGCGTCCGTCGATGTCGATACGGGGTGTATTGTTGGCGCCGCGTACTACTTTATAAGGTACGCGCTCGATTTCGTTCTTTACTTGGTCGTATGTTTCGCCCATGAAGCGCTTTATCGAGTAGATAGTGCGTTTCGGGTTTGTGATAGCCTGACGTTTTGCGGGGTCTCCGACTTTACGCTCGCCTCCGTCGACGAAAGCGACTACAGAGGGTGTTGTGTTGCGTCC
This sequence comes from uncultured Muribaculaceae bacterium, assembly GCA_910578035.1. GTDB lineage: Bacteria > Bacteroidota > Bacteroidia > Bacteroidales > Muribaculaceae > CAG-873. The sequence goes on from CAJTOB010000010.1 coordinate 6,188, forward strand.
CTCGCTGTTAGGAATTACAACAGGATTGTTGCCTTCAAGTACTGCTACGCAGGAGTTGGTGGTTCCTAAGTCAATACCGATAATTTTTCCCATAGTTGTTAGTGTTTATTTTTTGTTGTTATAATATTCGTTTAATATCGCGGAGGTCTGTCGGACCTCGGTTCGCTATCAGATAAACAAAAGCCGTGCCAAAAAGGTTTTGTGACGATAATGGCGGTTGAGCGGCTGTGTTCCGTCATGTCGACTGACACTTTGTCAGCCTCGCCATATCAACTTTTGGATAAAAATAATTGTATTGAAAAAGATACGTTACGATGTATTATGGAAAAATTTCCTTATTTTTGCAAAAAGATTTTGTGAGATGAAAACGTATGTCATTTTTGACCTCGACGGTACTCTTCTGAATACTATCGACGACCTTGCTACAGCTACCAACTATGCTCTTCGAGAGCTTGGTTTCCCTCAGCATGGACTGTGGGTTTACCCCGATATGGTAGGAAACGGAGTAGGGCGGCTGATGGAGCGCGCTCTGCCTGAAGACGCTCGTAGCGAAAAGAATGTTAATGAAATGCTTGTCGCGTTCAAGCGTTATTATAACGACCATTGCTGTGATGCGACCAAGCCTTATGCAGGTATCCCCGAACTGCTTGAGGAGCTAAGTGCCCGAGGTATCAATCTGGCTGTGACATCCAATAAATACCAGGAGGCGGTCACTAAGCTGATTCATCATTATTTCCCGACGGCAAATTTCCGTGCGATTCTTGGAAATGAGGAGGGAATGCCGCGAAAGCCGGACCCTTCTATTGTATTCAAGGCTCTGTCGATGTGTCCGACTCCTAAGGCTGAAGTGCTGTATGTCGGCGATTCGGGCGTAGACATGGAGACGGCTCGTCGCGCATGTGTAGAGTCCGTAGGGGTGGGCTGGGGCTTCCGTTCTATCCATGAACTTAAAGAAGCATATGCCGACCATATTATATCTACCCCATCGCAAATAAAGGATTTGGTAGGATTGTAGGACGGTCAACACAGATTGAACTTATGAGTTATTCAGAAATGTATGCTTTGGTTCATAGTGGCACAGTTGTTTCCGTAGAGCACGGAATGGCCCGTGTGAGTGTCGATGCGGGAGCGGCCGGTCATTCATGTGCGGGCTGTTCTTTGTCGGCTTCGTGCGGGCAGGATAGTAAAAAGTCGGAGTCTTCTCCGATAGTGTTGTGTGCCAGGATTCCGGTGGGTGCACAGATTCCGGCGGTCGGCGGTGCTGTATCTGTCGGTCTGCCCAAAGGTCGTTCCTTGCGAGCCGCCATTATAATGCTTGTATTTCCACTGGCAGTTTTTCTTGCAGTGGCATGTATCGGTACTTTCGCCGGAATTGATGACGGCCCGCTGGCTCTTTGTGCTGTTTCCGGCGCTTGTGTGTGCTATTTTATTATATATATTGTGTATAAACGTAGACAGACCCCCTGGATATTGATTTCTGACAATAGATAAATATGAGTTCTGAACACATTTTTATTTATACTCTTGTGCTGATGGGTCTCCTGGGATTTCTGGGAGCGATTGTTCTGTATCTGACAGCCAAAAAATTCAATGTTGTCGAAGACCCCCGCATCGATCAGATAGAGGGCTTGCTTCCCGGCGCGAACTGCGGCGCATGTGGCTGTAAAGGTTGTCGGGATTTTGCCTGCGAGTGCGTGAAACGGGCCAATCTCGACGGTCTGAACTGCCCCGGTGCCGGAGCGGAGGCCATGAAGAATATTGCGGCCATACTGGGTGTCAATTCTGTAGAGTCGGTGAGGCACATAGCAGTTCTCAAATGCAATGGTACATGTGCGGCTCGGCCGCGGATATATGAATATGACGGGGCTACGTCGTGCGCCGTCATGGACGCAGTAGGGTGCGGTACGAGCGCGTGTTCCTACGGGTGCCTCGGGTGTGGCGACTGTGTGTCTGTGTGTCGCTTCGGCGCATTGCGGATAGATGAGTCTTCGAAACTGCCTGTGGTTGATGAAAAAGTCTGCACTGGCTGCGGTGTCTGTGTCCGGGAATGTCCGCGTCATCTTATAGAGCTGCGACCTGAGGGGCGGCGTGGGCGCCGGGTGTGGGTGGCATGTTCAAGCCGCGATAAAGGCGCTGTGGCCCGCAAGATATGTTCGGCGGCCTGTATAGGCTGTGGCAAATGCGCCAAAATCTGTCCGTTCGGGGCGATTGAGATTGCAGACAATCTGTCGTATATAAATCCTGATTTGTGCAAGGCCTGCGGCAAGTGCCTCGGCGTATGTCCGACCGGCGCCATATGCGCAACTTTCGAAAACGTAACCAAAGACAAAGTCACGGAATGAGAGGTTCTTTTAAAATAGGAGGCATCCATCCTGCTCCTAACAAGACAGCTTCAAGGACTATTGAAATATTACCATTGCCTATGCGGGCGAGCCTGCCTTTGTCGCAGCATATCGGGGCGCCCTCCAAGGCTATTGTAAGCAAGGGCGATAAAGTGAAACGCGGCCAGCTCATTGCCGAGAATTCAAGTTTTGTTTCGGCCGGCCTTCATGCTCCGATTTCGGGCACAGTGGCGGGGGTGGAGGATATTAAGATGCCCTGGGGCAAGACTTCTAAGGCCATAATCATAGCCGCATCAGAAGATGAGCACCGTGCGGACAGCGAAGAGCGCGAGAGATATTGGCGCGATTTGATTCCGCATATATGCGACCGAACGTTGTCTGAACGGCTGACGGCAGATGAAATCAGGAGCAAGATACTTCAGGCCGGGATTGTAGGTCTTGGCGGGGCTACCTTTCCTTCGCATGTAAAGCTCGCCATAAAGCCGGAACAGAAGCCCGAGCTGCTTATAATAAATGCATGTGAGTGTGAGCCATATCTTATGTGCGACGATGCTCTGATGTGCACTTATCCGGGCCGGATTGCCGAAGGTGTCGAACTGATGATGAAGGCAGGCGGCATACCTCGCGCTGTCATTGCAATGGAAGACAACAAGCCTGAGGCGGCCGCTGCTATAAGCGAGGCTTTGCAGTCGAGTGAAAATATAAGTCTGCGGATATTGAAGACTAAATATCCGCAAGGCGGCGAAAAGCAGCTTGTGGAGGCCGTGACCGGACGCCGTATAGCGTCGGGCGATTTGCCTTTGTCGGTGGGCGTTGTTGTGAATAATGTTGCTACTGCTTTTGCCGTATGGCAGGCAGTGTCGACCTCGCAGGCGCTTATCGAAAGAGTTATTACTGTTACCGGAGATATTTCAGGCGGGGAGCGCAAGAATTATATGGTGGCAATCGGTACACCGCTTTCTTCCTTGCCGTTGACCTTGCCCGGCGAGGCTCTTGCCATTGTCGGAGGTCCGATGATGGGCCGATCTGCCGTGTGTCTTGATGCTCCGGTGATGAAAGGAACGTCGGGCCTTACGGTGCTTGAACGACCGCAGAGGCGTCAAGCGCTTGCATGCGTGCGGTGCGGAGCATGCGTAGACGCTTGCCCGATGGGCCTCGAACCGTATCTGCTGTCTACATACGGTCGATTGAGAATGTGGGATGAGGCTCGTGAAAACGACGTGCTCGATTGCCTCGAATGCGGCGCATGCAGCTATTCGTGCCCCTCCAACCGCCCGATTCTGGATTATATAAAAGTTGCCAAACAAAGAGCCAAACTATGACTGAGAAACTGATTCTATCAAGCACTCCTCATGTCCACACTTCGCGTACAGTGCGCGGAGCCATGCTGCATGTCATTCTGGCATTGCTGCCGGCGGTTTTCTGTTCGCTTTATTTTTTCGGCTTGCCGGCATTGTGGGTCTTGTGCGTATCTATAGCCGCCTGCGTTTTTACAGAGTGGTTTATTACTCGCTATATGCTGCGTCGGCCCTTGTCGATATGCGATTTTTCGGCCTTGCTTACGGGCCTCCTACTCGCTCTGAATCTGCCGGCTAATTTGCCTTTGTGGATGGTTGCGGTTGGTGGCGTTGTAGCTGTCGGTATAGGTAAAATGGCCTTTGGCGGACTGGGTTGCAATATTTTTAATCCGGCACTGGTCGGTCGAGTGTTTTTGCTCATATCGTTTCCTGTTGCTATGACATGCTGGCCTTTGCCTGAGGCCGGTTTCGGCGATGCCGACGGAGCGACAGGCGCGACGGTTCTCTCGCTTGTCAAGCTCGGCCAGCTCAATCCTTCTCTGCTACCGGAGAGCGATATGATGTGGGGAGCAATGGGCGGCTCCATGGGCGAGGTGAGTGCTTTCGCGCTGTTGGCGGGGTTTGTCTATCTGCTTGTTGTAAAAGTTATTAAATGGCAGATTCCTGTGACTGTTGTTGCCGGACTTGCGATAGTAGATTTGTTGGCCGGTTATCCGGTGCTTTACGATATTTTTGCGGGCGGCTTGCTCCTTGGTGCAATTTTCATGGCTACCGACTATGTCACATCGCCGATGACACGCCGTGGAATGATTGTATATGGTCTGTTCATAGGCATAATCACGGCCACTATCCGCCGATGGGGCGCTTATCCGGAAGGAATGTCGTTTGCAATTCTTATAATGAATGGTTTTACACCGCTGATAAACAGATATATGAAGCCTCGGCGCTTCTCGCCCAATAAGAGAAAGGAGGTAGCAGCATGAAATCGACATTATTGACAATGACAGCCGGACTTTGCGGCATTGCTCTTGTGGCCGGTGCGGCTTTGGCAGGAGTCAATATCCTTACGGAAGAGCCGATAGCCGAGGCTCAGGCTGCAGCTCGTCGTCAGGCTATTGCAGAGGTTCTGCCTCAGTTCGACAACAATCCTGCCGATGAGGCTTACGAATATGACGGGCTGACACTTTTTCCCGCAAAATTGTCGGGCGCAGATGTCGGTATGGCAGTAGAGACTTATAGCGACAATGGTTTCTCCGGCCGTTTTACAATTCTGGCGGGTTTCGATATGGCGGGTCGGCTTACGGGCTACCGTGTGCTGAGTCATGCGGAGACTCCGGGGCTTGGAGCACGTATGAGCGACTGGTTTTCCGAGGACGGAACACAGCATTCTGCCATAGGGCATACAATGCCATTTGGAATCAAAGCTGACGGTGGCGATATAGATGCAATTACAGGAGCTACAATTACCTCACGGGCATTTATGGAGGCTCTTAACAAGGCCGCCGAAGCCTGTGCTAACTCTATGACTGACAGATGAACGCACTAAGAATAATTTTTGACGGAATCATAAAGCGAAATCCGACTTTCGTACTGATACTCGGCATGTGCCCGACTTTGGGCACAACGTCTTCGGCCATGACAGGCATGTCTATGGGCCTTGCGACGCTATTTGTGCTCATGTGTTCTAACATGGCTATTTCGGCCATAAAGAGAATAGTGCCCGACAAGGTACGCATTCCCGTGTATATCGTTGTCATAGCGTCGTTTGTCACAATCCTGCAGATGCTCATGCAGGCCTATGCTCCGGCACTCTATGCCAGCCTTGGCATATTTATACCTCTTATTGTAGTGAACTGTATTCTTCTTGGCCGGGCAGAGGCTTTTGCATCGAAAAACACAGTATTCGCATCGCTTTGCGACGGTCTTGGGGTTGGAGTCGGTTTCACTCTTGCCTTGACATTGCTTGGAGCCGTACGCGAATTGCTCGGCACAGGCGCCGTATTTGGCCTGCAACTCTACAACGCCGATTTCGGCGCTCTTCTTTTTGTGCTCGCTCCGGGTGCATTTATCGTTTTGGGTCTGTTGATAGCTCTTTTTAACCGTCTGTATAACAATGCTTGAATATATCGCAATTATTTTTTCGGCCATATTGGTCAATAATATTGTATTTTCCCAGTTTCTGGGAATATGTCCGTTTATAGGGGTCTCGAAAAATCTTGAATCGGCCTTCGGCATGGGTATGGCAGTTACTTTTGTCATGGCAGTCGCCACGGCTGTGACATGGTTGCTTCAGCATTATGTTCTTGAGCCTCTGGGGCTGGTATATGTACAGACTATCAGTTTTATACTTGTGATAGCGGTGCTTGTGCAGATGCTTGAGATTATGATGAAGAAGGTGTCGCCGTCGCTTTATGCCGCCCTGGGCGTCTTTCTGCCGCTTATAACTACAAACTGTGCGGTTCTGGGCGTCGCTATTATTGTGGCGCAGAAAAACTTCGGTTTTCTTTATTCGGTTGTCTATTCGATAGCTACTGCCGCAGGTTTTGCTCTCGCACTGACAATTTTTGCAGGCATTCGCACTCAACTGGCTCTCGCCGATGTTCCCCGCTCGATGCGCGGTGTGCCTATCGCGCTGATTGTAGCCGGAATACTTGCGATGGCCTTTATGGGCTTTTCGGGCATTAAAATCGCATGATTTGTCTGCAATAAAGCGCATGCGATTCCGTTTTTACAATATGAATTCATTCAAAAATATTCTGCTGACAGCAACGGTGCTTGCGTCGCTTATGCTTGGTTCGTGTGGAGGAGCAAAGCTAAGCACAGCAAACGAACAGATGGAGCGCGGTGAGTATTTCGATGCTTCGAAGACTTACCGCAAGATATATAACAAGCTTACCAAGCGCGAGGAACGAGCCTTGCGCGGAGAGGTTGCATATAAAATGGCTGAGTGTCACAGGCGCCTCAACCAGTATGCGCGAGCCGCAGCGGCATATCAGAATGCTATCCGCTACGGTTATGGCGACTCGACTCTTTATCTTTCGCTCGCCCGCATGCAGCATGCTCAGGGGCAGTATGCGCCGGCAGTGAAGAACTATAGCGAGTATCTTGCGTGGAAACCAAGCGATGTGCTTGCACAGAATGGCCTTATCGGGGCCAGAATGGGTCAGGAGAAGAAAGGTGCGACACGTTATGTAGTCAAAAATGCCAAACTGTTCAACAGTCGCCGTGCCGATTATTCGCCAATGTACCTTGACCGATCGCTCGACCAGATTTATTTTACATCGACTACAGAAAAATCTACCGGAACGCATAAAAGCGAAATAACCGGCATGAAGAAAGGCGATATATGGTTCGCGACCAAGAATGAGCGCGGCGAATGGAAGCGCCCCGAACCTGTAGAAGGCGAACTCAACACCGAGTTCGATGAAGGCACTCCGGCATTCACCCCTGATGGCTCTACAATGTATCTGAGCCGTGCTCGCCGCGAGCCTAATTCGAATACGGGAGTAGAAATATTCACTTCTCAACGGTCCGACGCTAAATGGAGTGCGCCGGTGAAGTTTGAAATTACTGCCGATACGCTTTCCAATTATGCACACCCGGCAGTATCGCCAGATGGACAATGGCTCTATTTCAGCAGCGATATGCCTGGAGGCTCGGGAGGCCGCGACATCTGGCGCATAAATCTTAAGGAACGTGCCGGCTCGCTTGAAAATCTTGGAGAGTGGATTAATACTCCCGGCGATGAAATGTTTCCGACATTCCGCTCTGATTCGGTGTTTTATTTTTCGTCTAACGGTCATCCTGGCTATGGCGGCCTTGATATTTTCCGCGCCGAGCAGACGCCTTCCGGCGGCTGGAAAGTGACAAATATGGGAACGCCCGTCAATTCAGCCTCCGATGATTTCGGCATGACTTTTGGCGAAGGTGAAAGCGGCTTTTTCTCGTCGAACCGAGGCGATAACCGCGGTTATGACCATCTGTATTCATTTGAATTGCCTGAGCTCAAAATACTTATAAGTGGTTGGGTTCTTGACCGCGATGAGGAGCCTGTTCCGAATGCCGTGATACGCATTGTAGGAAACGACGGTTCCAATCAGAAGCAGCTGGCTCGGCCGGACGGTTCATTTTCTTTTCCTCTTGACCGCGGTGTGAGCTATGTGATGATGGCCGGAGCAAAAGGCTATCTTAATGCCAAGCAGGAATTTACCAGCGACATAGCCGAGGAAGACGCTGAATATGGAGTGGATTTTATACTTGCTTCAATAACCAAGCCCGTTGTTATCGACAATATATTCTATGATTTCGATAAGGCAAGCCTGCGACCCGAATCAAAGGCCGCTCTCGACGAAATGGCGCAGGTGCTTCGCGATAATCCCAACGTGACTATCGAGATGGCCTCGCATACCGACCGGAAAGGAACTGACGAATATAATATCCGTTTATCGTCGCGACGCGCCCAGTCGGTAATCGACTATCTTATTTCTGTCGGCATAGCGCCCGAGCGGCTTCAAAGCCAAGGCTATGGCGAGTCGCGTCCGAAAACAATCACAAAGAAGCTGGCCCGTGAATATCCTCAGTTTCAGGAAGGCCAGACATTGACAGAAGAGTTTATACTCACTCTTCCGGAAGCAGATCAGGAAGTGGCCGACCAGATAAACCGGCGCACGGAGTTCCAGGTGCTGTCTATTGACTATCGAATGTTCTGATATGGTGAAATTCAGGACTGAAATATGTACTGCCGGGGGCAGCTGGAAAATATCGGCTGACGAAAAGTTGCTTTTCATCGGTTCATGTTTTTCCGATGAGATTGGCCGATGTCTGGCTGAGCGCGGATTTGACATATCAGTGAATCCATTCGGGCCGCTGTATAATCCGCTTTCTATAGCCAATTGTTTCCGGCGGGCGCTCGAGGGCGAAGAATATGACGATACAGATTTGACACCGGGCCCGCGAGGCTATCATTGTCTTGACTATGCCACGCGGTTCAGTGGAGATGACCGGGCGTCGATTCTCGAGGGCATAAACAGCCGTCTGAGCAGCCTTAAAGAAAGAGTAGGAGAGGGCGCTGTAGTGTTTGTTACGCTCGGCACATCTTTTGTCTATGAGCTTGCCGATGGCGGCCGTCTTGTAGGAAACTGCCATAAATTCCCTGCGTCTATGTTCCGACGACGCATGATAGATGTGAAAGAGGCCGCAGACGCACTGGCCGCTATTGTCTGTCTTCTTAGGGGCAATGGAGCGCGGAAGCTTGTGTTTACAGTAAGCCCGATACGGCATCTTGCCGATGGCTTTCATGAGAATACACTGAGTAAGGCGACCTTGCATCTTGCTATAGAACATGTCCGCGCTGAGAATCCCGATTTCGTAGACTACTTTCCTTCATTCGAGATAGTGATGGACGATTTACGCGACTATCGGGCATATGCCGATGATCTCGTCCATATATCGTCTCAGGGTGTTGCTTATATTTATGAGAAATTCGAAGAGCGTTTCTTTACAGCAGACACCCGCTATATAGCTGCTATGGCACGAAAAAAATATCTGTCGTCGCAGCACAGACAAATTCTTGAAAAAAATGATTGATACTGTCGAAGCGATTGCCGGCGCCGTCGGAGCCGACAAAATCATAAAAACCGGCGATTATGAATCCCGTCAGATTAAGAATCTTGTCACCGACAGCCGGTCGGTGCTGAATGCGGCTGAAACCGTTTTCGCTGCAATACGAACCCGTGTCGGCGACGGACATAAGTATATCGGAGAGCTATATGGCAAAGGTGTGCGGGCTTTCATAATAGATAAGGAAATCGACACGTCGCTTCTGCCGGAAGCTGCTTTCATTGTGGTAAAATCTGTCAATGAGGCAATAATGCAGCTCGCAAAGGCGCGTCTTGCTGGCTATGTTAGTGGTATCATTATAACGGGCAGCAAGGGTAAGACCACCGTCAAGGAACTTCTATATACATCTTTACAGGGAGTGTGCTCCGTGCGGCGTAGTCCACGTAGTTGGAATTCGAGCATCGGCGTTCCTCTTGCTGTTTGGAATATGACCGAGGGGGTTTTCCCTGAGCGAATTATAACCGAAGTCGGTATCGATGGTCCCGGCCAGGGTACGTCTTTTTATAAGATGCTTGGCGAATCGCATAAGGTAGCTGTAATCACTCCGATAACAAACGAGCATGATAACGAATTCGAGTCTCATGCCGACAAGGTGCGCGAAAAACTGAAAATTGTCGAAGGCTGTAATCTGATTGTATATGCCGATTCCGATACTGTTCTCAGCGAAGAGATTGCGCGGCTTAAATCGGAACGGCCGGCCTTGCGGACCGTTGCTGTCGAAAAGGAATGTCACCCAACGATTTTCCACGCTCTTGTTCATGCCGTTTTGAAAGAGCTTGGGTATGACGGTATTGATTCGGATTCTAAACCGATTGTAGATACTCGCCGGGAAATTCAGACAGGAATCTTTGGAAACACTATTATCAGCGACTTTTTTACTCCGGACCTGACGTCGTTGCGCGAGGCTCTCGACTTTATGCGCCGTCAATCCGGCTCGATGGATAATTCGGTGCTTATGCTCGGGCGGCTCATGCCCGGAACCGACGATGTGCGTCGGGTGTATGAGAAAGCATTCGCAATGGCGGCCGAGTATGGAATTACAGACGTAATGTTGGTTTCTGAGGAGTCTCCACGCGAGGCATATTCTGTGCTTGACCGTTACCATTCCGGCAACCTCTATCGCGATTCGCGTATTCTTCTGTTCGGCGCAGACCGTCAGTTTGCCGATGCCCTATGCGGAGCCGGCCACGATACAGTGCTTGAAGTGAATCTTGATGCTATCATACACAACTATAATTACTACAGGCGTCTTCTTCCGGCGGGCACAGGCATTGTCGGTATGGTAAAAGCTTCGGCCTATGGCATGGGAGCTGTCGAAATTGGCCGCACACTTCAGAGCCAGGGGGCGGCATATCTTGCGGTTGCTGTTGTAGACGAGGCAGTAGCATTGCGAAACGCCGGCATAACAATGCCCATAATGGTGCTTAATCCGGTGACGAACCAATCGCCGGCTTTATTCGCATATAATATTGAGCCAGCCGTGTTCTCACTTGACGAACTCAGTTTGCTTGTCGAAACGGCTGTGCGCGAAGGTGTATCAGACTTCCCTATACATATCAAGCTTGATACAGGCATGCACAGGGTGGGATTTATCGAGGAGCAGCTCGACGGACTCATCGAGAGTCTTGCCGCGCAGAAATCTCTTGTTGTTTCATCGGTTTTCACTCATCTGGCAACGGCAGACTGCCTGGACCTTGACGATTACACTCAACTGCAGCTCCAACGCTTTTACGCCATGACCGACAAACTTAGGAAAGGGCTTGGACGAGATTTCAAACGTCATATATTGAACACGGCAGGAATGATGCGCTTCGCCGAATGCGGCCCCTATGAAATGACTCGGCTTGGAATCGGGCTCTACGGGGTATCGCCATTGCCGCCTTCCGTATCTGTCGATTTGCAGCCGGTTGCCACATTTAAATCGCGGATCATATCGCTCAAACACTGGCCTGCCGGCACTCCTGTCGGATATGGTTGCCGTGGAGTGACCTCGCGCGACAGTGTTGTGGCTACTGTGCCCGTCGGGTATGCCGACGGAGTCAACCGCCGTCTTGGCCGTGGTAATGCTTCGTTTGTGGTGCGTGGTGTGGCATGTCCTACTATAGGCAATATATGCATGGACCTATGTATGATTGATGTCACAGATGCACAGGGTGTGTCTGTTGGCGATGAGGTTGAGATTTTTGGACCGTCGGCTTCGGTTGAAGCACTTGCAGAAACTCTCGGAACGATTCCGTACGAGTTGTTTACATGGGTATCGCCCAGAGTGCGCCGCATATATTACCGCAAATAAAAAAGCCGGATTATCCGGCTTTTTTTTATTTACGGTAGCGGAGTGTCAGGTCTCCGTAGGCATCTATTCTGCGATCGCGCAGGAAAGGCCACCAGCGGCGGACTTGCTCTGAGCGTTGCATGTCGATTTCTACGATGGCTGTGTCTTCGGCATCGTGTGGTGATCTGTGCAGAAATTCACCTTGAGGTCCGGCTACAAAACTTGAGCCCCAGAACAGTATTCCGTTGGTTGCTCCGGAGGGGTCCGGCTCATGCCCGACGCGGTTTACAGCAACGACTGGAATGCCGTTGGCAATGGCATGAGCACGCTGGATAGTTATCCAGGCTTCGCGCTGGCGCTCTTTCTCGGCGTCGGTGTCGGTGCTTTCCCAGCCGATAGCCGTAGGATAGACAAGCAGTTCTGCGCCGGCGAGAGCCATAAGGCGTGCTGCTTCGGGGTACCATTGGTCCCAGCATACGAGTACGCCTATTCGGCCGAGCGAGGTTTCTATGGGCTCAAAACCGAGGTCTCCGGGAGTGAAATAGAATTTTTCGTAGTATGCCGGGTCGTCGGGAATGTGCATTTTTCTGTATTTGCCGGCAATAGAGCCGTCTGCGTCGAATACTACGGCGGTATTGTGGTAAAGACCCGGTGCACGGCGTTCGAAGAGGGAGCTTACGATAACTGTGCCGGTCTCACGGGCGAGTGCTGAATAAAAATCAGTAGCTTCGCCAGGTATTTCTACTGCCAGCGAGCATAGGTCTACATTTTCTGTCTGGCAGAAGTATAGGGAGTCGTGCAACTCCTGATTGACAATAAGCTGAGCTCCTTCTTTCGCAAGAGAGCGTACTTTCTCGGCTATTTTCCGGCGGTTTTCGGTAGCATCGGGGCTTGCCGTCTGTTGTATGATTGCTGTTTTAATTGTTCTTTTCATAGTTGTCTGACAATACGCCCAGGGGCAATTGCATGGTGGCGCAATGGAGTGAGCCATGCTGTCGTATGAGGCTGCGGCAGTCGATGGGTATTATTTCATATTCAGGCATGGCCGATTCGAGAATCATTGCGGCCAATTTGTCTTTTTTCGGCTGGCCATATGTAGGCATCAGCACGGCTCCGTTTACAATCAGATAGTTGGCATATGTAGCCGGCAGGCGAGTGCCGTCTTCGGGGTCATAGATAGGGTCGGGCAGAGGCAGCTCTACGAGATGAAAGGGAGCGCCTATGGCGTTAGTCATTTCACTCAGTTCGTTGCGCATGGCTTCGAGTTCGGCAAAATGCTCATCGTCGGGATTGTCGCAGCCGGTATATATAATAATGTCGCCGGGGGGAGCTATACGGGCAAGGGTGTCGATATGGCCGTCGGTATCGTCGCCGGCGAGCTGGCCGTGCTTCAGCCAGAGAATTTTTTTTGCTCCAAGCTGCTCAATTAGTTTCGACTCGATTTCAGACTGGGAGAGGTAGTCGTTGCGGTTTGGCGCGAGTAGGCAGTGTTCGGTTGTGAGGATGGTGCCTTTGCCGTCGCTTTCTATAGAACCGCCTTCGAGTACTATCTGAGCCGGGCCGTTGTAGAGGCATGAAAGCAAGCCCGACGAATGAAGGCGTGCTGCGGCGAGGTTATCGTTGTTGGCGGCAAATTTCATGCCCCAGCCGTTGAATATAAAGTCCTGAAGAATTGGTGTGCCGTCAGGTGTAGTGACGATTATCGGACCGTAATCGCGGGTCCAGGTGTCGTTAATCGGCATTTTCACCAAAATGAGGTTCTCAAGGCGGCAATTGGCCGGGAAAATTGACGTTGATGGCAATTCGGGGCCTATCAGAACGACTTTTGCACGCTCTGAGATAGCTGTAATAATGTCGATATATGTCTTGCGGACGTCATCGAGCATATATGCCCAATCTGTGTTTTCATTGGGCCATGCCATCAGAATGGCATCTGTTGGCTCCCATTCAGCCGGTAGACGAAAATCTTTAGGTGTTTCGAATTTGTTCATTCCTGATTGTCGAAGTCACTTAGTGTATTCCAGACTTCATCCTGCCCGTCCATATATTCGTTGCAGAAATCCATGAATCCGTTGCGCTCTGATGTGCCTATTTCATGGCAGTATTCCTTGTAGCGCTGCCTGAGTTCATCGTCATCAACGAGGCATCTCTTAAATTCTGCTTCAGCAAGATCGGCACTATGCGATTGCTTGATAATCGATATGAAAAAATCTTCGATGTCTTCCATAGTTAGAGTCTGGGTCGGATGAGGTTTATTTTTTTCAAAAATAGTAAAAAAAAACGACGCACAGCCATCTTGTAAGGCTTTTTAATCTATGTTATATGTTTTTCTTCTGTATCGTGCGCCGATTTAAATTTTTTTATGGATATTGATTCTGAGGCCTGCAAACTTTTTTTGACGGCAACCATGCATTAGGCCTTGCGGCCCGGGAGTATGGATATGGAGGTGATTCCGCCTTTTTTTGCGCCGATGTAAGCCGGAATGTGTATGTCGCCGCGTTCGATATCGCTCACATATATGGGATGGCTCACGCATACGGCATGTAGAGTGAATGTATCGCCGGGTTGCAGTTTGATGTTTTTTGAATCGGTGACACGAAACCTCATGTATGCCACACATTCTATTTCGCATGCTTTCCCGTTGCCCCAGCCGAGCAATATTCGGTCGCCGGTTTCGAGTGTGTCGGTATTAATCAGCGTTTTTTCAATGAAAGACGAGTCGTCGGCGCTTATGGCATTTCTATTTACCATAAACGATTCCCAATCTTTGAATTCATTGTACTGTGCAAGTGTGTTCAGTGTGGTGACAGAGGGGAATCCTTTGTATTCGACATATCCCCATATGCGCTTTATTGACGACAGGCTCAGTGAGCGGCCGGTTTTTTTCTTTATCAAAAGGCTAAGCTCGTTGAATTCTGTCGGAGTGGCCGGAACATATCCAAGATTATTGTTTGTGATTTCGACAAGGGCTTCTAAAGCTATATTCTTTTCCATAATAATCAAGCGTTTGTAATCAATAAATATATGATGGCTGCCGCAAGAGCCGTGATGACACAGAGCAATATGCCGGTAAGAGTTTTCGACGATAGAAAACGCGAAAACGTGTCTGTAACCGACGACCCCGGTATGCGGAGCATTGATACGGATTGCGGGCGCTTTCTGGGGTTCTGTTTCCGGCATTTTTCAGCGAGTAGAGACAATGGTTCGTCGCCGCACACTGCGGCGAGCTCGTCGATAACGACTCCGAAAGAATATATGTCGGCCACAGCTGTCGGCCGGGCGCTGGGGTTGAGTTGCTCCGGGGCCATGTATTTTCTTGAGCCGGCAGGATTCTTGAGGATTATGAAATCGTTGCTGTCTGAAAGATTGAAATCTATGATTTTAACGACTCCACCCTGATGGGATACAAGAATATTGGACGGCTTGAGATCGCGGTGGAAAATCTGCTTGCTGTGTATATACCGCAAAGCGTCGGCTATCTGTGTGACGATAGATCTGGCGGCTGCGGATGTCATGTATTTCGGTTCGAGCAGACTTTCGAGCATGCACCCGTCAACATATTCGAGAACGATAACCTTGCCAATGCCCTCAACAGTCTCAAGCCCTATGGTTCGCCTGATATTCGGATGGTCGAGCTGAATTCCTATCTCAAACTCCTTGGCAAGATTCATGGTATAGATAGGATCGTTGCGGTATTGCTCCTTAAGGCCCTTTAGAATAAAGCGCTTGCCATAGCGAGTGGCGGTATATATCTCTATCGGACCGTTGGCCGAGCTATATATTGGCAGGATATTGGTGAATTCATTGGAGAACAGTTCGCCGAAATCCAGCTGCGACGCAGAATCATCGGTGCCGAGGTACTCCGAATCGGTATCATCCGGGAGATGCAGTCCTGTCTTGTGGTTGATACGCTTATCCATAATGGTTTTATTTAAAATTCTTCAATTTTTTCGAAGAGGCCCCATTTTTTGTGTAGTCTGTACGTTTGCCGGCAGCCTGCGGGAACGTGTAGTGTGCAGCTTCCGCAGATAGTCGAGTTTCCGTTGACAAATGCCTGGTCGGCGACGAACGGCGGTGTTGTCGCTGCTACAAAAATGTCTTTGACAGAAGTGCCGTCGAAGGCATAGTTGCCGATATATCGGGTGCCCGTTCCTAAATGGACGACAGAAAGATCTCTGCAGTTCTGGAACAGGCTTTCGGCTATGTTTGCGATATTGTCGGGAAATGATATTTCGCGGAGAGCCGAGCCGGCAAAGGCTCCGCGGCTGATAGATGTTACAGACGGCGGTATTTCGAGGCTTGTGATTCCGGTGCCGTAGAAAGCATTCTCGCCTATGGACGTAACAGTGGGAGGCAGGCTGAATTGTCCGGTTTTTCCGAGTGGAAGCCAAATTATTTGTGTAACGTCATAGTTGTACAACACTCCATCGATAGCGGAAAAATTGCTGTTGGCTGCCGATACGATGATATTACTGAGCGAAGTACACTCCTCAGACGGCCAGATAGATGCTACAGACGCCGAAACGGTCAGCTTTTCAAGAGAACAGCAACGGGCAAAGGCGTTTCGAGCCAGGACTGTTGCTGTGGCAGGGAGGATAATTTCGCGCAGAGCCACACAATCGGCGAACAATCCGGTAGATACGATGTCTGTTTCTGTAAAGCGACTTCCGTCGTAGCTATATCCGCCTTCGACGATATGCGCGTCTGTGAGGTCGAGCATATTCACGGCGCTTTCTATTGTCGATTCGCTCCCGGGAGCGCCGAGCAGACTGCGAAGGAATCGAAAGTCGTCGCCGTTGAGGGGCCCAGAAACAGACAGGAGCGGAATTTCTATCTTTGAGCTTCCCTCAAAGACCGCTGCCAGAGTGCCGGCCTCTCTGATAACGATACTGTTGGATGTAGTATATTCGAGCGGCTGGCCCTTTGTTTCGCTAATCGAGTTGCTTGCAAAGGGTATGATGGAGTATGAGGTCATAGGCTGTAGACCTCCGATTATGATACGGTGCTGCCCTGCGGAGAGACCGTCAGAAGGCAGATATATACGGCGCGACGGCGTGTTTGTATTGATTTGTGTCACTTCGCAGCCCGCTTCCGCAATGGGCTCGCCTCCGTCGCTGATAATTTCGAATTCCACGATAATGCCGAGCGGCCCTGTCGACAAGGCTGTTGGCGCTGATACAGTTGGCGCTTCGTTGGGCTGAGTTGTGAAAGTGATAGTATTGGATTTTAGTCTGGCTGTAGCCGTTCCGGCTTCAAGGCAGCAGAAATAGGTCGTGCCGGGCCTGAGGTCGTGAAGGCGAACGGTTGCAATATCTGCAGTCGGGTCTTCAAGCGCCATCTGTAGTTCGATACCGTCTGTTTCTCCATATCTCAACATGGCGTAGGTCAGAGAGCCAGTGCCACGCTTATGGATACAGGCCGAAACGACGGCTTCGTTTCGTGTTATATCTTGAGCCGGGAGCATTTCCAGTATAGGCTCAAGATTGTCGGGCCCCAATGAGCCCGAGCATCCGGCCAAAAAGGCCGAAATTGTTATACAAATAATTATATGAAGGCGACTTACAGACATATGAATATATTCCTGTTATTTTCCAAATTTTATTCCGACGCCGATTGAACCGAACCATTCGGAGCCTCTGATGCTTATCACAGAAGCGGATATGGCTATCTTTCCACAACTGAACATCATGCCGGCTTCAAATGAAATTCCGCCTGTACTGTAGTGGGTGTTTTTCACATATCCGCCACCTTCAGACGGTGCCAATTCCCATAAAAGGGTGGTTTCCGAATAGCCCAGGCCTTCAAAGACCGTCAGTCTGTCGGTAAGACGGTGGGCCAGTCCGGCATTGGCTATAAGTGTGCTTTTTCGTGTGCGTCCGCTATAAAACGGTGTCTTTCCGGCGATATTGCCGGTTTTGTCGCATTCGCCGGTCGCCGCTCCGGCCCGGCCAAAGTCTGACGCAACATGGACGAATGCTCCGTGGCGTTTCAGGGCCACGGCCATTATGCCTCCCGAAAAGCTCTTCGATCGGCCGCCATAGCCTGCAGTGGCGAGCAGGGAGACATTGAGCGGAATCGGTTTCTTTACCGGAGCGACAACAAGCGTATCTACACGCGTCACAACAAGCGTGTCGGTCACTGTAGTCACTACAGGAGGTGCAGAGGCTATGGCTGCAGGAGTGACAGGTTCCTCTATGCGCATTTCATAAGTCATGTGGCTGACTATACGCTCAGGAAAACTATAGTCGCGCATTACTCCCCATTGGGGATGTTTTATAGTTATCTTTTTGGAGCCGCGCGGCAGATAGAGCCATATTTCGCCTACTTTGTCCTCGCGTTTCACTATGCCGAGAGGTGTGGAGAATGCGAAGTCTTCGGAAGCGATTATCTTCAGCAGGCCACAGTCTTCGTCGTTGAGATCGCGCACAGGATTTATAAAGGCCGACACATCGCTGGGCAGTTGCCGGAACGACGACACTGAGAACCGCTGGGCTAAAGCGTCGGTCACACCGGCCAAAAATATCAGCGGCACGAGTAGAATGCGGACGAATCTGAGATCTGTCATAGCGTTGAAGTTGGTTATTCAAGGTTAAAGTCGCCGATGCCTATTATGTCGTCATCATCGGGATTTTCTGACATTGATGGTTGCCATGTCCGCACATGAATCAGAGGCATAGACATATTTCTGAAATCCCACAGCAGGAAAAGATATCCGTCGTCGCTATATGATCCGCACGAATATTTCTGACGTAGTGTGACACCATAGATGCCTTCCATAGTAGGATGTCGCATGATTCTGAAGTCGGAGAAGCTAACGTCTATCGGTTTGCCCGAATCGAATATGCGCGATAGTTTAGCGAGGTATTCGCGTTTGGAGCGGAGGTGATATATAACCTTGCTGTTGTTTCCGATAACCTCGGCCGGTCTATCGCTTGTCTTGACCATGTGGCCGACTATGATGAGGGCATTGTTGCTGAATACCTGGCGTATAAAGTCGATGTCGCGTGTGGTATATGATGTTCTCAGGTGCTCGCAGTAGCTCAGTATCTTGTGGCGGCTTACGGAGTCGGTCTCTTCGAGCCGCCCGCTAAGCAGTTTGGCCGCTTCCAGTCTGAAAGGATGGTCGGCTGTAATGTTGCGGGGCTCTATGTCGTCGAAAGTGCTTGTGGCGAGTTGCTGCACGGGCATTTCTTTTTCAGTAGTATTGATAGCCGGAATTGTGTCTTTTTCCGGTAATTGTGTCGTTTTCGTTGCGCTTTCGGGCTTTGGCACAATGACAGCTGTATCTGGTGCAATAGCGGTAATTTCGTCGGCCGCCGTAAGCATAGGGTCTAAAATAACAGGCGGCCGCCTGTAAAGACAGGCAGCCAGCCATCCCATTAGCACGCTAATGGTCAAAAGCAAAAGATTAAGGTTCTTCCTTTTTATGGACATTAAATATTGCGATTATCAATTCCAGTTCGTAATCTCTCCTCCTATTTCTATCTTTATCTGCTCAGGATTCTTGTCTACCACGAGGTTGACTATATGGTGAATGCCGGGCTTGAAAAGGAACTTGCTCTCATAGAGGAACGAGACATCGTTCATTACCACTTCGATGAGGGGTACGCGGTTTTCGAGTCGCTGAGGCACCAGGATTGCCGAGTATGTGATCGGGCCGTCCTGTCGGGCGACAACGCTCTTGCGTTCGCCGCGAGCATTCTTGGTGGCAACTCCCACTGTAAGGTCTACAGTAGACGATGTGACAGTGTTGTGGATATAAACAGTGGCTTTTTCGGGTATATCGCCTTCGAAGTCCTCGCCTTTTATAAGGTTGATGGAAATTTTGCTCATGATGTGGCGGAACTGCAGGTTTATAGGATTATTTGTAGCCGACACCCCCTTGGCTGAAGCGAACAGAAAATCGGATGCCTCATAGTCGCTCATTGTTTCGGTCTGATTGCCGCTCTGATCGGTGTGGATTTCGAAGGGGAGGTCGGTGGTAGAGCTGATGGTGGCCGTGCGGGGGTAATATGCGTAAGCGTTATAGCTCCCGGCGTTCCAGTATAGAGGGCGCGAGGCATTCCATGACGAGCCCGTGAAAGTGAGCCCTTCGTTGTTTACGGTATTGCCCGACACTTCAAGCGGGAGACCGGCTTCAGACACAAAGAGGCCAACGACATCTCCGGTTTCAAAAGATGTCTCGGTTGCGCGCGATGCCGACGGGTGGCTGAACGTGAAATTTATGGCTACTTTACCGTTGGAATTGTTGTCAGGTTCCATTGACTCATCGGCGCAGGAGGTCAAGCCGATAGTCAAGAGTAAAACGCTGAATAGTGGTATTATATTGTGTTTCATTTTTTAATAGTGCATAGTTAAGGAGGGGAGAAGAATGAGAAAATAGAAAATCAGGCGAATAAGGGATTGGGGATTTACGGAAATTTGGTTGAGGGAGGTGCGTTAATGTGTTGTTATCTCCAGTCTGCCTTATT
Organism: uncultured Muribaculaceae bacterium; assembly: GCA_910578035.1. GTDB lineage: Bacteria > Bacteroidota > Bacteroidia > Bacteroidales > Muribaculaceae > CAG-873. The sequence continues at coordinate 26,190 of CAJTOB010000010.1, forward strand.
CGCCTTTTAATTATTTACGAAGAGGACTGCCTTTGTGGATATGCGGCGGAGTAGAGTACATGCCTATATTTACATGCCCTACGTCAATACTCCTTGATACGGCATTGGATGCCCTTTTGTCGAGAGCGGCAAATTCTTCGAAGTCGAACTCTTCGCCTGCATATCGTTTGATACGCTTCACGATACTCTCGCGACTGATAGTGCTGTAGTAGGGTATGTCGTTGTTCATGCAGCTGTTTTGCTCTGAGCGGTATACACCTCTGGTGTGCATATATCCGCCTTCGTAGATGTCTACTATGTCGCTGTAGCGCGGGTCGAAAATCAGATGACTCCAGCCTACTTCGTGCATTTTGCCGGTTAGTTCGAGGTTATCATACCAGCCGAGACCTTTGGCCCATAATACAGCATCGACATGGCCGCAGCAGGAGCAGCCGCAGGCATCTATAAATGCGTTGTGATAGATATATTCGTCTCCGAGCTTGCCGAAACCATGTCCACCGGCCTCGTGCTGTATTACGCCGCGTGAGTCAAGTGGATAGCCGTATGTGCTTTTCGGACAGAAAGCGATGGCGGCTCCCGATTCCCACATCTGGCATATGCCGCCGTAGTCGGTGCTGTTCGGCACGATGATAATCAGAGTCTGGTCGATATTATCGGAATTGACTGTCGGGGCTTTCAAGGCATAATCGAACACCATATCATAGTCGCACTTCAGACCGACTCCTCCGGTAAAAGTAGTGCCGAAACGATTGGAGCGTATGGCGTTGACCGTTCCTACGCCCGATTCGGTCGACAGTGCGAAGGCCGTGTAGACATTGAAGTAATCGCGGTAGGAGGTATATGGCTCGATGCCGAAGAAGTATTCTATTTCCTGCTGCATATCGGCGAGATAGGACCCGTCGGATATGTTTTTCGCATCATAGCCGTCACCGATAATTACTATATTGATGCCGCCGTTGTTGCCTTTAGTAGCTCTCTGCAAGGTGAGATATTCGTCTTCGCCGTATTGGTAGCCATACTGCGTCACATGGCAACGGTGTGTATAATCTTTGTCTTTGAGGCGGAACACGACATCGCCTTCGCGCGATTCTGTGGCAGCCGATGATTTTATGGTAAGTGTGATTTCGCTCTTTTTGCTGCCCGATGTCTGCGACAGTTCGCACCAGTCGGGTATCGATTCGACCTCCCAGTCGCCTTCAGCATCTATGACGAGCGTCTGCTTGTGCTCTGTACTCAGAGCGCAGGCTATCGACGGACGGCATACAAGCTCGTGATGTGCGGCAATACGCTTGAAATCGCACCAGCCGGGAGCGGTTGAGTATTGGATGATGGAGGGTTCGGGCACTTCAAGAGTAAAGTTGTCTTTGGCAACGCCATCGAATGCACCAGGCTGTATATAAGGCGGAATCTCGCTTTTACTTACGATTGAACCAATTCCGTAGCAGCCCTGGAAAGCACCCCCATCCTCATAGTAGCTTGCCTCATAGCGTATATTTTCGAGGCTTTCGGGAAAAACAAGCCCTTCGATACTACGACAATGTGCAAATGCACCAGCTCCAATAGTCAGAAGACCTTCGGCGAACTCGAGGGTTCCCATCAGGCGCCAGTTATATGCAAAAGCCTTGTCTCCAATAGTAACAAGATTTTTCGGCAATACAAGTTCGCCAGAGAAGTCGCAGCCTTCGAAAACGTTGTTATTGATGACTACAAGGTTCCGAGGAAGTACTAATTCTCCTTTAAAGTGACATCCACGAAATGCGGAAGACCCGATTGTACTAATACCATCGTGAAGAAGTAAGGTTCCGTCAAATCCACAATCTGTAAATGTTTCTTCCGGAATATCTGTCACCCCTTGAGGGATTTCCAATGAACCAGTCAAATTCTTACAATTGCTAAAGGCGTGAGACCCTAATCGTTTTAGTTTCGCCGGTAGTCGCAGACTTCCATAAAACCCTGTGCAACCATTGAATGCATAGCCTCGAATAAGCTCAACATTGTCAGGTATAATTAATTCGCAAGTAAAGCCACAATCGGAGAATGAGCCACCGTAGTAATCTATGCCTTCGGATGCGTCAAAGTCTATATCGCCATTCTCCTTCTGCCCATTGCCTATGTATTTTAGAGTTGATGGGAGGGATAAACTGCCGGTTAGAGATTTACAGCCTAAGAAAGCACCAGTTTGAATATCAATTACGCCTTCCGGAATGATCAAAGAACCAGTAAGATTCCGGCAACCGTAAAATGCCCTTGCTCCTATCGAATTTAGTTTGTCGGGTAGTATGACCCTTGTGAGGCTGCTTTTCCCGGAAACCTTAGAGTTGTAATAGAATGCACTCGCGGGAATCTGGTCTTCCTTATTAACCATACCATATATTTCTTCTCTACCGAATGCTTTAATTTTAACCTCCTTAAGATTAAGTGCCTGAAGCGCATCCATGGAGTCTCGCATGAAATAGAAGTCGCGAGAATCGATTTCGCCGGTGATTTTCAGGTTTTTGAGGGTTTTATAGTCCTTGTTGGCGGCAGCTATACAGTCTTTCAGGGTGCCGGGTTCGGGAACATTCACTATCACATATTCCTTGGAAGTGGCATCGTGACTTACGAGGTCGTTTTCCCACGCCGTGATACTCTCACTGATGAGGGTGAGGGTAAAGTCGCCTGTCATTTCTTTTTTGTCGACACGAATGCCGAAATTATTCATTTTTCCGGCCACGTACTCGAAAACCTCGTTTTTAGCGAATTTATATGGTATGCCACCGAGTGTGATGCTGAACATCGTAGTGCCTGCGGATATGGTCTGGGGCACGACGATGGCGCGCCATTCGTCGCCGCGTTTCGACGGAATGATGGAGTTGGCTCCTATTTCGCCTTCCGGGGTAACAATACCTGTGGCGAGGTCGATTATGGCGTTCTGTATCGTATTGGTTACGAGAATCTGTTTCTCAAGAGCGGCCCATTCGCCTTCGGCGAAGCCGTTGCCTTCAATAAGAGTCACGCGGGCGTTAGCCATACGGTGTGTGAGCGGCAGGCGGATGACATTGGTTGTCGGCTCCACTCCGGGCACTTTGCCCCAGAGGAAGTCGGACGCTTCGTAGTCGCCCATGGTTCCGTTGTCGTATGTGCGCGCCTGATTTGTGCGGACGGTGAATTTGTAGTTGTTGACATCATCGGGCGAACCGAAAGGATAATAGCCATAGACATCAATGCGGGTGTGTTTGTCCTTCCAGAAGAGGTCGTAGGCTGAGTTCCATCGGTATGCGGCTTCGTCGAAAGTATGACGGACGTTGTCGCCGCGGTTGCCTGACGACTGGAGCGTGCCGGGCTGAGTGCCCTGATAGTCGACGATATAGACGCCCATTACGTCACCGTCGGCGAAGCCGTCGTCGTTGGCTCGCGTAGTGCATTCTTGTGTGATTTGGCCGGCGAGAGCGATGATATTTTTGTCGGAGGATTCTCCCCCCGGAAAGTCAAACCTTTCTTCGGAACATGCCGATAGCATAAGCGCACACACAGAGCCGAAGATAACAATATGTTTGTTCATATGAGAGGTGAAAGGTGATTTTATTGGTTTGCAGGCAGTAAGGCCTGGTATTAATTTGATAACGCGAAAGAATGAAACGTTAATGTTGACAGTTTCAAACGATTGTTTTTAGGCTTTATTCTGCTGTGCCGCCATTGTCTGTGCCATCATCTGTCCAGGGGTTGATGTTGACATTGACGCCGTTGGAGGTCTTGCTGAGTGTGACAGTGAATTTATGGCTCTTCGAGCTCACAAAGGTGAATCCTTTCTTGAGGTTGAATTCTCGTCCGTCGACTGTGACAGTGATGAGATTGCCCTCTGCAACAGTCTGAGGAACTATCAAAGCCTTGTATGTATTATCGGCAAAGAATGGAGTCACGTTAGTGGCGCTTCCTGTAGCGGTGACGGTGCCTGTCGAGAGGTCGATGGTGGAATTGCATTTGACACCGTTGATTCTCACTGATACATTCGATGCCGCGAGTGATTCTTTTGTGAATCCGTTGCCCGCTTCGAGAGTGATGTTGATGCGGCTCATGATATGGCTGACGTTTATTACCGTAGCCTCTGCGGTGGGGGCGACATTCGTTTTCTTGCCGACCATGAAGTCTGATGACTTGTAGGCCGCTTCAGATGATTGGTCGGGCTGTAGAGCGAATGGGAGGGCCTTTACAGAACTAACTGTAGAGTATGGGTAGTAAAGATAGAAATCGGCGTGTGTGTCTTTGTCTTTCCAGAAGATAGGGGTGTCAGGCACCCAAGTGCCATCGTAGGTGAACCTCATGTTGTCGACATAGTTCCCGGCATCAAGGAGAGAGCCCGAAACTCCGTCGGTGCGGTTGACAACGTAAAGGCCGACGCGGTCGCCTTTTTCGAAACCATAGTCAGTAGCCCGCGATTCACTTACCGAAGGGCTGATTTTGATTTCAACTTTTTTTGGTTCGGAAGGAGTGGGAGTCGGTTCGTCGGAGCCCCCGGAACAGCCAGCAGCTAATAACGCGGCACTGGTAATGAGTGATAGGCTAAAAAATGGTTTCATAGAGTCGGTTTATTGTTTAAGGTCTTTTAGCTTTATGGCTCCAAAATTACATTATATTTTTTTAGGTAAAAATTTAAACTCGGTTCAAATTGGTTCACGGTCTTGATTTTTGGTCCTGGCAGAGTAATAAGAAGCGCGCCACCTTGGTAGGAAGCGCGCTTCTGTTTGTATGGGATTGGTTAGTATCAGGCGAGGAAGCCGAGGAGAACACCTGCGGCTACAGCAGAACCGATAACGCCGGCAACGTTCGGGCCCATGGCATGCATGAGCAGGTAGTTGGACGGGTCGTATTCGAGACCGAGGTTGTTCGAGATACGTGCGCTCATAGGCACAGCTGATACGCCGGCATTGCCGATGAGGGGGTTGATCTTCTTTTCTTTCGGAAGCACGAGGTTGAAGAGTTTCACGAAGAGAACGCCGCTCGACGAAGCGATGACGAATGCCATGAAGCCGAGGAAGAAGATGAAGATTGTCTGCGGGGTGAGGAACTGCGAGGCCTGGGTAGAGGCGCCGACTGTCATGCCGAGAAGAATGGTGACGATGTCGGTAAGGGCGTTGCTGGCGGTCTTTGCAAGACGCGAGGTGACGCCGCATTCACGCAGCAGATTGCCGAAGAAGAGCATGCCCAGAAGGGGAAGACCCGAGGGAACAACGAAGCAGGTGAGAAGCATACCTACGATGGGGAAGATGATTTTCTCGTTCTGCGACACCGCGCGGGCGGGCTTCATCTTGATGAGGCGTTCTTTCTTGGTGGTGAAAAGACGCATCAGCGGGGGCTGGATAACAGGCACGAGGGCCATGTAGGAGTATGCCGATACGGCGATGGCTCCCATGAGGTTTGGTGCGAGTTTCGACGAAAGGAAGATAGCTGTGGGGCCGTCTGCGCCGCCGATGATGGCGATGGCACCGGCCTGGTCGGGTGCGAAACCGATTGCAAGGGCTACCATGTAAGCGCCGAAGATGCCGAACTGGGCGGCTGCGCCGATTAGCATGAGCTTGGGATTGGCGATGAGGGCCGAGAAGTCGGTCATGGCGCCGATGCCAAGGAAGATGAGGGGCGGATACCAGCCGCGCGACACACCGTTGTAGAGTATGTTGAGCACGGAGCCTTCTTCGTAAATGCCGATTTCAAGGCCTGCGGTGGCGTTGAAGGGCACGTTGCCGATGAGGATACCGAAACCTATGGGTACGAGAAGCATTGGTTCGAAGTTCTTCTTTATGGCAAGCCAGATAAAGAAGAGACCCACACCGAGCATTACGAAGTTGCCGAACTGGGCGTTGGCAAAACCTGTCAGTTGCCAGAACTGAGTGAGGTTGTCTAAAAGGAATTCACCGAATGACATAATTCAAAGGATTTGCCCTGATTATTCGATGGTGAGGAGTGTGGCGCCTTCAAGCACGGAGTCGCCGGGATTCACATTGATAGAAGCAATACGGCCGTCGCGTCCTGCATGGATAGCGTTTTCCATCTTCATGGCTTCGAGAAGAAGCACGGTGTCGGCGGCATTGACGGTATCGCCAACTTTCACAGGAATTGACAGAACGACACCGGGCAGCGGAGCGACAACTGCATTTCCTTTGCTTCCGGCAGACGGTTTGGCGATTACTTTTTCACCGGTAGATGTACGCGGTGCAGCGGCAGCCTTGGGCGCTGATACAACCTTGACGGGAGCGGCTTTGCGCTCGAGTTCTACTTTGTAGGGCACGCCATTGACTTCAACCTGTGCGATATTGTCGTCGATGTCGCCCACGGCTACTTTATATATGTTGCCGTTGATTTTATATTTGTATTCTTTCATGATTTGTCGATGATAATATTGGTTTGTCACTTGGCGCGGTGAGAGCCGGGAACTTCGCGGAGACCGTAGATTTTGGAGCTCCAGGGCGAATAGGCACGTTTCACCTTGTTGATGGTCAGAATGGTGCTTTCGGCATCGTGGGTGTTGAGGTGTTCATGGAGAGCCATTATGATGGCAGCGATTTCTTCGCCGCTGTCGTGCTCTACAGTTGCTTTTTCCTCTTTATCCACACCGTGTGCACGCATCTTGTTCATGCGAGATACCGCCGAGCCGATTTTGCCGATAGCGTAGAACGACAGACATAGAACGAGCAGAGCCGTGAAGACGATGCACATGGCCATGACAGTCATGCCGAAGCCGTTCTCGTCCAATTCGGCGAAGTTCTCGATTTTTTTGTTTGTGTCCTTTATGACATTGGCGCTCGATGGTGTGATATAGCCTGTTTCGCTTCCGTCGCGGACAGCCCAGTCACCGAATCCGTCGCTGGTGCGTGCCCAGGTCTGGTCGGGGCCGAGGTTGGCGGGAATGGTTACTTCGTCAATCAGTGTGACGCCATCGGCATCGTATATGCCAATCCAGTTGTCCTGGCCGGGTACGAGCACAAAACTGGTATGGAATGTGCCCTTGTTGGGCTCGCCGTCGGCGAAGAAAACCACGTGCTGGCGCTTGGGAATCTCGGTGTTGACATCGCCCAGCGGCACCGGGTAGAGCCTGGGCTGGGTGGAGTCGTTGGTTAGGAACACACTCGAAATTTCAAGGGGGGAGAAATTCGAGTTGAACAGCTCAATCCAAGCATGTTTCTGACCGTAGTCATCGACAATGCTGCTTTGGTTGCTCACCATGACCTCGTTGATCCGGAGGCCCGAACGGCTCTGAGCGAGAGCTGTTGAGGCCGCACCGGAAATCAGCAAGGCTGCGGCTATTGTGCTTAAAACTTTTTTCATATTACAGAGGTATGTTGCCGTGCTTCTTGGCGGGATTGACAACTTTCTTTGTTGCGAGCTGCTGCAGAGCGCGGATTACGCGGAAACGAGTGTTGCGGGGCTCGATAACGTCGTCGATATAGCCGTACTTGGCAGCGTTGTAGGGGTTGCAGAAGAGTTTGTTGTATTCTGCCTCGCGATCGGCAAGCACCTTGGCGGGGTTGTCAGAGGCCTTGGCTTCTTTTGCGTAGAGAACTTCGACAGCGCCGGCACCGCCCATAACTGCGATTTCTGCAGTAGGCCATGCGTAGTTCATGTCGCCGCGAAGCTGCTTGCAGCTCATCACGATATGGCTGCCGCCATAGCTCTTGCGGAGGGTGACTGTAACTTTGGGAACTGTAGCTTCGCCATAAGCGTAGAGCAGTTTGGCGCCGTGGAGGATAACGCCGTTGTATTCCTGGCCGGTGCCGGGAAGGAAGCCGGGCACGTCTACGAGGGTTACCAGAGGAATGTTGAATGCGTCGCAGAAGCGAACGAAACGTGCACCCTTGCGCGATGCGTTGCTGTCGAGCACGCCGGCGAGGTATTTGGGCTGGTTGGCTACGATACCTACAGCCTGACCGTTGAAACGGGCAAAACCTACAATGAGGTTCTTGGCGAAATCGCGCTGTACTTCGAGGAATTCGCCGTTGTCAATAATGGCACCGATGACCTCATACATGTCGTAGGGGCGGTTGGGCGAATCGGGAACGATTTCGTTGAGCGAATCTTCGAGACGGTCGATGGGGTCGTTGCATTCAACCAACGGGGGCTCTTCGAGGTTGTTCTGGGGAATGAAGGAGAAGAGTTTGCGGATAATTCTGAGTGCGTCTTCGCCGTCTTCAGCTGCAAAGTGGCAAACGCCGCTCTTCTGTGAGTGTACTTCTGCACCGCCGAGGGCATCCTGGGTCACGTCTTCGCCGGTAACGGTCTTAACAACCTTCGGGCCGGTGAGGAACATGTAGGAAATGCCCTTTGCCATGATGGTGAAGTCGGTGAGGGCGGGGGAGTATACCGCACCGCCGGCGCAAGGACCGAGGATACCCGAAATCTGGGGAATCACGCCTGATGCCATGATGTTGCGCTGGAAGATTTCGGCATAGCCGGCAAGAGCGTTGATGCCTTCCTGGATACGTGCGCCGCCGGAGTCGTTGAGGCCGATTACGGGAGCGCCCATCTTCATGGCCATATCCATTACCTTGCAGATTTTAAGCGCCATTGTTTCCGAAAGAGAACCGCCGAATACGGTGAAGTCCTGTGCGAAAACATATACGAGGCGGCCGTCGATTGTACCGTAGCCGGTAACAACGCCGTCGCCGAGATAGGATTTCTTTTCCTGTCCGAAGTTTGTGCAACGATGACGCACGAACATGTCGAGTTCTTCGAATGAACCTTCGTCGAGGAGCTGTGCAATACGCTCGCGAGCGGTGTATTTGCCGCGTTCGTGCTGTTTTTCTATAGCTTTTTCGCCGCCGCCGAGGCGAGCCTCTGTGCGCAGGGCGATTAGTTCTTGTACTTTTTCAAGCTGGCTGCTCATAGTGGTATATAGTATGTTTTATTTCTTTTTAGGGTCTTCACATAGTTCAACCAGCGTGCCGATGGTCGACTTGGGGTGTAGGAAGGCGATGTTGAGGCCTTCGGCGCCTTTGCGGGGAGCCTTGTCGATAAGGCGGCAGCCTTTTTCTTCGACTTCGGCAAGAGCGTTGGCAACGCCGTCTTCAACAGCGAAAGCTACATGCTGTACGCCGCCGCGGCCGCCGTTGTTGGCAATGAATTTCGAGATAGCGCTGTCTTCGGAAGTGCCTTCGAGAAGCTCGATTTTGGTCTGGCCGACCTGGAAGAATGCGGTGCGCACTTTTTGGTCTGCTACTTCTTCAATTGCGAAGCATTTGAAACCAAGAATGTTCTCGTAGAAAGGAATCGCTTCGTCGAGCGAGGGAACGGCAATGCCGATGTGTTCGATATGGGAAATTTCCATAATGAATTATATAAATGATTGTGTTTGCTTAGGTTAACTGATAAAGTAATAAAAGCCGAGGAAGCAATGGCGCTTAAGCGCCGCTGATTCCCGGCTTCCGATATGCAAATTTAAACAATTTTTGTAGAATAGCTCCAATCATCGATTAAAAATCGACGATTTCCAGATTCCTCAATCGTTTGAAATAGGGATAGGACGACGGAGAACCTGGGAGAATGACATCATGGTCTCGGTCGATGTAACCGGCAATGTGCGGATACGGTTCTTGATGAGGTCGTAGAGGTGCTTGTTGTCGCGGGCATAGAGTTTGACCATAAGGTCGAAGCTGCCGCCGACAATATGGCATTCGGTAACTTCAGGAATTGCTTCGAGGGATTCGACGATAGTGTCGATATCGGCGTCCGGAAGGAGGCATACTCCAAGGTATGCAATGACATTGAGCCCGACGGTCTCGGGATCGACAAGGCATTCAGAACCGATTATCACTTTGTTCTGCAGGAGACGCTGAACACGCTGATGTACCGCAGCTCCAGAGACTCCATATTCGCGTGCGATTTCAAGATAGGGTGTACGTGCGTTTGTGGTAAGCGAGTGAAGAATAGTCAGGTCGAGATTGTCGAAAAATTGTCGTGCCATATATATAGTTCTGAGGTTTTATAGTGATGATTGTAAGGTTAACTTAGTGTCACAAAGTTAGTATAAAATGCATTAATTGACAAAACCATATTTGATTATTTAATTTTTTTAAACAAATTTGTGTCAGTTGATATGCTTGTCTTCTTAGCATCTGTGATTTTTTGGTTGAAAACTTAAATTTTAATGGCGGACGAATGTGATGTCGGCATCCGTCTTGTTAAGTATTGTTAATATTTGAAAGGCCGGACAATTAATAGTACTTTTAAGGAAAGTAATTTGTCGGGAAAGATATATATTTGTGCACTTAAATCATTTGAAGGGATGGCTGAGTGATATCTCAGAGTTCAATAAACCGATGAAATACCAGGTGGAAAACGAATGCATACTGATTAAAAATCTTATGAATGGCGACCGCTCGTCATTCGACAGAATTTATGATTTATATGCCGGCCGCCTCTATGCTTTTTCCCTTGATTTCTGTAAAGAAAAAGCAGATGCGGAAGATATTGTGCAAGATGTTTTCATCAGATTGTGGATTAACCGCGGAAGCATCAGGAATACCGACTCGGTGAAAAGTCTTTTGTTTGCCATGGCGCGTAATGCATTGATAAGCGCGTGGAAAGCCAAAACGGAAATGAAGTTCGGACATTATTCCGAAGCCGATAATATTGCCAGCGCAGATGTTTCGGAACAAGAATATGCGGAGTTGGAAACGATGGTAAACGGCTTTATCGACCGTCTGAACCCGACACAACGCGATGTGGTGAGAATGTCGCGTTTCGAAAACAAATGTCATAGGGAGATTGCTGAAAACCTCGGGCTCTCGGTTCAGACTGTGAAAAATGCACTTTCTCAAGGGCTTAAAAGCGTAAGGCTTAGTCTTGGTAAACATGTTTTTCTGATATTGCTGTTTTGTGGTTTTGTTACCTTAATATAATTATAGGAGTATGGATAGCGATGGATAAATCCCGACACAACATAAACACTCATCTTGATTCCGACATGGAACGCGAACAGGATGAAATGCTGTACCAGGCATGGCAGACTTTTGAGCATACCGGCGATGAAAGGCATGAGGCCGAACTTGCCGGAATAAAAAAGCGTGTCGATGCTTTTATAGACGATTATGAGCAGAAACGCGCCCATAGCGTTTCCAGATGGCTCATCTGGGGCAAGATTGCAGCTGTCGTCATGCCCTTGCTTATGATTGGAATGGCAGCGGTTGTTGTTATGTCTTTGCATGGCAGCAACGACGAAGCGCAGCCTTTATGCGTGGTGACAGCAGCGAAAGAGCGGGCTACAGTAATTCTCCCGGACGGTACGGACGTGTGTCTGAACTCCAATACCGAACTTAAATATGCTCCGGGCTTTATGAACGATTCCATTCGTTCGGTCTCTCTTGTCGGTGAGGCTTTTTTCAATGTTGCCAAAGATGCGGAGCGGCCATTTGTCATATCGCTTGATGATGTTGTGGTGAGAGTGCTTGGCACATCTTTCAATATAAAGAGTCTTCCAGACGCCTCCGGTATGCAGATTGCACTTGTCGAGGGAGAGGTCAAATTAATCTCTCCGGGCGCGCAGGTAATACTTAGTCCGGGGAATATTGCGAGTTATAATTCAAGCAGCAGAACTTTTGAGATTGAGAGCCGGGGCTGTCATCAGGCTACCGGCTGGCTGCGCCATGAAAAGACATACATCAATGTTGCGGCCGATTCACTTATAAAGATGATTGAGCATGATTATGAAGTGGCATTGTCGGCCGAGGCTAAGGATAGTATCGATGATGCCTTTACCGGCACCCTTCCTGATGACAACCTCGAAGAGACCCTTTCGATACTGAGTGAAATCTATGATTTCGATATGAAATCAGCCACCCTTAAATTCAAACCGCAGCAGAAAGGGCGATGAAGGAAATATTACATTTCGTCCTGAAATATGTTTTATAACATATGAAATTTTTGGTACGATAGCATAGGGATTGAGTCTTAGGGTCAAGAAAACCTTACAAACCAAATCTAATCCAAATTTATGTACAACTATCGTCCATTTCTAAAAGGCATTATCATACTTGTGATAATGCTGCTTGGTGGCCTTGGTGCGAGAGCGCAGTCAACAACTGTCTCTCTTGATGTCCGGAATGCCACAGTGGAATCGGTGCTTCAGAGAATCGAGGAACAGACTCAGTATAGATTCTCGTATCAGCACTCGCTTCTCGACAAAAAAGCAGACATAACTCTGAAGGCCGAGAATGCTCCGGTTACCGATGTCCTCGGGAAAATTCTCTCTGGCAGAAACCTCACATTCACTGTAGTTTCGCCCAAATCCATTGTCATTGTCAAAAAGGATACTGCCAATGGTCGCGACGGTTCTAACACAGACAATGCGAAAGACTTGCCGCCGTTGAAGCAGATAAGCGGAAAAATCACTGACGAAAATGGCGAACCGCTTACCGGTGCATCGGTTACGGTTGATGGCAGCAAAGCTCTTGCGGTAGCCGATATCGATGGAAATTTTACAATAAAAGCACGCCCGGGTCAGACATTGACAGTGTCGATGGTAGGCATGTATCCGGTCAAATTCAAGGTTGGCGACAAGTCTGTCTATAATATCGAAATGAGAGATGCCGACGAGGCACTCGAGCAGGTTGTGGTAATCGGTTACGGCACTGTCAAAAAGGCCAATCTGGTAGGCGCTGTAGACCAGATAGATTCCAAACTGATAGGTGAGCGAGGTCACAACAATGTGGCCCGTGCTCTTCAGGGCCAGATACCCGGTCTTAATATAACACTTGGCGACGGCAAACCATCGCGAGGTTCTTCTATTGATATACGAGGCACCGGCTCTATAGGCAGTGGCGGCAGTCCGCTGGTGCTTATCGACGGTGTTGAGAGCGACATAAGTTCAGTGAACCCGGCCGATGTAGAGAGTGTATCTGTGTTAAAAGACGCATCGTCCGCTGCTATCTATGGAGCGCGAGGCGCTTTTGGTGTAGTTCTTATCACAACAAAGAAAGGCACAGCAGGCAAAACAAAGGTCAACTATAACGGTAGAATCTCTGTAAATGAGCGCCTCTACAAATGGGAAGATCAGGTGGAGACCAACGGTCTGCAATGGTTCGATAACTTTGTGAACGCATATGTTGCAAAAGAGGAGCAGCAGCCAAACGGAATCAATAATGTTTTTCCGATTAACAGTGGTTACCGAGACCGCCTCGAAGCATGGGAAAACGACCAAACTCTGTCTTCTGTAGGCATGAGCCCGGACGGGAAAAAGTATGAGTACTACGGCAATAACAACTGGTTCAACGAATTTTATAAGAAAAGCAGCCTGGCAACTGAGCATTCTCTCAGCATTTCCGGCGGCAACGAAAAGTGCCGTTACTATGTTTCGGGCCGCTATTCCTATGACAATGGCATATATAAGGTTGGCGACCAGTATTTCAAAAATTATAATACCAGAGCTCGAGGAGAAATCCAGATTAGTCCGCAAATAAAACTGGAAAATATCACCAGCTTGACAATCAATGATTTTAAGGAGCCGATGGTCCTTTATGATGATCAGCACCCTTTGCGAATGCTGATGCATCAAGGCTATCCGATGCAGCAGGCCAAGAACCCGGACGGAACGTGGACTGAATTTGCCGTCTATTCCGGCTATGCGGGATTTATAGAAGATACTTCCTGGCAGAAAAAGAACATTACATATCTACGCAACCAGACCGCTCTTACATGGGAAGCCGTAAAAGACCAGCTTTTCATCAAAGGAGATTTCTCATGGTGGCACAAATGGCAGACAAATGAGTCGCGTAACACCCAGATGAACTTTTCTACCGGCCCCGGTTTGACCGGCACGCGTGGTTCGTTCTCGAAATTCGATAGATACAACTATAACACAGAGTATTACTCGGCCAATGCAACTGCCAATTATATACCTAAGTTCAACAACGACGACCATTATCTGAATGTTCTTGCCGGTTTTAATGTCGAGCACAATAAATATGGCTGGCACCGCATGTATCGCCGTGGTAATCTATCAGATAAGTATACCTCATTCAATCTGATGGACGGAGATATGCTCACAGCCGTAATAGGCGAGGGAGGCAACGAATGGGCTTATGCCGGCATCCTTTTCCGAGCCGACTATACGTTCAAAGGCAAATATCTTGCCGAATTCAGTGGCCGATACGACGGCTCGTCTAAGTTCCCGACCGATTCGCAATGGGGCTTTTTCCCGTCGGCGTCTGTCGCATGGCGTTTTTCAGAAGAAGATTTTCTGGCCTCGACCCGCAGCTGGCTTAACAATGGCAAACTTCGTCTTTCAGTGGGTTCGCTGGGCAATGGCAATGCATCGCCCTACAGTTTTATGTCGCTTGTGAATCCTTCGACATCAAGTGTGCTGATTGACGGTTCTAAGAAGACGTATGCCTATGTTCCCGGTCTTGTTCCTTCCGGCCTTACATGGGAGCGGACCACTACATACAATGTCGGTCTCGACCTCGGCACTCTTAACGACCGCCTGTCATTCCAAGGTGACTATTATATCCGAAAGACTACCGATATGTATACCGCAGGCCCGACCTTGCCCGCCGTGCTTGGCGCGGGAGCTCCGAAAGGCAATTATGCCGACATGCGCACTAATGGTTGGGAATTGTCACTTACATGGCGCGATTCGTTCCGTTTGGCAGGCAAACCGTTCAGCTATAGTATAAAGGGTATGGTATGGGATTATTATTCCACTATTACTAAATTCAATAATGAGACCCGGAGTCTTTCTACCTATTATGAAGGCCAGCGTGTGGGCGAAATATGGGGATATCATATTGAAGGCCTATATGAGCATGAGGACCAGGTAACAGCCCGTACAACAGGAACAAAAGTAGGCAATTACGACTATTCGCAGCCTCGAGGACCTAAAAATGACAGCACTTATGCTCCCAACGGAAAAGTCAATCAGGCATCTGTTGCAAAGGTGTCTCAGAAGTCAAATAAATATCTTCCCGGCGACCTTATGTATGCCGACCTCAACAACGACGGACTTGTGAATACCGGCAGCAATACTGTCGATGACCCCGGCGACCGCCGTGTAATCGGAAACAGCCTTCCCCGCTATCAGTTTGGCCTCACCCTGAGCGCAAACTGGAACGGCATAGGTATCAGCGCGTTTTTCCAAGGCGTTGGCCGCAAGCATTGGTATCCGTCGTCTGAGACAAGCTTCTTCTGGGGTAAGTATGGCCGTCCATACGGATACGACCTTCTTGAGCATAGAGCCGAAAACGTATGGTCTGAAGATAACCCCGATGCATACTGGCCCCGTGTGCGCGGATATGTGTCTAACAGCGGAAACTATGAGCTGACAACTGTCAACGACCGCTATCTTCAGAATCTGGCCTATGTGCGTCTGAAAAACCTTCAGGTTGACTATAGCTTCGGAAAGAAGGTATGCTCAGCTTTAAACATGAGCGATCTGAGAGTTTATGTACAGGCTGAAAATCTGTTTACACTTTCTCCATTCTTCAAGCATTGCAAAACTATCGACCCGGAAGGCACCGGTCTTGGCGATGCTGATTTCTCCACGTCCAACGACCGCGGGGCCGGCACCGGCTATCCTTTCATGCGTACATGGACGCTGGGTCTGTCACTCTCATTCTAAATAAGACAACAACATGAAAAAGATATTGATACTTTCGGTTCTGGCATGGGCCATGACATCGTGCTCGGACTATCTCAATTGTCAGCCGGAACATTCGTTCGGTTCCGAATCGTTCCTTGCTAATGAGGACGAGCTGCGTCTGTACTCATACGGCTTCCTCCAGAATAATCTCCCTGCCATAAACGCTGTCGCTTTCAATATTCAGCGTCATAATCAGGTTGCAAGCTGGGGCGGAGATGAGCACTCAGACCTGGGATTTACAAAAAATAAGTGGAACTGCCTCGACCCGGAGGTTTTCGGAACCCGCCAGCAAGGCGGCTGGAGCTCGAGCAACTGGGGCGCACTCAGGGCAACAAACTACTACCTCGACAATATGGTCCGTGCCAAAGGGAATGTAGATGAAAGCGTCTACAATCATTATGAGGGTGTCGGACGCTTCTGGCGCGCATGGTTCTACTATGATATGGTGCAGGAATTCGAGAATGTGCCGTGGTATGAACATGAAATCAAATCGAACGACCAGGAGGCGCTCTACAAGACACAGGACAGCAGGGCCTTTGTAATGGAAAAAGTGCTGGAAGATATTAGTTTCGCAGCTGAAAACTGCTCGATGGAAAACAAGTATTGGACCAGTCGCACGCAAGTCAACCGATATGTCGCTCTCGCCATGAAAGCACGTATCTGCCTGTACGAAGGCACATACCGAAAATATCACACAGAACTCGGGCTTAACGACTATGACCGATGGCTCCGCGAAGCAGCATCGGCGGCAAAGGAGCTCATCGACAGCAAGAAGATGAGTCTGGTAAGTGATTATAAATCGCTGTTCGTCAAATCATCGCTTGCTAATTCGGAGGTGATATTCGGAGTGGCATACGATACGGATATCCGCCGACACGACCTTACGTGGCAGATTTTCTCG
Source organism: uncultured Muribaculaceae bacterium (assembly GCA_910578035.1). Classification (GTDB taxonomy): domain Bacteria; phylum Bacteroidota; class Bacteroidia; order Bacteroidales; family Muribaculaceae; genus CAG-873. Next base: position 42,692 of record CAJTOB010000010.1, read on the forward strand.
CCGACTACCGGCAGCAACTGGTCTATGACTCATCCCTTCATATGCACCTATCTGATGACCGACGGTTCGCGCTATACCGATAAGCCCGGATATGAGACCAACGAGTTTAGAGAAGTGTTCGCAGACCGCGACAAACGTCTGTCTGCGACTGTGCTTGGCCCCGATTATCAGAAAATGGTAAATGGTGTGATGACTCAGATTTCTCCAATGCTCAATGTGACCAAGAGCGGCTATCAGATGATTAAATGGGCTCTTACCGACGGTGGCGCTGTCGAAAGCCAGGCCGTATCATACAATTCCGCGCCATTGTTCCGCTATGCTGAGGTTCTTCTTACGTATGCCGAAGCAAAGGCCGAACTTGGCGAAATGACCTCAGAGGTGTGGGAATCTACAATCGCGTTACTTCGCAAAAGAGCAGGGGTGGACCCGAAGATGCCGGAGACGGCAGACCCTTATATGGCCGCTTACTTCCTTAACAGATGTTCGGACAAATACCTTCTTGAAATCCGACGCGAACGTGGCTGCGAACTTGCCTGGGAGGGCCTGCGCTATCAGGACATACTTCGATGGAAGTGTGGTGAGATTCTCGTTCCTGAAGACGGATGGGCCGGAATATACATACCCAAGCTCAACGAACTCTATGACCTCAATGGCGACGGAACGTATGACGTCTGTGTCTATGAGGGCGAAAAGCCGTCGGACGATAAGAATGCGACATATCTTAAAGTCGGAAACGGGGTGAAATTATCGAATGGCGATAGCGGCTACCTTATGTACGGAACGGATTATAACCTCAAGTGGGAGGACTTTATGTATGTACGCCCGGTTCCAAACAGTGCCATTCAGATTAATCCTAATCTGAAGCAGCGTGAAGGCTGGTCGGATATATGATATGATGTGAATTTAACCGGAAGAGGCGGGGCTTCCCGTCTCTTCTTCGCCGAAAAATAGTTGAAATCAGAAAATCTCTAATAAACCATCAATGGCAAAAAGAAAATTTACTCCGATGAAAGATAGCCGCATCAGAAATATTGCCGTAATACTGTTGCTATTTGTCTGTCAGGCGATGTCCGGAGCCAATCCCGAAAGGATAAAGATAGACAAAGGTCCGTATCTTCAGGCTGTTGGCGAGAATGAGTTTACGGTATGTTGGCGTACGAACATTAATTCTGTGGGCTGGATTGAAATAGCCCCTGACGATGGCACTCATTTTTATCAGAAAGTAAGGCCCAAGCACTTTGATTCTACTTATGGCCGGAAAAATATCGGCCGATTCCATAAAGTGCGGATTTCCGGCCTGAAGCCCGGCACTACTTATCGCTATCGCGTAATGCAGAATTCAGTTCTTCTTGATGAAGACTATACACGTATTATTTACGGAGAAGGCTTCGGTAGTGATATCCTTGCGCATAAACCTTTTCAGGTTACTACGCTTGACCCGACCAAAAAATCGGTAAAGTTTGCCGTCGGGAATGATTTTCATGAAAAAGATTCGCTTTTGCGCAAGGCCTTTGCCAATGCCCGCGAAAAAAAATATGACTTCGTGATGTTCAACGGCGACATGACTACCAGAATGAAAAACGAAGACTATATATTCGACAATTATCTGCAAAGTGCATCGGAACTCTTTGCATCGGATATACCCTTTTATATGAATCGAGGCAATCATGAGAACCGAGGTTCGTTTGCGACACGATATATGGATTTGTTTCCGACGCTTACGGGAGCTCCATACTATGCTTTCCGACAGGGGCCCGTCTTTTTTCTGGCAATCGACAGTGGAGAGGATAAGCCGGACAATGATATACGCAATCTCGATATAATGTGCCATGACGAGTTCAGGGCAGAGGAGCTTCAATGGTTGAAAAGTGTATTGGCTTCGGAAGAATTCAAGAGCGCCCCGGTGAAGATAGTGTTTATGCACATGCCGCCCGACGGTACTCCCGGTGCCTGGTATGGCACGCATGAGTTAAGCGAAAAGTTTATGCCATTGCTCAATGATGCCGGTATAGACCTTATGTTGTGCGGTCATTATCACAGATATAAATTTGTTCCAAAGGACACGCAGGGCTATAATAACAGTTTCCCTATAATCATTCATGACGATGGTGTCCTGTTGGAAGCCGAGGCCGATGAAAACATGATAAGCGTTGTGACTTATGATGCCAACCAGGCCCCTGAACACAGAATTGAAATTCCGTTAACCAGATAGATTATCATGAATAAATCGATAATAGCTCTATTGGCGGCTTCAGTTTCGCTGAGTGTGGCGGCTAAAGATGTTCTTCCATATAAGAATCCATCGTTGCCGACAGAAGTTAGAGTGGAAGATGCGCTCAGTCGCATGACTCTTGAAGAAAAAATAGCTCAGATGAGTCATATTCACTCGTGGCAGATTTACGACGGACAAGAACTCGACAAGGCCAAGCTGGAAGAGAAATGCAAGACCCTTCCTTATGGTTTTTTCGAGGGCTTCCCTCTCACGGCTGAGAGTGTGAAAAAGAATTTTTATGAGGTTCAGAAATATCTGCTTGAAGAAACACGTCTTGGCATTCCGGCCTTTCCCTGTGGCGAGTCGCTCCACGGTGTGATTCATGAAGGCTGCACTGTCTATCCTCAGACAATAGCAGTAGGGAGCACATTCAATCCGGCTCTTGCCAGAGAAATGACAAAATACATATCTGGCGAACTTAATACTCTTGGTATTAAGCAAGTGTTCGCACCATGCATGGATGTGGTAAGGGAATTGCGCTGGGGGCGCACCGAGGAATCGTTCGGCGAGGACCCGTGGCTTTGTTCGGTGATGTCGCTTGCTCAGGTACAGGGGTATCTCGATGGAGGAACGTCGCCTATGCTAAAGCACTATGGACCGCATGGGAAGCCTAACAGTGGTCTCAACATCGCATCTGTGGAGTGCGGAACCCGCGATTTGTTCGATATATATCTGAAGCCTTTCGAGACTGTTCTGGAGAACACTCCGGTAATGGCGGTTATGTCGAGCTATAATTCATGGAACCATGTTCCTAACTCAGCGTCTCGGTTTCTTTTGACAGATGTACTGAGGGGTAAATTCGGCTTCAGAGGGTATGTTTATACCGATTGGGGTACACTCAATATGCTCAAAAATGTGCATCGTACGGCAGAAACCAATTTTGATGCTGCTTATCAGGGATTGACTGCCGGAATCGATGCAGAGGCTTCAAGCAATACATTTTCGACGCTGGAAGAGAATATCGCGGCCGGAAGAATAGATGAACGGTATGTCGATGAAGCAGTGCGGCGAATATTGCGGGCAAAGATAGAGACCGGCCTCATGGACGACCCCTATCTTGAGCGTTGCAGTTTTTATCTTCCTGTCGGAAGCGACGAAGGAGCCCGACTTTCGCGTAGAATTGCCGATGAGTCTGTAGTTTTGCTGAAAAACGATAACAGCCTTTTGCCTCTCAATCGGAATAAAATCAAAAAACTTGCTGTAATCGGTCCTAATGCCGCATGTGTGCAGTTTGGAGATTATACCTGGAGTAAGAATCCAGATGATGGGGTGACGCCACTGGACGGAATCAGAAAGCTTGTCGGCGACAAGGTGGAGGTTGGCTATTCCAAAGGGTGTTCTCTTTCCTCGCTTGACACCGCAGGCATAGACGAAGCTGTGCGACTTGCCCGTGAAAGCGATGTGGCAGTTGTATTTGTCGGCAGCTCTTCTACAGTTTTCGTACGAGAGAGCGGAGCTTCTACCTCTGGCGAAGGTGTCGATTTAAGTGAGATTGAGCTTACGGGGGCACAGGAGGAACTGGTTCGGAGAGTTGCTTCGACGGGTACGCCGGTGGTTCTTGTCCTTGTTTCGGGCAAGCCATTTGCAATTCCATGGGCGGCCGAAAATGTGCCGGCAATCCTTGTTCAATGGTATGGCGGTGAAAAAGAAGGCGAGAGTATTGCGGATATTTTGTTCGGCAATGTGAATCCGTCGGGTAAACTTAATTTTTCTTTCCCGCGCTCAACCGGTCAGTTGCCGGTTTACTACAACTATTTGCCCTCAGACAAGGGTTACTATAAAAGACCGGGCTCATACGAAAATCCCGGTAGAGATTATGTCTTTTCGACCCCCTTGCCTTTATGGAGCTTTGGACACGGACTCAGTTATACTGAGTTTGAATACATATCGGCTGATACCGACAAGGAGGTTTATATGCCCTTTGACACAATTCACGTCACAGCCGATATCCGAAATGCAGGAGACCGGGCCGGCAAGGAGGTGGTGCAGGTATATGTGCGCGATGTCGTAAGTTCGATTGTAACACCAATCCGCCAGCTCAAGGGTTTTCTGAAAAAAGAAATTGCTCCCGGAGCAACCGAGACATTTGCGGTAGACATACCCGTCAAAGAGCTGTATCTTACAGATGAAAATGGCAATCGTTACCTTGAAGAGGGAAAATTCGAAATACAGATTGGAGCGTCGTCAACAGATATCAGACATACGATACCTATCTGGGTTGGCTCCGGCAATGAGACGTTTAAAACCGATGTAGTGGCTGCCGAAAAGACCAAAACCGCGCCGAAGTCGAAACGAAAGGCCGCTCTCAGAAAGATATCGGGCTGTGTGCGCGATATACAGGCAACGCCTATAGAAGGAGTGGAAGTCTCGTCGGATATGACAGATGTCAAAGTATATACCGACAAGAAAGGCAACTATACCATTGAGGTGCCGGCCGAATCCAATCTTACTTTTCTGAAAAGCGGTTACAGCCGCTACTCGAAATATATCAAGGACAGTGATACGGTAAATGTGCAGATTGTCCGTGAATAATCGTGTGGCTGATATCTGGTATTTAAATGTTATAAAGAAGTATATGAATCGTTTGTTTATCGGTCTTATATGTGTGAAGATGGCTCTTGTCGTGAGTGCGACCGGGCAAGAGTCTGCCATGAATGCAGCCCGTACGGTCAATGCCGATGCAGTCTTTACAGAATTGCCGGACTCCATTTTCTCGGGTTATCAAGGGAAACATCATGTGCAGGGAATAGTCGTTGATGTGGATAAGAAGTGTGTGTATTTTTCTTTCACGACAAAGCTTATCAAGACTGACTTTGAAGGCAATCTTATCGGTAGTGTCGATGGGTTGACAGGTCATCTCGGGTGTCTGTCTCTTAATCCTGCCGACGGTCGCATTTATGGCTCCATCGAATATAAAAATGATGTAATCGGAGTTGGAATAGCCGGAGAAGATGCCCGTAACCGCCGAAGCGCATTTTATATCGCCATCTTTGACGGCGATAAGATAACGCACCCCGGAATGACGCCCGACGATGAGAATCTTATGTCTACAGTCTACCTTGGTGATGTAGATAAAGATTATTATGCGACAGTAATCAATAAAGGGAAAGAGGTAGAACATCGGTATGGCTGCTCAGGTATTGACGGCGTGGCCTTCGCGCCACTGCCGGGCCAGCCGAGCAATGCTACGGTCCTTTATGTGGCATATGGAATATACGGCGATGTCGAGCGCACGGATAATGACTATCAGCATCTTCTTGTCTATGATGTAAGCGACTGGAAGAAATACGAAAAGCCCCTTAATCAGGAAAATCCCCACAAGAGCGGTCCTGCCGCTCCTCTGTGCCGATATTTTGTCTATACGGGCAATACAGAGTGGGGTATACAGAACTTAAACTACAATCCGGAGATAAATTCGCTTATTGCGGCTGTTTATAAAGGCAAGAAGACCGAATACCCCAATTTTTCCATGTTTGCCATCGACCTCGATTCTAAGGCTGAAAAAGAGATTTTGAGAGGTCGCGATACAGAAGAATACGGCGACGTGCTGCCGTTGAAGAAGATGGGCATATATGATGCTTCAACCGGAATCTATGGCTGGAGATTTCCGTATGGCTCTACAGGAATCTGTTACATCGGAAACAGTCTTTACTATATATCACGCAATTCTTCTAAACCTCAGCAGAGTTCAATGTTGACCCTTTTCCGTTGGACCGGCGATGCTGATGGACCGTTTGAAAAAAATAAACGTATAAAGAAATGACTATAATAGAACAGGCTCTTGAACGAGCCACAGATACCAAGGGGCTTCTGATAGCCGAAGACGCTATTGATGGTGTTGCGAACATGTTTGCGAATATGTTTCCGAACAGCCGGCCGATAGTTATCGCCGACCCGACAACCTGGAGTATCGCCGGGGAGAAGGTTAATACACTTCTCAAGGACGCCGGCCTTAATCCGGAAGAAGCCTTCATACTATCCGACCGTGATCTTCATGCAGAATGGAAATATGTGGAGAGCCTCGACAAGGTGCTTGGCGCCACAGATGCGGTTGCGGTCGCGGTGGGCTCAGGAACAATCAACGACCTTGCAAAATTGTCGTCGCACCATTGCGGCAAAAGATATATGAATGTCTCTACGGCAGCCTCAATGGACGGTTATACCGCATATGGAGCATCGATTACCAAAGACGGGGCCAAGCAGACATTCAGTTGTCCGGCTCCTCTCGCCGTGGTAGCCGACATTTCCGTGATAGCTCAGGCGCCGGCCGATATGACGGCCAGCGGTTATGCCGATCTTTTTGCCAAAATACCCGCCGGTGCCGACTGGATTATTTCCGATGCTCTTGGGATTGAACCGATCGATTCTTTCGCATGGGAACTGGTGCAGGGTAGCCTCAAAAGCGCGCTTGCCAATCCGTCGCTTATAAAATCCGGCGACAAGAAGGCTATATATAGTCTAATCGAAGGGTTGATTATGAGCGGTTTCGCAATGCAGGCGCATCAGACCAGCCGCCCCGCCTCCGGTGCCGACCATCAGTTTTCGCATTTATGGAATATGGAGCACCATACCATGGACGACGGCACTACACCAAGCCACGGTTTTCAGGTAAGTATAGGAACACTTATGTCTACCGCTTTGTATGAGCAGATGCTCAAGGAAGATATCGGAAATCTTGATATAGATGCATGCGTGGCCGGTTGGCCTTCTCTTGAAGATCAGATAAGAGCCTCGCGCGAAGTGTTCAGAGACACCGATTTCCCGACAATTGGCGAGACCGAACTATCTGCCAAGTATGTCGCCAACGACGCTCTTCGCCATCAGCTGACACTTCTGAAGCAAAACTGGCCGGATATAAAGGCTCGACTGGAGCACCAATTGGTGTCATTCGAAGAATTGCGCGAATCTCTTCGACTCGTAGGAGCGCCCACCGAACCCGAACAGATAGGCATAAGCCGTCAGCGTCTGTATTCAAGTGCAGTGAAAGCACAGATGATTCGCAGGCGGTTCACGATTCTTGATGTAGCCGTGAGAACCAACAGTCTCGACAAATGGCTAAAACAAGTGTTCGCCAACGAATTTTAATAAGGATAGTGGTTGGATTATTTAGTTCCCTGCGGGTTGTTCGATGCAGTTATTCGAATAACCCGCAGGGTAAGTTATAAGCTGTTGTCAAAATAAAGCGTCGAGGCTTTTATCGCTTAGGTCGGTGGCGATTAAGGTGGTGTATTGGCGGAGGGAATCTGCGGAGTTTGTTGTAGCGATGGCTACGACAGAGGCGCCGGCGGCAACGCCGGCCTTGAGGCCGTTGAAGGAATCTTCGAAGACTACGCAGTCGGCGGGTTCTACTCCGAGCTTTGAGGCTGCGAGGAGGTAGCCTTCGGGGTCGGGCTTGCTTCGTTTTACGTGCGAGTCTGTGATGATGGCGTCGAAGAATTCGTTGAAGCCCGGGTACATTGCGAAAAGACGGCGCATTTTGATGTCGTTGCTACTTGTGACTATAGCGGCGGGAATTTGTGCCTCCTTGAGCTTTTTGAGGAATGGCACAGTGCCGGTGAAGAGTGGATATTCCATGTTGTCTTCGGCCTCTGTAAGCATGCTTATGATGGCTGCATAGTCTTCTTTTCTGAAATATTGGCTAAGAATGTCGGGTAAGGTTGTGCCTTTTATTCTTTGTGCGAAATTGTCGATGCCGGTCGGAAAATGGCGTTCGATATTGCTCCATATTTCAGTATATACCGGTTCGGTGTCTATCAGAACACCGTCGAGATCGAAAAGTGCTGCTTTCATGAGTTACAAATGTATTCTGCCTGTGTTTTTAACTGATTATTGATACTCCGTCAATGTCCGCAAGACGATTGCGGAGTTTGTCGGCCTCATCGGCTCTTATGGCGAGGGTCATTTCGCAGGAGTTGTCGAAAATCTGACTTTTGATTTCGGCTTCTCCGCTTTTGGTGAGTTTCATCACATCGTTCATCGCCAGGTATGGGAATGTAAACGATATTTCGGACATGTCGTGTCGCTCGACAATTTCAGCTTCGCTCAAGGCCATTCTGGCGGCTTCGCGATATGCGGCTATAAGTCCTGAAGTTCCCAGTTTGATACCTCCGAAATATCTCACGACCACTATCACAATGTCTGTAAGGCCGAATGAATTAATCTGGCCGAGAATTGGTTTGCCGGCTGTTCCCGAAGGCTCACCGTTGTCAGAACTGAGAAAACGTTCGCGGGCTGAGCCGAGCATATAGGCCCAACAGACATGCCTGGCATCAAAATATTTTTTTGAATATCTGGAAATAATGTCTTTTGCTTCTTCTATAGTTCCCACCGGATGAGCGAAAGCAAGAAATTTACTCATCTTTTCTTTGAAAACGGCTTCGGAAGGGGTCTTGATAGTGTGATAAGTATCGGCCATGGCAAAAAATACCGGCGTCGGGGTGTTATGGCCTCGGCGCCGGATATATTCAGTGGTTAATATTGATGGGCATCGCCCTTGAGTTCTGTCTCGCTCATCGGGCGTGCGTTCATTTTAGCCCAAACATATACAATATATGCCAGAACAAAAGGAATCAGGAGCGAAACCCAGCTCATGACAGTGAGTGTGAACAGCGAGGAGGAGCTGTTGGCTATGCAGAGTGATGACGCGGGGTCTATTGTGGAAGGAAGATATGCAGTATTTCCATAACCGGCTATGGCGAACAGAACAAGTACAACGAGGGCTGCGCCTATTCCGGCATACCATATGCCGCAGTTCCATTTGCTGTCGAATGCGCTGCGGAATATTCCATAAAGCGCCAGAACAACACCTATCAGCAGAGTCGCGCCGAACCACCACATCTGGAGCAAATTGTGGAGATAAATATTGTTTTCTTCTTCAAAGCCGCCATCGGTAAAGCGATAACCGCTCTGCAGCAAAAGTACCACAAGGAAGGCGACAAAGAGCACTGCAAATACGAGGCCGTTGATCAATGCTTTGCGACGCATTTTTGATGTGAGGTCTGAATCGCCGGCAATGTTATTGATGAAATAGAGCGAAGCCATAGTACGGGCAAGGAAGAAGACGGCAAATCCGAGAAATAGATTTTTCCAGTTTGCAATGGCTTCAAGACCATGAGTAGAGGCCCAGTTGGAGATAACTGGAGAGCCCGGATTAAGTATATTGGTTTTGTCTACAGTAAATGCGCCACCAAAAAACATGGTACCCACAGCTACACCCAGAAGCACGCAGCCGACAAGGCCGTTGAACATAAGGAATGTATCGTAAGTGCGGGTTCCGTAGATGTTTCCTCGTTTGCGACGGAACTCATAGCTGAACGCCTGTACAACAAAACTCAGCAGAATCAGCATCCATAGCCAGTAGGCTCCTCCGAAACTGGTGGAGTAGAAGAGGGGGAATGAGGCGAAGAATGCGCCGCCGAATACAACGAGTGTGGTGAACGTAAGTTCCCATTTGAGGCCGAGAGAATTTACCATTAGCTGGCGCTGGGCTGTGCTTACGTTGCAGTGGAGCATGGATTGGCCGCCCTGAACGAACAGTAGGAATACAAGAGCCGAACCGAGCACCGATATGAGAAGCCACCAATAGGCCTGAAGTATTTCGAGAGTATTCATGACAAAAATATTAATGGGTGGGGTTTGCTATGTCTTCTTTGGAGGCTGAAGAGATATATCGGAGCATGATACTGATTTCTGCTATCAGAAGTCCGGTGAAGATTGCGGCAAAAATCCAGAATGTAATCTGCACAGAAGAACCCGGTATGTCGGATATAGCAGCCGATGTTGGCATGAGGTCTTGGATGACCCACGGCTGGCGGCCGACTTCGGCGACAATCCATCCGGCCTGGCTACATATCCACACTATTGCTATGGAAATTATACCGAGCCAGTGGAGCCATGCTTTTTCAAGAACGGACGTTTTGCGATAGCTCACGAAAAGCATCACTATAAAGAGAAGAAGGAGGAACCCGCCGGCAAATACCATGATATGGAAGGAATAGAATGTCATGCCAACGGGAGGTATGGCCGCTTCCGGCGACGAAAGGTAGCTGTATCCGAAATATTTGAAATTTTCTTCTATATCCTGTGCTGCGGCAGATGCTGCCTCGGTGTCGCCAGACTGCATGGCGGCGCCATAGCGGGCGAGGGCCTCGCGTGATTTTGTGCCAAGAGCTATACGCTCAGCATATGAAACGGTGTTAACAGTATCGCCGTCCTCATTGAGAGCAAAACCGTCGATAAGGTCGCGAATGCCGGGTACAAAGTGCTCGCCGTCTGCATAGATAAGATAGGAAAGACCTTTGGGAATATCAATGCTGAACAACATCGGGTCTTCATCTGTGCGCTCACTCTCGCTTTTGAGAATACCGAACCCAACAATATCCTGTCCGACCGAACCGCGGTATAGCCCTTCCATGGCGGCAAGTTTCATCGGCTGGACGCGAGATACTTCCACTGCCGATCCGTGACCTGTCATCAAGGTAAGCAGAATACCTGCGAATCCAACCCACGAGCCGATTTTAAGAGAACTTTTTGCAACGTCTATATTGCGTCTGCGCCATAGCAGCCAGCAGCTCACACTGATAACGAAAACACCGGCAAGGCACCAACCGCTGAATACGGCATGGAAGAATTTATTGACTGGCACAGGATTGAAAGCTACTTCCCAGAAGTTGTCCATCACGTTTCTCATCTGAGCTGGATCGAATTTCATGCCGACAGGATTCTGCATCCATGCATTCGCTACAAGAATCCACAGAGCAGACAGTGAGACACCGACGGCTGTGAGCCAGGTGGCGGTGAGGTGAAAGCGCTTGCTTACGCGGTTCCACCCAAAGAACATTACAGCAACGAAGGTCGCTTCCATGAAAAATGCAACGATACCTTCGATAGCGAGGGGCGCCCCGAAAATATCGCCGACAAACCAGCTGTAATTAGACCAGTTAGTGCCGAATTCGAATTCGAGAATGAGTCCGGTGGCTACGCCGCAGGCGAAGTTTATTCCAAACAATGTCATCCAGAACTTTGTAATTCCTTTCCACTTGGGAAGGCCGGTGCGCACATAGATGGATTCCATCACTGCTACAATAAGCGAAAGGCCTATCGTCAGCGGCACAAAGAGCCAGTGGTACATAGCTGTAAGGGCAAATTGAGCCCTCGACCAGTCTACTACTCCTAATAAATCATTCATATTTAGTGTGTTTTAGTAGTTTGAAACGTGGGGGCGGTCAAGGCCGAGCGGACTGCGTCGGCACGCTGTTCGTCGGTGTCATAATTAACCGACAGAATGTCGGGAAAGAAGAAGAGCTTAAGTACCAGAAAGAAAATCACGATTTTAGCAAAGATTATCAGCCATAACTTTTTGCCGACAGTCATAGATTTGAATCCGTCGACATACATTGATATTGCTTTGCTAATGAAACCTGACATTTTTATGGTTATTTGAGATAAGGATTGTATCGTTTTTCGTTGCCGACAGTTGTAAAACTGTCATGGCCCGGCAATACTTTTGTATCCTCAGGAAGGACCATTATTTTTTTATCGATACTGTCGAGAAGGGTGTTAAGGTTGCCACCAGGCAAATCTGTGCGTCCTATCGAATGTCTGAACAACACATCACCGGCTATCAGAAAGGCTCCGTCCGGGCTGTACAGCGCGATACTACCCGGAGAATGCCCCGGCACATGAATGACATGCAGCTTATAGTTGCCGACGTTGATTGTATCGCCGTCTTTGAGGCAGACATCTATTGCCACTTTTCCGGCATTGCCCATGAGTCTTATGCCAAAGCGAGCCGCCTGGTCGGAGAGAGTCTCGCCTAAGAAAGCATCATCAGCATGGGCCGCTACCGGAACTCCGTATTTGTCGCGGACGTAATTGTCTCCAAAGCAGTGGTCGAGATGAAGATGGGTGTTTACAATCTGAGTAAGCGTCAGGTTGTTGTCGCTTATATATTTGTCGAATTCTTCTCGTTCGTTGTCGCTAATCATGCCCGGGTCAATGGCTACAGCCTGGGCTGTATCACTGTCCGATAAAATAAACGCGCTTACGGCAAATGGATTGAAGCAGAATTGTTTGACTTTAATCATAGCGGAACGTAGATTATCTCTTTGGTTTCGAAGTCAGGTTGGTTGAAAAAGTCGGTCACGGGTATTTCGATTACTGCGCGATCGCCGGCGGCTGCAATCTCTTCATCAAGGTTGCCACCTTTAAGACAAACAAGTCCGGGCGAATAACGGTTCTTTCGCGGAGTAGAGCGGAGCGTGTTTTTTTGTGCGATTTTTACAAGCCCGTCGAGCGTCATGACCGCACGGCTTACCACATAATCGAATTTTTTATGACATTCGCCCGCATCGCCATGCTGGAAAGTCACGTTGCGGAGGCCAATAGCGGTTGCGATTTCTGATGCGACTTTTATTTTTTTGCCTATTCTGTCAATCAAGTGAAAATGACATTCCGGATACATTACCGCAAGTGGAATGCCCGGGAATCCGCCGCCGGTGCCAAGATCGAGAATTTCTGTGCCCGTTTTCAGTTCGCCGAAGAAAGCGGCTATAGCCAGAGAGTGAAGGATATGTCGGGAGAATATATTGCCGATGTCGGCTCTCGACACAACATTGATTTTTGCATTCCACTCGGTGTAAAGAACTTCCATGCGGCTGAATGCATCGAGCTGTGATTCAGTGAGAGAAGGGAAATATTTGAGTAGGGTGGCGGTGTTGTCTGATACCATGGTTATAGGGAACAAAGAGCCGTAGCTGTATGTTGTTAATTCAAGAAGTTGTTGCAAATTTAAGCTTTAATGCCGACATTTGCAATCGATAAACATAAAACACGCAAATTGTATATGATAAAGCTCGGTAAATATCAGACACTTTTGGTGTCGCGTTCGGTCGATTTCGGCGTCTATCTCCATGAGGGAGGCGACACAAAAGAGGTTCTTCTTCCTGCGCGATATGTGCCTGAAGGCTTGGCGCCGGGCGATTCGATTGAAGTTTTTGTCTATAATGATTCGGAAGATCGCCTTGTCGCAACAACTGAGCGGCCCTATGCTACGGTCGGCGAGTTCGCTTTTCTCGAGGTAAAAGACGTCAATGAGGTCGGGGCATTCATCGACTGGGGCCTTATAGCCAAAGACCTTCTTGTTCCTTTTAGCGAGCAGAAGGTGAAGATGCGTCGCGGAGGCATCTATCTGGTATATGTCTACGTAGATGATTCTACAGAACGCATAGTGGCTTCAGCCCGTATTGAGCGTTTTCTAGGGAATGTCTTTCCCGACTATAAGCCCGGAGATAAGGTCGATGCACTTGTATATGAGCATACTGAGATTGGATATAAAGTGATTGTCGACAATCTCCATCGTGGTATGATATATTCTAATGAGATATATCGGCCTATCGAACTTGAAGAAAATATAAAGGCATTTGTCAAGCAAGTGAGGCCCGACGGGAAAATTGATCTGACTCTCAACGATATCGCGGCTCGCCGGACAGCCAACCTATCGGAGGATATTCTTGAATATCTGCACCGCCCGGACGCAGGGCCCGTCGGCGACAAGTCGTCGCCGGAACGAATCCAGATGATATTCAATTGCAGCAAAAAGGATTTCAAAAAGGCTGTAGGGCATCTTTACAGAGAACGCAAGATAGCTCTTGCAGCAGACGGCACTATAACGCTTGTCTGACGACAATGCTCAACATAGTTCTTTACGCATGGCCCGAAGCTCTTCTTTGAGTTCCGGGCTTATTCTATATGAGTCTATACATTTCTGTATAGAGCGCTTCATAGTTTCTATGTCGACCGGCTGTGAGCGCAACCAGGCCATTCCTTCCTTTGGAAATTTTACAATTACAACGGATATCGCCCATGCAAGCGCCATGGATACATAATAAGCCTTATGCCGTATGCATGAGAAACGTTGCAGTATATCTGCCAGATATGGCTCGGTAAGGTAATACTGCATGAGCATTACGACACCGAAGCGCACTTCATATTCCGCTTCGCTTTCAAGCCACGCAGTAAGCCAGGAATAAATCTTTTTTTCGTCCTTGCAGACAAATTTCTGCCGGCCGGAAAATACAAAAGTGTCGCAAACAGACCAGGAGTTGATAATCTGCACAAATTTAGCTACTTCATCGAGGTACTCGTCGGTATTCCGGACCGGGATAAGCCCCAACACGAATCCATGGAGCATGCGCTCTTCCATGTAGAAATTACCGGGAGCCGAAAGATATGTCTTGTAGTCGGCTCGAGCAATCTCTTTGGCGAGTTTCCGCAAATCGGGCACCCTAAGTCCAAGAACATTCTCGACACCCGGATGCAGTTTTTCCGTGAACTGCTTGTTGCCATTTGCCCGCAGAGAGAGAAGACGCTGACGCACAGTAGTGCCGTCGGGAAATGTGAAACTCATCGTTTGCACGGTTTTTTACAGCAATCTCTCACAGCACAGGAGTCGCAAGGATTTTTCCTCGATTTCAAGTACATGCGCACGGCTATTCCGGCGCAAGCCACCACAACGAGTGCTACGATAATCCACTGTAATATCATTTTTTTAATTTTGATATGTGTTTTTTCACTTGCGCGGGTGTTGAGTCGGCCGGGCAATCATCGAACGACAGTCTGAACTGACAGCCGTCGGCATATCTGCTGCAACCATAGGCTGTACGGCCTTTTATGATATGGCCGCTTCCACATACCGGGCATTCTACCTGTTCGAGTTTTGTAGTACGCGGAGCACGTGGCTTGGCTGCTTTGTTTGCCTTTGCGGCAGACGTTTTTTTCTCCTCGACAGGAGCGACGATTCTGGTCGATGTATTGTCGGAAAGAACTTTTGTCACAATTTCGCGTATCAGGGTGCTTATTTCATGAATGAACAGCCCCGGGGAATATTCTCCCCGCTCGATACGCCGAAGTTTGTTTTCCCAAAGGCCCGTCAGTTTTGCCGATTTAAGAAGTTCCTCCTGAATAGTATCGATAAGAGCGATGCCGGCTTCGGTGGCAACGATATTCTTGCGTTCACGGGCTATGTAACGTCGGCGGAACAGAGTCTCTATTATATTCGCGCGCGTCGACGGGCGTCCGATGCCATTCTCTTTGAGGGCATCGCGAAGTTCATCGTCTTCAACCGTCTTCCCGGCCGTTTCCATTGCTCGCAAAAGTGTACCTTCTGTATAGAATTTAGGCGGTTGCGATGTCTTTTTTGCAAGGAAGGGGCTGTGAGGGCCGCTTTCGCCTACAGTGAATACCGGCAAAACAGCGCTGTCGCTGCTGTCTTCTTTGCCTGAATCGGCTGAATCGTTTTTAGCAGGCTGCAGCACTCTCCACCCCGGAGAACATATGACTTTCCCTGAAGCCTTGAATTCGCAGTCGTCCGCCTTGCCGAGCACTGTTGTCGATTCGAACTCACAGTCGGGATAGAATACACCGATAAAGCGCATGGCGATAAGATGATATAGCTTGCGCTCGTCACCGTCGAGACCGCCCGGCGACTGGCCTGTCGGAATGATGGCATGGTGGTCTGTCACCTTGGAGTTGTCGAATACTTTTTTGCTTTTGGCAATTGGCTTGGCCAAAATCGGTTCTGTCTGAGCCGCGTATGGCGTCATCTTTTTGAGGATAGGCGCTATTTTAGGGTACATGTCATCGCTGAGATATGTGGTATCTACGCGAGGATATGTGGTCAGTTTCTTTTCGTACAGGCTCTGAATGAGTTTAAGGGTCTGTTCGGCGGTCCATGAGAAACGTTTGTTGCATTCGACCTGAAGCGATGTAAGGTCGAAAAGACGCGGAGCTGATTCGCGCCCTTTCTTTTTGGTGACAGAAGTTATTGTGAAATCGCTTCCGGCAATGCGCGCTACAGTTGCCTCACCGGGCTCAGGTTTGTCGAAGCGTTCGCCGGTATAGGTGAAGTCTACATCGCGATAGCGGGTGTGGAGTTCCCAACTGTCAGTCGGAACAAATTCGTTGATTTCACGCTGGCGCTTTACGATAAGAGCAAGGGTAGGGGTCTGTACACGACCGATAGACAGCACCTGGCCTCGGCCGCCGTATTTCAGCGTATAAAGGCGTGTGGCATTCATTCCGAGAATCCAGTCGCCTATAGCGCGGCACATGCCTGCTTGAAAGAGTTTGTCGTAATCGGCCTGAGGCTTTAATGCGGAGAATCCTTCGCGAATCGACTCGTCGGTCAGCGAGGATATCCACAATCTTCGCACCGGACAGTGTGTGCCGGCTTTTTTCATGACCCAGCGCTGTATAAGTTCTCCTTCCTGGCCGGCATCACCACAGTTCACAACCTCGTCGGCTTCACCGATCAGGCGCTCTATGACGCTGAACTGATGTTTGTATCCGGCGTCGTCGATGAGCTTGATGTCATATCTTTCGGGAAGCATCGGTAACATGCTGAGCGCCCATTTTTTCCATTCGGCTTTATAGTCGTCCGGCTCAAAAAGGCAACACAGATGTCCGAAAGTCCATGTGACGCGCCAGTCGCCACCTTCGAAATAGCCGTCGTGTTTGTCGCGGGCACCCAATATCTGGGCAATATCACGCGCGACACTCGGTTTCTCGGTTATACACAGCCTCATTCCTCAGACTTTGCCTTATTCCAGAGCTCATCCATCTGAGAGAGAGTCATGTCTTTAAGTTGCAGACCGGACGCTTTGGCAGATTCTTCTATGTAGTTGAAACGTGATATGAATTTGCGGTTTGTGCGTTCGAGGGCGTTTTCGGGATTGACGCCGTGGAGGCGTGCCGCATTGATAACCGCAAAAAGAAGATCGCCGAATTCTGCTTCGATGTCGGCGCTTTGGCCGGCTCCGACAGCTTCTTCAACTTCATCGGCCTCTTCGCGTACTTTGGCCCAGACGTCGTCCTTGTTTTCCCAATCGAAACCTACATTTGCGGCTTTTTCCTGAACGCGGTAGGCTTTGACCAAGGCGGGGAGTGCTGCCGGAACACCGGCGAGCACAGAACGGTTGCCTCCTTTTTCTTTTAGCTTTATCTGCTCCCAGTTTTGTTCTACCTGATGAGCGGTATCTGCATGAACGTCGCCGAATACATGGGGATGGCGGAATATGAGCTTGTTATTGAGAGCTTCGGCCACGTCGGCTATATCAAACTGGCCCTTTTCGCTTCCGATGAGAGAATAGAAGAGAACATGAAGAAGAACATCGCCCAGTTCTTTCTTGATTTCTGGCTGATTCCCGTCAAGGAGAGCCTGAGCGAGTTCGTATACTTCCTCAATAGTGTTCGGACGCAGGCTTTCGTTAGTCTGCTTTGCGTCCCAAGGGCATTTTACGCGCAGAATATCGAGGGTGTCAATCACCCTCCCGAGCGCTTCGAGTTTCTCTTCTCTACTATGTTGTGTCATCGTTGTTTGTAAGTTTCAATTCCTTCTTCAAGCCATGCTGTGAAAGCGCCTACATTCTCGTCGTAAACTCTTGGAGCGGAAAGCGGTTTGCCCTCATTGTCGAGCAGAATGTAGTATGGTTGCGAGGATATTCCGAATTTGTGATACTGCAGGTAGCTCCAACGCTCGCCTACAGTGGTGAGAGTCTTGGTTTTGCCGTCTTCAGTCACTACCATGGGTTCGGCAAGTTCTTTCTTGTCGTCGACCATGAGTACTATCATGACATAGTCCTGTTCGATAATTCCGCGAACCGTGGGCGTATCGAACACAGCGCCTTCCATCTTGCGGCAGTTCACGCATGCATAGCCGGAGAAGTCTACAAGCACCGGTTTGTTGTGAGCGGCAGCATAGGCCATGCCTTCGTCGTAATCATGGAACTTCTGGAACTCACCGCCGTATAGATTGAAATCCTGAGTATAAAGCGGAGGAGCAAAGGCGCTGATTGCCTTGAGGGGTGCACCCCAAAGACCGGGTACGAGGTAAACCGCAAACGCAAAGGAGCCGAGAGCGAGGAAGAAACGTCCGACCGGAGTGTGTTCCATCGGAGAGTCGTGGCTGAAACGGAGTTTGCCAAGAAGATACATTCCGAGCAGAACGAATAGCACAATCCACAAGGCAATAAATACTTCGCGGTCAAGAATGCGCCAGCCGTATGCCAGGTCGGCAACCGACAGGAATTTGAGCGAGAGAATGAGTTCTATAAAGCCGAGCACAACCTTGACGGTGTTGAGCCAGCCGCCGGAGTGGGGCAGGCCTTTAAGCATAGAGGGGAAGAACGCAAAGAGGCCGAAAGGCAGTGCCAGACCGAGGGCAAATCCTCCCATGCCAAGGAGCGGGCCAAGAAGATTCTGCTGCGAGAATGCTTCTACAAGCAGAGTGCCGATAATCGGGCCGGTGCAAGAGAAAGAAACCAACACCAAAGTGAAGGCCATGAAGAATATGCTGAGAAGGCCGGTCGTGTTTTCTGCCTTATTGTCGATAGCTGTAGACCAACTGGAGGGCAGGCTTAAGTCGAATGCCCCGAAGAAAGAAATAGCAAATACAACGAGCAATATAAAGAAAATGATGTTGAAAACGGCACCTGTAGCTATCTCATTCAGTTTGCCCGGTCCGAAAATAACAGTAAGCAATATGCCCAGCACAAGGAAAATAATGATAATGCTTGCGCTATAAATAACGGCATCGGCAATCGAGCGCCGACGGCTCTTGTTCTTTTTCAGGAAGAAGCTTACGGTCATGGGAATCATCGGCCAGACACAAGGGGTCATAAGCGCCACGAGCCCTCCGAGAAATCCGAAAAGCAATATTGACCAATAGCTTTGTGCGGTAGTGCTTGTTTCGACAGATACTGGCTCCCACCATGCGTTTGTTGCTGATAGTGCGGGAGTTGCGTCGCGTTGCGGGGTGGGCGTGGCAGCAACGGGTTCTGCCTTCTCAGCCGGAGCTGCAGACATGTCTCCGAAATCAAGGGAGAATTCATACTTGGCCGGAGGCGTGCATGAATTGTCGTTGCAGGCCATAAACTTCACATAACCTTTGATATTTACGCCTTTTACACCATCGCTTAATTCGAAATCGCGTTTCAGTTCTACTGTACCCTGTAGCCAAGGCAGATTCAGATTTAGAAACTCGTCGAAGTGTACGGTCGGCTTCGAGTCTGTGGTTGTGACGCTTGTCATGACGAGGCCTGCAGCAGGCTCCACTTCAATAGATGTGGCGTCGGGCACTCCGGGTTCATCGCCCATATCGGGCATATCGACACCATATATATGCCAGCCGGATTCGATGTTCGCAGTAATAATGAGTGTGCCTTTTTCGGCGGTCTTGTTTTCAATGCGGGCCGACCATTCCACATGCGAAGGTGCTGCCGCGGCGATTCCGTGGACAAGCAACGCGATAAGAGCCGTTATTACGGCGGTTGTCATTCGTTTCATTTGGCTGGTTTTACAGGTATGGATATGTTTTCAGTCTTTGGAGGTCTGCAGGAGGAACCGTCGCATGCCATATAGGATATCTTGCAGTCGATTCTTGCGGCATTCTTATCGGTTATCTTGAATGGTACCGTAAATTCTATATTGGAATCCCACCAGGTAAGAGTCATATCGAATAGCTTATCTTTAATCTCTACCGGCTGGCGCTTGGGGGTCACAGCTCCTGTAAACTTTACACCGGTGCTTCCTGTGAGATCAAAAGTAGTGGCCTTGGGGCCGCCTTCAGGTATCGACAGCCCGTAGAGATGCCATCCTGAAGCGACAAGAGCGCGGAATGTGACCGTTCCGGTGCCATCTGATGCGGTTTTTATAAAGGAACGCCACCGAACCGGTGTCACAGACTCCTGGCACCACGCACAGGCTGCAAAGATAATGAATGATATTATTGTAAAAGAGAGTCGTTTTATCATATTGGCTCTATCCGTTTGGTTTTATGATTATTGATTAGTTATTTTTATATGCCCGTTCTGGACCGGGCGCCATTTCGGGCATGCAAAGTTACTATATAGACGTTGAAAATGAAACTTAAAAAACACAAAAAACGCAAAAATGAAGTCGAAAGGGCTTCTCTACCTCAGAAAAAATCGTTAACTTTGCCTCATTGATTTAAACGGAAATTTTAATCACCTTTTAAAATCTCTCTCCTTAAGCTCCAAGAATGGACGTCAACAAAGTGCTATACATCTCGCAGGAGATAGAACCTTACCTTCCGGCCAGCCCGATGGCTACTTTTGGCCGCAATTTGCCTCAGGGAATTCAGGAACGAGGCGCCGAAGTGCGCACATTCATGCCCCGATACGGTGCTATCAACGAGCGCCGCAATCAGCTTCATGAAGTGATACGCCTTTCCGGCATGAATATTATTATTGATGACACCGATCATCCTCTTATTATCAAGGTGGCAACTTTGCAGCCAACACGTCTGCAGGTTTATTTCATTGATAACGATGATTATTTTCTGCGTCATTCGCCGGGTAAACTTGAAACTGTAGAAGACCCCGAAGCAAACGACGAACGTACGATATTCTTCGTCCGTGGTGTTGTCGAGACCGTTCGTAAACTTCGCTGGGAGCCTTCTGTGGTTCATTGCACCGGCTGGATTACAGCGCTCACACCTCTATATCTCAAACACATCTATCCGGACGATCCCTCCTTCCGTTCGAGCAAGATTGTTTTTTCGCTCTTCAACGATCCCTTCGAAGGAACTTTCGATTCCCGTGCGGTTGAGAAACTCAGAGCCGAGGGCTTTTCAGATGAACTTCTGGCAAGCCTGCTTGACGGAGACGGCAATGTCGACTATGTGAAGCTTAATAAAATAGCTATTGATTATGCCGACGCACTCGTGGTTGCAACTCCCGAGGTTAATCCTGAGGTGCTTGAATATGCCAAGGCATCAGGCAAGCCTTTGCTTGAGTATCCGGGAGAAGACATAGTAGGTGCATATCATGAATTCTACAAAACACTATAAAAACGCCTCTGACAGGCAATAATTATGAAAATCCCTGTTGTTAAAGCGCTTGCGGCAGCTTTGCTGCTGGGCGCATTTACGGCTTGTGAGGACAATGCATCTGAAATAGGCTCATCGCTTGTCGGCGACGAGGTTAGCATCGTCATCGATTCTGCATTTACCGTCTCCGGGCATTGCGAGGCTATTGAAGCTATCCGTCCAAAGACCACGACGCAGATGCTTGGCAAGGTCGACATTCCTGCATTCGGCTCGATTTCGAGTTCTGTTGTGTCTCAGTTTCTTCCCTCGACCGAGCTTGATACTGCTAATTTCGCACCGGCTGATGTCGATTCTCTGATTCTGACTCTCAGGTATGGCTATCAATCATTCATAGGCGATTCTGTCGCTCCTATGGGGGTGCGGGTCTATGCTCTCAACAAGCAACTTCCCGCCAAGATTGCAAGCAATTTCAACCCCGAGGGCTACTACAATCCTCTGCAGCCTCTGGCAAGCACAGTCTTTAATGCCACCTCTATGGGAAGTGATTCTATTGCACTTCTCGGCTATCGTGATATTCGTTTCACTCTTCCGCGCGAACTTGGCCGCAAGCTTTTCCAGAGCTTTATAGATAATCCGGACAACTATGCCAACGGACAGATTTTTGCCGAAGAAGTTTTCCCTGGCTTGTATTTTGAAAATTCGTTTGGCTCGGGCCGCCTCACACTCGTCACAAGCACTTTCATGTCTATGCATATGCGACACATCGGCTATGACGAGGAAGAGGAAAAACTCGATACTCTTGACGCCGTACACCAATATTACATGGTGACACCTGAGGTGATTAACAACAACAACCTTTCGGTGAAGCTATCGGACAACGTTTCGTCTCTTGTCGCAGAGGGTAAGAACATGCTTGTGGCGCCTTCTGGCTATGAGGTACAGTTCGAATTCCCGACACGTGAGATTATTGCACGTTTTCGTGGCCATAACGCCGGCGCCAGTGTTGTGAATGGTCTTACGTTCTCAATTCCTGCCGACTCGCTTGTAAACGAAGACGGCATTCAGGTTCCTCCCTATGCTCTGATGGTGCTTAAAAAAGACCGCGACTCTTTCTTTGCCGACAATAAATTGCCTGACAATATTACTTCATTCTACGCTTCTTACAACAGCACGACGCAATCATATGATTTTTCGTCAATGAGGTCGTATATTCTCGAAATGCTCGACAAAGAGACTGTTGAAGACGAAGACTGCCAGTTCTGCCTGATACCGGTTCAGGTAAATTTCGAGGAAATATCATCTGGAAGTTCTTATTATCCATCAACTCAGCAGGTGATTTCGGAAGTTCTTCCATATCTGGTCTCGCCTGTGGCTGCGATCGTAAGACTTGACGATACTAAAATTAAATTCACATATAGCTTGCAGAGTCAAAAATAATCACTAACTTTGCACTGCTTTTTTGAAGGCCGCAATAGCTCAGTTGGTAGAGCATTTCATTCGTAACGAAAAGGTCGTGGGTTCGAGTCCCACTCGCGGCTCAAAATAAAATATAGAGCGGGCTGCGTTGCAAATTGCAATGCAGCCCGCTCTGATTAATTAGGCAAATATCGGAGAAATGATTATTTTTGCATAATAAGAGCTTGTTTAAAAACAAATGTGAATAATAAATAAGCATCAGTCAATATTTCAGGTATATATGCTTTGGTGATTGTTTAAATAATTGAATAAACAGAAACAAAACCAAAGAATTATGTATCTGACAGATTTGACTGATGCTCAGAAGGAGTATATAAAAGGAACAATTCTCATGGACAATTGGCGCAGCAAATATGATTTTTTCCTCATACTTGACGCGATAATTTACATCGATGTAAGCGGCTGTCAGTGGCGGTTGCTTCCGGCAGAATACCCCAAGTGGCAGATAGTCTATTACTATTTCAGACGCTGGGGAGC
>CAJTOB010000011.1:0-60729 GCA_910578035.1 uncultured Muribaculaceae bacterium
TTCGCTGCGCATAAGGCAAAGCCTCTGACTGTGGATAATACCGAGGATTAAGTATGTTGAAGGCAATAGCACCTTTAGATACTCTTACCATTGTATTATTAATGTCTTTTATAGTATAATTAGCATTTTGTCGATTCAAAGTTGCATGCCAATATAATGTGTCTTGAAAATTAGTCGGCTTATATAATAAGTTTTTACGACTCATTGCATCATACCAGTAATGGGCATCATGGACGGCTTTTGACGAAATAGGAATACCTTTAAATTTTAGTTCGTCATTCAGGCTAATGAGAGAGTCTCCATGATTTAAAACACGAAATGCACTTACATTTATTGGAAAACTTAAATCTGTTTTTTTACGTAAATGAAGTTCTACAAAAAATATACGGGCGTCATATTCACTGTCTCCATATTTTTTCTTTTCTTCTTCATCAAACCATGTATATCGGCTCCAATTATGGTATATAAGGAGCGTATCACTTCTTACAGTCCATATACCCAATGTATCAA
Organism: uncultured Muribaculaceae bacterium; assembly: GCA_910578035.1. Lineage (GTDB taxonomy): Bacteria > Bacteroidota > Bacteroidia > Bacteroidales > Muribaculaceae > CAG-873. Next base: position 511 of record CAJTOB010000011.1, read on the forward strand.
TTGAATCCTTTTCATATCTATATACTTTATGGTTGGTGTTGAATGTTAATTCCTCCGGAACTGTCATAGTTTCTTTGTCGAAAATAATGTAGTTAGGATATATGCTTAATGTGTTAAACATACATTCATCAGGTGGATATATCTCATGGTTTACCATCCGTGACGAACATAAAGTAAGCGACAGAATCCCAACGACTAACAATCCATAAATTAATTTTCTCATCTCTTTAAGGTTTATAAGTTACACCTCTGAAACGGAATGCCCTTTTTCCTTGCTCTGAACGTTTTTGAAGGCCTCTAAATATGGTGCCTTCTCCATAAAACTCCCAACGCTCATCATATTGGTGGATATTTTTGATGGTTAATGAAACTTTTGGCAAATCGGGGTACATTCCCTTGATCTCCTCTAACTTAAAACAATCTGCACCAAATAAATATCCTCTCGCATAAGCTTCAAACTCATCATAAACATCATAAAATAAATTTTCATAACTTGCCTCTCCATTTACAGACAAATCAATTTCGCCGGTCAGAAACTGATATCCATGCTTAAATTCATGAGCTATCAATCCTAATGGACCGAATGCACCGCCCGGAATCATAAAAGTGACTGCATCAATATCGGAGTCATAAATAGTGGCGCCTGTATTGCCTAATGGGGATATTGCACTCACATGGAATAACTGGTCTGAAGCATGCATAATCATTATTTCGGCAAATGCACGAGCATAATCTACCGCCTGAGCCTTCGTTGACAGAATACCGATCTTACCATCGGCATCAAAATAGCCAGTCTTCGTAGTGACCCCTCCAATCTCGACTGCCCGCGACAGCAGCATGCTGCGGCCTTCATATTCAAGGCTTAATACAACTTTATTATATTCAGTCAAATAGCCTGCATCTCTTTTAACAATGAAAGCCGCCAATGTCATAAGTACAGCTAGGCTATAACGGTAATGTATCTCAGCTAGCCCATAGTGCTTTTTTAAGATTACGGTTCCTAGTGCGTAATAACCATACCAACGACCAAACTCATTATATTCTACTAATAGTAACATCCTTCTATATACTTTATTCGCCGTCGTTCTATTATTACAAGCAGACAACAAGCACTGCGATTATTTTTCTTTCTGTTTTCCTGATTCTTAATGTGTCTGTAAAAACCATTATATGGAGTACCCCTACCATCCGAAAAAAAAGGAGGATACACCTTAATTGTATCACTTCGACTTTCATAAAGATATTGCATTCCTGTACTTGCTACAAACCACGAATAATTCCCTTGAAAGCATTCTTGTTTCTGATAATCCAAACTGATTTTATCAAATGGATGCTCAAAAAATATACATATTGTATCATTTGAAGATAATTGAAGAAATGGCACAATATTCCTTGGATTAAAGTCCGATACATAGGGCTGGATATTCTTGATTATCGAAATAACTGTTTCATCAAGATTAGACACCCATAGATTACGGTATGTAGTTTTGGGTAATTCATAAACTCTGATAATTGAATCTTTTAAAATTGCAGCTTCACGAGTCTCAAATTCATTCCCATATATCGCAAGAGTAGGAATAAATATAATAATTAACGTTATATAAATATATTTCATTTCCTATTTCGTTTCCTAAATTTTAATTCATTTAATATAACTCTTGAATCACCAAAAAAACTTCATTCATTCTGTGGTTAGGATAAAGTTTCATCCTTACACCAAACATATCTATACTTTTTGGTAAATTAGTAATACAATAACCTAATCTAAAGAGTTCTCCATGTTCAGCTCTTATAAAATTTTCACCATATACAGCCCATTTCTCGTCTGTACAAAAAACCTCTCCATTAACTGATTCACCCCATTTTTTGTATGTGTAGCCAAACAATTTACTCTCCGCATGGAACATTTCGTGAGCTAATGATAAGAATGGGGCATAAATAACTTGGCTATATTGACTATCACCTATCACTAAAACATCTGCACACCAATCCTTGGCATTCCAATTTATCGTCATTTCTTCCGAATTCAACCAATTTATATTAGATTGTGCAACATTGATTATTTTGTCAGAATCAATTAACGAAGAAACCAACTCACTACCGACCACTCCTGATTGTATCAGTTTCAAAGCCCCAATCAAAGCGTCAGCAAACACATCACCACTTTGGTATTGTTCGCCACTATTATAGAACCCCCAACCATCTGAGCCATTAATATATTGATAAGCAATCCCGTTTATCATTGTTTGTATGATATTGCCGCTCGGATCGATATTGTTTATGGGGTCGGCTGCGCATAATGCATAAGGAGACAGCCAAAAGTATTTTTCAGAGTATGAATCATGGCTGTTCCAGCGGCCCGAGCGGGTGTCGAGATAGCGCGCCCCGAAGTCGCTGGGGCGAAGAGCTCCGACATTCAGACGCTCCTTCCCTCCATAAAGCCTACGGTTGCCACCCTCGGGCTCAACCCAGGGCTCTCCATACGGATAATACGACGCCGTCTGCTCAACCTTTCCTCGTGCAGTGACATCGGCTATGATGTTACCCTGATAGTCCGACACATAATAGTGCACTTTTCCGTCGGAATCGAAATAACCTCCGTCAATATATGCAGCCATAAACTCCACATCGACCAACTCATACGGCCCAAGATACTCGGTGACAGTAGCAACACCGCCAACTTCCGACCACCACAAGAACTTAATCTGTTTATAGAATACATACATAAACTTAGAACTTGACTATGATATTTTTATGGTATCATACATTCTTTTTTTCAATCCTAATATAACAAAAATAATTGTGGCTACCACTCCTATAATAAGACTAAAAAAAACCAAACTTAAACTATCATCCGTCGCTTTTATCCACATTGGATGAAACTGCAATACTTCCAAAATATACAATATGCCTCCAAATGCAATCAATATAAAGCCATAAGATATAATAAGACACCCTGTAAGACTCTTATTTTTAAGACATATTAGAGATTGAGAAAGAATTATTATATATATCAATTGTAACAAAATACAAATACATAATAAATTCATATCAGAACTTCGATCAAATGTAACCGCTGAAACTGCAACTGGCACCAATACCATTGACATAAACAATAGCCGCACATACTGTCTGACATTACTCGTCACAGAACTATAAAAGGCATAGACTCTATAATTTAACAATTTGCGTTTCTCAAATAAAACGACAACGACTGTCAGAAAACTATAAAAAGCCAATACTTCACCAACATGCGGTTTTGAGGGAATTAAAAAGAATCCAAGAACTGCAAAACCGAGACAGACACTCCACATAGCTGTTAATAGTTTCGATAGAATTCTCACTTCTTCATTCGAACCATACCCGCCGAATATCAGGAAATATCTTATAAGCCAAAACAAGCCGATTCCCATCGGTACATATGATATACAACCCAGTATGCCAACAGGGTATATTATACAAAATGGTGAAATCACAAAGACAATAATGACAAATAAATACACCAACGAGCCTATAACGCCAATTGTCTTCGGTTGTTTTCTTTTCATTTCATATTTATCGGGAATTATGCGTACGATAGTTGCCATTTGGATATTTACGTCTGAAATTATCGAATACTATAGTTGGTATTGCCATTTTTCGCCTGTCTATAAAACGAACGAATTTTTCTTGAACCCTACCCATTATCCTTAAAGGTTGCACTGACTGTTGAAGCGATTTTGCTGAGGTGATGCCAGTTTCAAAATAATAATAATCCCCTAACGGAATATCAAAACCAGCAGCAGAAACAGCTTTAAATACTGCATCTGCACAATTATTAGTAAATAGGTTATAACCATAGTCTGCTGTATCTTCAAAACTTTGTGCCGCCATTCTGTCCTGCCCTTCTTGAGAACTTACGGTGTAAGCTTCAGTATATGAATACCCACACTTTTCACCTGTCAACTCTTCCATCAACGTTCCTGGATTATTAAAATCAGAATTTAAAAAATCTTCAACTGTTGAAAATTCTTCTGTACCAAGATTATGATGAAAATTTCCTCCCATAAAACCAAGAGAGGCCCAATAAGTCGGAACTCCATTCATGGAAAAATATCTCCAACCATCGTTGTCATTTCCAATCAACATTGCAATATGCATTCCTGCAGTTATCAGAGTAATGTCGTAGCCATCTTTATCAACATAATTGATCGGATCGGCACCACATACACTATACGGTGATAAATTGAAATATGATTCCAAATGCGGGTCCTGGCTGTTCCAGCGGCCCGAGCGGGTGTCGAGATAGCGCGCCCCGAAGTCGCTGGGGCGAAGAGCTCCGACATTCAGACGCTCCTTCCCCCCATAAAGCCTACGGTTGCCACCCTCCGGCTCAACCCAGGGCTCTCCATACGGATAATACGACGCCGTCTGCTCAACCTTTCCTCGTGCAGTGACATCGGCTATGATGTTACCCTGATAGTCCGCCACATAATAGTGCACCTTACCCTCGGCATCAAAATACCCGCCGTCGAAATAAACCGCCTTCAGCACACCGTCGACCACCTCATAAGGCCCGAAATATTCAGTTTTCGTAGTGACCCCTCCAATCTCGACTGCCCGCGACAGCAGCATGCCGGCACCGTCATACTCCAGCCTGATACGCCCGGCTTCAGTCTCGACAGACACCGGCTTATTGAACCGGTTATACTCATATACACACGGCACGCTACCGTCGAAAACAACATTGCCGTTTGCATCGTATTCGAGTTCAAAACTGCCGTTGGCGCAGCAGAATCCGGTGCGACCTTCGAAGATATCGCCGTCCGACGACTCTATGTCGTAGCGCACAGCGCGGTTCCCCTCATACTCAATGACGACAGCATCGAGCATACCATATATCTTGCTGGCGCCGGCCCGGTCGACGATACCGTTGCGAATCATGCCTGTGAGATTGGCATTTGCATCGTAGCTATATTCCGTGGAATAGTCGGCGTCGCCCTTCCCACTAAAGACCGCCTTAGTAAGACGTCCTTTGCCGTCGTAGCTATAGTCGTATCGCCCGTCGTGGGTCTTGCGCGAAGCTATACGGCCGTTAAAGAGCGGGATAGCTCCGTTGCTACGCAGTAAAGTATCGGCAAATACGCGCGTACCACTACTTGCTATAAGACCGGCCTCAAATGGGTCCTCCAAATGGATTCCTAAAGTATCTAAATATGATATTCGGCTGCTTCTAAATGGTGTTATCGGCAAATCGCCCGGTCTGTACATAATGGGTTCAAGAAGTACGGTGGATTTCTGAGAAGCGATATTACCGTTTATATCATACTCATAGTAGGTATTTCCTCTTACTCCGAAGCGCCGTCTGGCAGCACGACCAAGCCTGTCGTACTCTATGCGAGTCGCAGCTATAGTATCGGTAATAGGCTGGTCTACCTCTATTAAAGTAAAAGGACCGTTGCAGAGCGAAGCTCTGATACCGCTGCGCCTGCCCGCAATATCAAATCCATGTCGAACGCATAAAGCAGGCAGTGCCTTGCCGGAGCATGATACAGTCTCGATGGATCTATTGCCACAGTAGTCATAACGATACCTGTATGATAATTTTGTATTGCCATAGTCAACTGTCACAGAGTCGGTCTGACCGAACTTGTTATAATAGTAAGTCCGACTGGTTTTTCCTGCAAACTCCGAACTTATGCGCCCGATATTGTCGTAGTGGCGCACCACATGTAGCGCCTCTACAGCACGGGGCAGCCCCCGGTCCGTTGTATACCCTCCGAGCGAGCCGTTTCCTGTCCAGTCCAGATGGCAAGGAGCTTCAAGAAAAGTTGCCAGTTCGCTTTCTGTCCAGGCCGCGTCAGCCTCAACAGCCAGACGCCCAAGACGGTCGTAGAAATTCAACTGCCAGTGTGGAGCCGTATTTCCGTCCTGAATAGCTACGAGACGCCCGGCACTGTCATAGCGGTAATGTATTGATACGCGACCGGGCAGTTTTTTGAGTATGATGTTCCCACGGGCGTCGTAATCATACCAATATGCCAGTTCCTGCATTTCAACATCGCTGCGGCTATAAGTTCTATCTGCCATTTTAGGCGGAAGCACATAGCGGAGGTCTCCATAGCCGTCGTATACATAGCGCGTGCACAACATAGACCCCGCAGAACCTCTATTTTCTGCAACTTTCAGTCCTCGGAAATCAGTAAAAGTCTGAATCAGCATACCGTCTTCATCTTTAGTCTCTTCCATAAGCAGATTTAAACTTGAGTAATTGCCGAGATACTCGATACCATCAGTCGTAACTTTATACCTTGGCGCTTTGAAGCGTGTGCCATTGTTCACATTTCGATTGTATGAGATTTGCTTTCCGGCCGACTGCCGCTCCTGACCGGGAAGCATGGTCGAGAGCAAGTGTCCGACCGGAGAAGATTCGTATGTCGAGACTGTATATGGCCTCTGGTCGGAATATGCTTCTGCCGCAGCACTTTCGACATCGGAAAGTGAAGGATGCTCACTGTCTACAGGCGTGGGAAGCCATGCTTTGACCGGCCGGCCAACGGCATCATACTCAGTATATTCAGCTAAAAGGCCTTGCGGATATGAGTTTACACGCGAAATACTACGGCCAAGACCGTCGAAGGTCTCAACAGAACGGCGTCGGGAATAACCTTGGCTGTTTATCCATATATTCTCCGCCGCATAATTAGCTTTCCCACCGCCTAAATTATAGTCGTATGTAGCCACTGTGCCATGCCCGTCGATAGATACTTTGGCAAGACGTCCGGCAAAGTCGTAACCGTATCGGGTTGTGAGGCCGGCAGCATCTTTGTGAACGCTGAGCCCTACAAGAGGTTTATACTCGGCATATTCAGCCGGACAACCTGAAAGGGCAATGTCGAGATTCAGATTGCAGGCATCTGCATTTTCGATTCCCGGACCGTATTTCTGGAGTAATGCCCCAAAAGATATTCCTGAAAATTTATATACTGGATAAAGGCCGCCATAGCCCCACAGATATGTAGTGCAGAATCCGTCGGGTCGCTTAATTTCGCGAATATTCCCTTGTGAGTCATAGAGAAAGCTCTGTACGACATAGCTTTCCGCACCACGACTCAGTGTGAGCGACTTTGGTTTCACAATATTTCCGCTCCAAGGACTCATGCTAAATTCGGCTTTAGACGTACAGCCGTCAAAACTGGCCGTGCTTGAAGTGACAACACCGACCATATTTCGTTCACGCATTGTTCGCCCGATATCGCCGGCGGGTATATAACCAAGCGCCAATGTGCCGCTCTCTTTGTTACGGCTCGTTGTGATCCTGTCAATTAATCCGGTTCCTGAAACATAAGAATAATCTTCAATAGTCTCAAGCTCACCTTTGGCATAATCGACAGTCCGCTTAGACTTTAGCCTTTCACGCATAGGCACGACAGCATAAGCAGAGTAATCGTATGCTAATATTTTATCAGTCAGATATATTTGAGGTGCCGAACCATCATTAAGTGAAATCCTACTCTCATAAAATGTAGGTTGACGCTGGATTAGATTCATTTTATTCAAATCCATGTAGAATGTATCACTGAGACAAAAATCAGGCGCATAATCCATCATCTGAGTTTGAGTAAGCCTTCGTTTTATAGCAAGATTTTCTATCAAAGGCATTGATGTCACCTCATAGTCGTATGTTTCATACTTGATTTTTTTGTAGTTGCAGACTTCTGCCTTAAAAAATAAAGTGGAATCTCGACTCGGATAATTATCAAAGGTATTTAAACTGAGATAGCTTATCTTTTCGATAAGTTGTGGACCCGTTGAAAAGATAGAATATATGGTGTCAGGCAGCACTCTGCCAAATTGTCTGTATATTTTGTTTTCCGGTATATATGACTTAAACTTGTACTCGGTTTTACCGAACGAATCGTATTCCGTGACTTCCTCATACCATATCGGAAATACTCCATCCTGATATTCCAGATAGTCGGATACATTATTTATTTCAATAATATTGCGCCTCACAAGATATGCATATTTTTCATGAAAATCGCTGTAAGTATAAGCTGTTTCGTGTGCATATGAATTAAGAAAAGTACTTCTTAGAGGAGCTGTCACGCATTTTCCTTTGCTGTACGAATAAGAACGGATTCTTGGCGTATCCGTTTCTGACTGATATAGCATAATTGAAGAAACCCTAAGGCCTCCTCCTTTTTCAAGACGGTCATTACCTATGTATGTACTGAATTCTTTGCTTTCTTCAATAGGATTAAATTCATGTATTTCATAGTTCCACACGGCTTTACCCCCTGTTGGATATTGCACAGACCTGAGCAGATTGGACTTCATGTGTTTTTCTGAAATCTCAAAACTTCTGCCATATATCCTGTAATTTTTAGATTTGGTAAGGGCACTTTGAAATTCCATTTCAGGAAGATTGTATTTAGTTGTTTCCTCTCCATTATAGAAACCCCATCGGTCTACCCCCCGGGAACTCTCCTCAGGATAATAGGTGAATATGTATTTGCCGTCGGAGTAATGATTTATTTGATTCAATAGCACTGGGAGTCGTTCTGCGTTGTTTGGTAAGTCGCTGTATTCAAATCCTATGGAAAAAATCTTGTTAGTAAGCCATATTATATCAATATTTTTTAGAATCGACCCATAATAAAAATTTGGTTTTTTATAATTAAAATTGATATTGCAATCAAGATAACTGATCTGCACTATGTCTTTATGTAGTGATGTTGTGAGGAATGGCGATGAAGTAGTTCCGTCTGAATCCACAGATGTATCCATAGACCTATAACTCAAACGGCTTGTATATCGGGATAATGTATTAATCTTATGAAATGTTAAGTCCCATGTAAATTTTATCTTGTTACCGGAGTTTAGTTCTATCTCGTAAAGGAGCCATTCGAGATTATGACTCTTGCCATCTATTGTTGCTATCTGACCGTCTTTAGAAAACCTATAGATGATCCCTGTCGGACTCACCACTTCTATTTTACTAAAGTCTGTTTTGGCTGTAATTTTATACTCATCACAATTGACTCCAATAAAGCGTCCGTCTGTATTAATCAAAGTTAGCGTCGTTTCCGGCAAAAAAATATAGAAAATATCATGTTCTGAATCAATGCGATTTATCTGGTGTCTTATATCTTGTTCATTGTAATAATGATATCTGGCAACACTTGATAACATCTGCTCATAGGTCGGATTCTTCATATCTCCGTCGAAAAAAGGAAAATCGCCGTCGGCTCGTCCACGTATACTGCGCGTTATGCGAAGCCCAGGCGACATAGACCACCCAAGGCCGAGCGGATAAGGGTCATCATCCGGTTTTATGCCATTGCTACGATATCGTAGTGTCAGAGGCAGCGAAAAATCCTCGGCAGTCAGAGTATAGAGAGGCACTTCAAACTCGACGGCTCCAGTCACAAGCGACGGGGTCGGCATAGATACCTCTTTGAGCCGCGCTATTGAAGGCATGTCAGGAAACTGCTCTTCTCTCACCGGATTAATAGTTCCTTGACCGAGAGCAGCAAATACTACAATAATATATATGACCGATGCAAGCAAAGTTCTCATAGGCCAACAGAGATATAGCGTTTTTCAACCTTGGCCGGCCAAGAAAGGCTCAGCCCAACAATATATTCGCCTGCACGCAGTCCTGTAGTCGGTATTCTCACCACAACCTTACCAGCCGCAGCCCGTTCTTCCATAGCATACAAATGTCCTGGAACATCGGTGACGCCGATACAAAGCACTGCCCCCGCAGAATTATCCGGAAATTCTGCCACAATATCTATATACCCCCCGGCCGCCGACACTATCGCAGACTCCAGTGCCACACCTATTGCCTCCGAAAGCCTATAGTCATCCGCCTCATCCTTGTTACATTCATTGCGAAGCTCATAGGCGTCCATCGCGTAGCAGACCGCACTTTCTCCTTCTCTTATATATACTGCAACGGGCAATCGTTCGCCGCCTCGGAACCAACGCACAGTCTCCCGGCAGAACTCCACACTATCTGTAACGGTTGCGAGGACCTCTCTTACCGTAACTACACCTTTCAACGTATCGCCTTCGGGAAGCACCAGAGAACCTCGGCCACCGGTCTCGCTTGAATAGACAGCATCACGCACATAATGGCGCACCTTGTCCTCCGTACCATAAATCCTGAACGAATTCGACCGGCTGTCACCAGACGCAAGGGGGAATCCGAACCCCGCTACAGGTACTCGTGGCCCCTCTATGGCATACATGCTCTCCTCTCCGGCATAATAAGCCGTATCCGACCGCCATGCAAACCATTGCCTGCGCCGTCCATCCGACTCCACCGACAACGAATCGCCATGCGCCGTAATCCGAAGCGACCTTATTCCATCTCCCGAAATCCTTGAAAAAAGCACATTTACAGCGCCATGCGACATATCTATATCAGGTACAGATACCGCAGTCAGCACCCGTGAGGCTGCAAATGCCGTCACCGCGATAACGATAAAAAATGCTGTAAGCACTCGCTTTTTCATGGCATGATTGGTTTTTCGGTCAAATATACACACTTTCAGCGGATTTTGCAACATTTGTCGATTTTATTACCGCTAAAATTTTATTTATTTTTTACATAATATTTGGTGAGAAATAAAAAAAGTGTAATTTTGCCATCGCTATGTCATTCCAACACCTTGTAATAACACATCGTCCGGATTTGAGTGAACATAGTTATTATAATCATTATATTAAATTTCAACTAATTATGAAGCAGAAACGTTATTTTCTCGCCGAAGATGAAATTCCGCGCTACTGGTACAACATCCAGGCCGACATGAAGACCAAACCCCTTCCGCCCCTTCACCCAGCAACAAAACAAGCTTTAAAAGCAGAAGACCTTTATCCGATTTTCGCTAAAGAATGTTGCAATCAGGAAATGAATCAAATTGATCCGTGGATTCAGATTCCTGATGACGTAAGGGAGGCATACAAGTTTTATCGTTCAACCCCTCTTGTCCGCGCCTACGCACTCGAAAAAGCCCTCGGCACACCGGCACACATCTATTTCAAAAACGAGAGTGTATCCCCGATGGGCTCGCACAAACTAAACTCCGCCATACCCCAGGCCTACTACTGCCGCCAGGAAGGCATCACCAATATCACCACCGAAACCGGTGCCGGCCAGTGGGGCGCCTCGCTTGCCTACGCCGCCAGCATGTTCGGAATCGACTCGGCCGTATATCAGGTGAAAATATCTTACGAGCAGAAACCCTACCGCCGCAGCATCATGCAGACCTTCGGCGCTCAGGTCACCCCCTCACCATCAATGTCTACCCGAGCAGGCAAAGACATTCTCACCGCTCACCCCAACCACCAGGGCTCGCTCGGCACCGCAATCTCCGAAGCCGTCGAACTCGCCCGCACAACACCCAACTGCAAATACTGCCTCGGTTCAGTCCTCAACCACGTCGCCCTACACCAGACCATCATAGGTCTCGAAGCCGAAAAACAGATGGAAATGGCCGGCGAATACCCCGACATCGTCATCGCCTGCTTCGGCGGAGGCAGCAACTTCGGCGGACTCGCCTTCCCCTTCATGCGCCACGTCATCGCAGCCGAAAAAGGCAAAGACCACACACGCTTCATCGCCGCCGAGCCCGCGAGCTGCCCCAAACTTACCCGAGGCGAATTCAGATACGACTTCGGCGACGAAGCCGGATACACGCCCCTCCTGCCGATGTACACCCTCGGCCACAACTTCGCCCCGGCCAACATACATGCCGGAGGTCTCCGCTACCACGGCGCCGGCGTCATTGTGTCGCAACTCCTCAAAGACAAGATGATGGAAGCCGTCGACATCGACCAACTCGAAAGCTTCCAGGCCGGAACACTCTTCGCGCGCGCCGAAGGCATTATACCCGCGCCCGAATCGTGCCACGCCATCGCCGCCACTATCCGCGAAGCACTCCGCTGCAAAGAGACCGGCGAAGAAAAAGTGATACTGTTCAACCTCTCCGGCCACGGCCTCGTCGATATGGCCTCATACGACAAATTCCTCGCCGGCGACCTACAGAACCACTCCCTTTCCGACGAAGACCTCTCCAGAACCCTCGCCGAAATAGAACCCCTCCAACCCTGATGAACAGACACGGGCTGTATCGGAAAAAAACGTCCTGATACAGCCCGTAAATTATATCAATATATCTGAGAGAGGTCGCTTAGGCACGCACTGAGCATCGTCCGCATCGCGATAATACTTATAATCGCCATCTTCACCGATGCCGACAAGTTTCACCTCTTCAGCCGCATATCCCAGCGCAAGCACATACAGAGGTTTATATCGCTCAGGCAGTCCGATGGCATCGACAAGCTTTGCTTTATTGAAAGCCTTTATTATACAACCCGAAAGCCCCAATGCCGTCGCACCAAGAGTAATGGCCTGCAGATGCAGCCCGTCGTCACAGAGACAATCAGCCGCAAGCTCCGTGTCGATACACTGCACCAGATAAGCAGTCGGGCGCTCGCCCTCTGCCGGGCCGGCCCAATCTTTATAATATCCCGCCCAGGCAAGCGACGGAAAAAGGCGAGCACATTCATCGGCCGAACTCACAATCCGATACCTTAGAGGCTGTAGATTCCGGCCCGACGCACAAAGACAGGTAAGCCCGACGAGATTCTTCAACACATCAGCTCCAATGCCTCGTGAGGCATCGAAACGCCGCACCGAGCGGTCTCGTTCAAGCAATTCTTTTACTAACAGAAATTTATCCATAAGTGTATTTCAAAACAATGCAAAATCATGACAAAAATAGCAGTTTCTTGGGTATATTTGAAAAAAAATGAGTAGTTTTGTCTAAATATTACGCTTTGTCATGAACGAGGAACCGCTTAGCCGCATGATGCTGAAAGACACGTCGTTTCAGGCTCTGATGCAACACCGAATTTTCAACGTGCTGCTCATAGCCTCGCCCTACGACGCCTTTATGATGGAAGAAGACGGACGTGTAGAAGAACAGCTATACAACGAATATGTCGCTCTCAACCTCAGCTCACCACCGCGCGTCACGCGCGTATCAACTATGGCAGAAGCCCTCGAGGCCATGCGCCTCAAAGCGTTCGACATCGTCGTGGCAATGCCCGGCGGAGACCTCTCCGAAACATTCGAAGGCTCGGCTCTGCTCAAAAAAGCATTTCCGAACGTGCCTATAGTCGTTCTCACGCCTTTCTCCAAAGAAGTGTCGCGACGCCTCGCCAACGAAAACCTCGACAATATCGACTACGTCTTCAGCTGGCTCGGAAACATGGACCTCCTCCTTGCCATAATCAAACTCCTCGAAGACAAACTCAACATTGAAGACATCACCGACGTCGGCGTTCAGTCTATTCTGCTCGTCGAAGACTCCGTGCGCTTCTACTCATCTGTCCTCCCCCACATCTACAAATTCCTTCTCAAACAATCGGTCATATTCTCCACCGAAGCCCTCAACCAGCACGAACAGATGCTCCGCATGCGTGGCCGCCCCAAGGTAATGCTTGCCCGTAACTACGAAGAGGCCGTAGACCTCTACGAACGCTTCGGCAAAAACATGCTCGGCGTCATCAGCGACGTCTCATTCAACCGCGAAGGAAAAAAAGACTCCAAAGCCGGCCTCAGGCTCGCCCGCTGGATACGTTCACAAGACCCATTCCTCCCGATAATCGTCGAATCAAGCGAATCGCAGAACTCTGTCGCCGTCCGCGGATTTGGCGGAATCTTTATCGATAAAAACTCGAAAAAATTGCCCGTAGACCTCGGCGAAGCCATTATGAACAACTTTGGCTTCGGCGATTTCATAATTCGCGAACCCTCGACAGGCGAGCCTATTATGACTATCCGCAACCTCAAAGACATGCAGCAGCGTGTCTTCGACATTCCCGCCGATTCTCTCCTATACCACGCCTCGCGAAACGACATCTCGCGATGGCTCTACTCTCGTGCACTCTTCCCCATCGCCGATGTTGTCAAACAGCATCATTTCGTCGAAATCAGCGAGGCGCCAGCCGTAAAACAGCTGTTTTTCGACCTGATAGTAAAATACAGGAAGATGAAAAACCGCGGTGTCGTGGCCGTATTCCAGAAAGACCGCTTCGACCACTACTCCAACTTCGCCCGCATTGGCCAGGGAAGCCTCGGCGGCAAAGGTCGCGGCCTCGCTTTCATCGACTCAATCATAAAGAAAAACCCCGTCTGCGACAATTTCGACGGCATCACAATATCAATACCGCGCACCGTCGTGCTGTGCACCGATATATTCGACGAGTTCATGGCAGTCAACTGCCTATACCCCCTCGCCCTCAGCGATGCCGCCGACGAAGACATTCTGAAGGCATTCCTCGCCGCCAAACTCCCCGAACGGCTCTCCGAAGACTTCGCCGCTCTGTTCGACGTCGTAGACCGCCCGTTCGCCGTCCGAAGCTCAAGCCTCCTCGAAGACTCGCACTACCAGCCATTCGCCGGAATATACTCTACCTATATGGTGCCGTACACCGCCGACCGCGCACTGCGCATGAAGTGGCTCCACGACGCCATCAAAGGCGTCTACGCCTCCGTATTCTACTCCGCAAGCAAAGTCTACATGACAGCCACAAGCAACGTCATCGACCAGGAAAAAATGGCAGTCATAATACAGGAAGTAATCGGCGAAAACCACGGCAACTACTACTTCCCCTCATTCTCCGGAGTCGGACGCTCCCTCAACTACTACCCCCTCGGCGACGAACAGCCCGAAGACGGCGTCGCCGAAATAGCCGTCGGACTCGGCAAATACATCGTCGACGGCGGCCGCGGACTCCGCTTCTCGCCCCTGCACCCGGCTCACGCCCTGCAGACCTCCACGCTCGAACTTGCCCTCCGCGATACCCAGACATCGCTATTCGCAATGGAGCAGAAACCCGACGAAGCGACCTTCGAAGTAAAAGTAGACGAAGGAGCCTCTCTTGTCCGCAAGCAGATACGCGACTTCGCCGGCACTGGCGCCCTTCGATATATGGTCTCCACATACGACGCCGCCAACGGAATGCTCAAGGACTACGAAGACGGCAAAGGACGCCGCGTTGTCACATTCGCCAACATTCTGCGCGACAAAGCCATACCACTCGCCGACGCCATACACTTCATGCTCCGCGAAGGCCAGACCGCCATGCAGCGACCCGTCGAAATAGAATTTGCCGGAAACATCAGCGCAATCAGAAAACCCGGAGCTCCCGCCGGACACCTCTACTGGCTACAGATAAGACCTATCATAGACCGAAAGCAACTCATATCCGACGAAGTGCTCGACCGTCCGGACTCAGACCTCATACTCCGCACAGACACCGCCCTCGGCAACGGAATGATAGAAGGCGTCCGAACAATCATATACATCCGGCCCGAATCATTCGACTCTCTCATCACCCCCTCGCTCGCACTGTCCGTCGCACGCATCAACGCCGAAATGGCTGCAAAAGGAGAAGGATATATCCTCATTGGCCCTGGACGTTGGGGAACCTCTGACCCCGCCCTCGGAATACCCGTCCGATGGGCCGACATATCAGCCGCCCGTGTCATCGTCGAAGCTGCCGTTGGCGACTACCGCATTGAGCCAAGCCAGGGCACCCACTTTTTTCAGAACCTCACCTCTTTCGGCGTAGGATACTTCACCGTCGACGCTCGCCGTGGCTCCGGATTCTACGACACCGCATATCTCGACTCCCTGCCTGCAGAATACGAAGACAACCACATTCGAATCGTCCGATTCGATTCGCCTCTCGCCATCGCCATCAACGGACGCTCCGGCCGGGGCACCGTTCAAAAACCTGAAATCAAAACCGATTCAACCGACATAGAATGAGCTTTTTCGACAGCATGCGCCGATTTTTCGGCCTCGACAACGAATACAACACCGACGAACTAAACGACTCCGACATTTCTGCCGAAACATCGGACTCTAACCCGCAGGCCGACGAAAACCCGCAGGATTCAGCACTCACAACCGACCTGAACGGCAACGAAAACGCGGCCCTGCCCCCAAGACCCGCTGTCGACCCTGACATGAGAGCCCGAATTTTCGACGGAGTTGTAGCGATTTTCAACCAGGCGCTGCCCGATTTCCTCAGCAAAAGTGTTGACCCCGCCCGCCAGAGCGAGCTCATATCGCAGAGCCTCGACGCTTCGCTATCAGAATATCTCGACAATCTCTCGGCTGAAACCACACGATACGTCGAGGCAACACTCAAAAACGCCGCCGACTCAGCCAAGCGCGAAGCCGACCGTCTGCGCCGCGACATGGAAACACTCGAACAGCAGCGCGCCTCAATACGCGAGCAGCAGCTCAGCGCCGAACGGCGTCGCCGGGCGCTCGCCGACCGTGTCCAGGACCTCGAGTCCCAGCTCGCATCTGCCGAAGCTGAGCGCGAGCAGTTCGACCTCGAGAAAAAGAGCATGCTCAACAAAATCAAACTTGCCGATGTCCAGCCCGGTATAATCGAAGAACTCCAGCGCGAAATCGAAAAACTGAAATCGGAGCAAGGACAACCCGACAACACCGAACTCGAAAAAACTCGAGCCGAACTCGCCGAAGCTCGCGCTGCTCTCGAACAGCAGAAAGAGCACGCCGAGAACAGCCAGTCGATGTACAACGACCTACAGCATCAACTCGTCGACGAACGCGAAGCCCGTCTAAAAGCCGAAGCCGAATTAGCTGAAGCTCGCAAAATTTTCGATACAGTCATCGAAATGCAAAAACAGATGCAGATGGTCGAGGTCATGATTCAGAAACGCGACGACAGGATTGCCCGCCTCAAATCAACAAACAAAAAACTGAAAGAAGAAATCGCCGAGCTGAAAACACGTATCGCCGACGAAGAAGAGCACGACGGCGGACTATTCGACCTAATCCAGGAAGAGCCCGAACCCGAAGTCGTACCCTCGCCCGAAGAAGAAGCCGCTCTGGCAAATCTCGAAGACGATTTCGAATGCCCCGACTGGTTCGTATCACAGCCGGCCCCGGGAGAAGGAAGCCTGCGCACCTCCGAAGAGCCCTTCGGCTACACACCTCCTGCAAGAACACACACACCCGAAAACGACGCTCAGCTGTCTCTTTTCTAAGCCCTCGGCCACAGCCTTTAGAGCTTGTAGCCAAGGGCCTCAAAAATCACTTGCGATACTGAGCCTCAAGCGGCACCGGGAAACGCGAGAACAGCGTCTGCACCGCCTCAGCTATACCCTTGAGGTCGCGGAACTGCGCCTGTCCGTTCTCAATGATTGTTGCTACCGACGCCGAATACAGCGGCAGTTTCTTCTCTATATTCACCATATCCATAGTCAGCACACCCTCCTTATAGATACCGGTGATAACCTGCGCATTGGCATAATAATTTGCCCAGTAATTTGCACGCGGCCATATGAAATACGGATAAAAACCGTTATAGTACGGCCCCGCATAAGGCGTATATCCCGGAGGCAGCGCCGGCTCCGTCTCAATCTCGCGGTGCACGGTTATACCTATATTGACAAGCAAGGGCGATGAGGGGTCCTCGGTAAAGCCGCGCTCCGCCATTTGCTCGCGAATAGCCGCCGCGATATTATAGTAAGTCACCATTTCCATACCCGGAGGAAGGCGATTGCCATCGGCAGGCGTTACAATCCTGAAAGTCTTATACTGGCTCAGGTCAGCGTCGTTATAAGTCTCGCTGTTGACCAGAGCGAACGGGCTGCACGATGTCATAAGCACTACGACTGCAGCCAAAAGAGAAAGATATTTTTTCATAACGCGGAGAGTTGTTTGCCTTAAAAACACCTCCGCGGCCGCGAAAGTTCGCTATTTCGAACCTATTATAGCTATGGCATTCAGCCTGTGTTCAAGCTCGGTCGAACTCAGACGTGTCGACAGTTTCCCCCTGTGAGCTACAGATATATTGCCCGTCTCCTCCGAAACAACTATCGCCACCGCATCGGTTGCCTGAGCAATTCCCAGCGCCGAACGGTGACGCAGACCCAGCGTGCGCGGCACATCGCTGTTGTGGCTCACCGGCAGAATACAGCCCGCCGACACAAGGCGGCCGTGAGCAACTATCAGAGCACCGTCGTGAAGAGGCGAATTTTTGAAAAAAATATTCTCGATAAGGCGCGTATTGATATTGGCATCTATCATATCGCCCGATTTGGCATAATTATCCAGCGGCACCGTCCGTTCCACCACTATCAGAGCCCCGGTCTTGCTCTTCGACATGCTCATGCAAGCATACACTATCGGCATCACCCATGCAAGCGCAGCCGCATCCAGCTCTTCCTTATGATGATGGAAGAGATTCGACAGAAAACGAAGCCGCCGATGCGACCCAAGCTCCACAAGAAAGCGCTTGATAGGCTCCTGAAAGATTATTACAAGTATTATCAGGCCAATAGCCATAAACTTGTCAAGAATAGTGCCTATCAGACGCATATTGAAGATTTCGGAAGCCAATACCCATAATATGATAAAGGCAAGAACACCATAAAAAATATTTATCGTGCCCGACTCCTTCATGAGCCGGTAAATATAATATATCAATACCGCAAAAAGCAGTATATCTATGACGTCCTTTATTCCAAAATCAAACATAGCATTTACAATGAGGAGTTTAGCGCTTCTGTCACTGATACCGCCGCAACGGCCTCCGCAACATCGTGCACACGAAGTATGGCCGCACCGCGCTCAAGCGCAAGCACATTCACCGCAGTAGTGGCTGCAGCCATGGCTTCTGCCGCAACCCCGGGCAACCTCGACAGCATCGACTTGCGCGACATGCCAGCAAGAACAGGCATGCCAAGAGCTGCTATGCTGCCAAGCGAACCGAGAAGCCGGTAATTCTGCTCAAGAGTCTTGGCAAATCCGAAACCAGGGTCAAGAATCACATCAGACACACCGAGCGCATGCAGCTCTGCCGCTCGCTTGCTCAGATATGTAGTCACTTCGGCCGCAACATCGTCATAATCGGTCATGCTCTGCATCGTAGCCGGAGTGCCCCGCATATGCATCAGCACATAAGGACAGCCAAGTTCCGCAACAGTCGCAAACATGCCCGGGTCTATCTCCCCGCCCGAAATATCATTGACAATATCCGCGCCGCATACGCTCACAGCCTCTTTAGCAACGTCCGCACGAAACGTATCGACCGAAATCAGCACATCCGCCCCCACTTCGGCCCTTACAGCCTCCACGCCGGCACACAGACGCTCCATTTCCTCTCCCACACTTACATCGGCTGCCCCCGGACGCGAAGAATAAGCGCCCAAATCGAGCATCGTCGCACCCGCATCTACCATATCACGGGCTGTGCGGGCGGCCTCCGCCGGATTTGGGTGGCGCGAAGCCGCATAAAACGAGTCGGGCGTCAGATTTATGATACCCATCACGGCCGGACGGTCGAAAACGCGCAGCCGGCCTTTCACATTGAGGCTGAATGGACTGAATTTCACGAGCGGTTGGCGCGTTTACGTTCTATTTCGTCGAGAATAATCTTGCGCAGGCGTATATGATGAGGTGTCACCTCCACATACTCGTCTTCCTTAATATACTCGAGTGCTTCCTCGAGGCTGAACACAACCGGCGGCACAATACGGGCCTTGTCGTCGGCGCCCGAAGCTCGCATATTGGTCAGTTTCTTGCTCTTGGTCACATTCACAGGTATATCGTTTTCCTTAGCGTTCTCGCCTACTACCTGCCCCGCATAAACCTCTTCCTGAGGGAAGATGAAGAAGCGGCCGCGGTCCTGAAGCTTGTCTATGGCATAGGCGTAGGCCGTGCCGGCCTCGATTGCAATCAGCGAACCGTTTGTGCGACGTTCGATATCGCCCTTCCACGGCTGATAATCAAGGAATCGGTGAGCCATGATTGCCTCGCCGCCCGACGCTGTCAGCACATTGCTGCGAAGACCGATAATGCCGCGCGACGGTATATGGAACTCCATCTGCACACGGTCGTTCTTGCTCGTCATCGCTATAAGGTCGCCCTTGCGGCGTGTCACCATATCAATCATCTTCGACGAGAACTCTTCCGGAACATTGATTGTGAGCAGCTCTACCGGCTCGCACTTGCGCCCGTCGATTTCGCGGATTATAACCTGAGGCTGTCCTACCTGCAGCTCATAGCCCTCACGGCGCATCGTCTCGATAAGCACCGAAAGATGAAGCACGCCTCGTCCGAACACCGTCCACACATCTTCCTTCACACCCTTTTCTACACGCAGCGCAAGGTTGCGGTCGAGCTCGGCGGTAAGGCGGTCGCCGATATGACGGGAAGTCACAAACTTGCCGTCGCGGCCGAAGAACGGACTGTCGTTGATTGTGAATGTCATAGACATCGTAGGCTCGTCTATGGCTATACGCGGAAGCGGTTCGGGATTTTCTACTGCGGCAATCGTATCGCCGATTTCAAAACCTTCGATACCTACAAGCGCGCAGATATCGCCGTTTTCAACACGTTCTACCTTCTTGCGGCCCATGCCCTCGAACGTATGAAGTTCTTTTATCTTCTGCTTGGCAACAGAACCGTCGCGGCGGCATAGCGCTATCTCCTGACCCTCGCGGAGTTCGCCGCGATGCACGCGGCCGATGGCGATACGCCCTACATATTTCGAGAAATCAAGCGATGTGATAAGCATCTGGGCATCACCCGGGTTCTCTTCAGGACCCGGTATATGCTCAATGATTGTATCGAGAAGAGCACATATGTTATCGGTCGGGGCATTGTAGTCCTCGCTCATCCAGCCCTGCTTGGCAGAGCCGTAGAGCGTCGGGAAGTCGAGCTGTTCCTCGGTGGCATCGAGCGAGAACATCAGATCGAACACCATTTCCTGCACCTCTTCGGGGCGGCAGTTGGGCTTATCTACCTTATTGATTACAACAACCGGCTTCAGGCCCATTTCTATGGCCTTCTGGAGCACAAAACGGGTCTGAGGCATAGGACCTTCGAATGCATCTACGAGCAGCAGACAGCCGTCGGCCATATTGAGTACTCGCTCAACCTCGCCGCCGAAGTCGGCGTGGCCCGGAGTGTCGATGATGTTGATTTTATAACCTTTGTAGTCTATGGAAACGTTCTTCGAAAGAATTGTTATACCGCGTTCGCGCTCAAGGTCGTTGTTGTCGAGTATGAGCTCGCCGGCATTCTGGTTTTCTCTGAATAGATGGCCCGCAAGGAGCATTTTGTCGACCAAGGTAGTCTTGCCGTGGTCTACATGCGCAATGATTGCGATGTTACGTATTTTCTGCATAAATTAGTCTGCGACTATATCTGTTTCAATCTGCAAAATTACTCAAAAAATACGAAACTCTACTCCTCTCAGCCCTATTATTTGCCGCCAAATGCTTCCAGAAGTTTTCTCGCCTCCTCTGATGAGATTATCGACACCGTGCCATGCCGTGCCTCCGACGGAAACGACGAGTCTTCTATGGTCCAGTTTTTAAAATCCGAAGACGACGAAACTCCGAAACCGTCGGCCATACAGTAATCATAATACAGCAGGCACTTCTCGCCGGCTATATCCATCACCGACGACGGTCCTTCGGTAATCACAGGCACTATCTGGCCGCCGTTGAGATGGCCTTCTACAATTTCATACGGCCCCTCGAGTGAGTCCGACACCGCAAGGCGGATAGCGCGACGCTCGCCCGTAAGCTCGCCGAACTCCTCTTCCTTATGGAAAAGATAGTACTTCCCGTCTTTCAGAAGCAGAGTGCCGTCTATCACCGAATACGACGGCTCGAAAAGAGGTCTTGCCAGGGTAAATTCCTTCCAGTCCTTGGTCCGGCAATACCACAGGCGGCTCTTCTTCCACCCGGCGTCCTCGAACGACGACGACCATACCAGAAAGTAATCGCCCTCTTTCTCATCATAAAACCATTCGGGCGCCCATATATTACGCACCATATTGCCCGCATCGTTGCGCACACCCTTCATCAGAGGCAGCAAATCCTCCTTCTGCCAGTGCACAAGGTCGGTCGACGTGGCATACAGACAGCTCGGGCCAACCTCTTGACGGTCTGCCCGGCGCCCGCCTCCTGTAGCCATCAGACGCCATACGCCGTCATGCCCGCGACGCACATAAGGGTCGCGCATCTGCTGGTTCCATATCGGCTTATTATCGTTCAGAGCCATCCAGTGGCGCCCGTCGGTCGACAAGGCTATATGCAGATTCTCCACATTCATAGGGTCCGGCAGAGGCACATGCACAGTCCTCCCCGCCGAGTCAATTTCGATACGTGTCTCATAGCGCTGACGGAAGTATGTGAGCATATACACCTTCTGTCCGTCTTCTATTTTCAGATTGTCCGCACAGGTCATATCCTGCGCCATAACCGATGCGGCCGACAAAAGCGCCGCTGCTGCAAGCAAATATTTCATAGTTCAAATCAACGGATATTTAATGCAAAAATAATAATTTGAACCGTCCGCTCATAGCCTTAGAAGTTGTTTAATATCCGATTGGCAGAATAAAACACCTATTTGGCACCCTACGGCAATAGCGCAGGGAGAGACAGACCTCCGCCCTGCGCCATCTTTCTTACCTCGGATTATTACCTCACATATGCCTTGGCGCTTTTGCCTGCGCCGCATACTATATAAATGCCCTTTGCAAGAGACTCGAAAGTGACCGTGCCTTCGGTGCCAAAGCCTTCAGCAATCTTCATTCCGGCCAAATCATACACCCCGACCTCGCCGGTTGCACGCACCTCAACTACAGAACCGTTCACCGTCACCTCAAAAGTAGAGATTTTTCTCATGCGTTAAAAGATTTAAAGGTATAATTTCACATCAAAATTACACCCTGAATCTCTCGCGCAATATCAGAAAAAAGTCACATTCTGCAAAAAACGGCGCATATAGCCGAGCCTGAGTCTTTCCTTGCCGAAAAGACTCTTCTGTCATCATATACCGGCCAGGTCGCGGTATATGTCAAGGGCCGATTTTATGTCATCTTCCGAAACGGTGCAGTCAATCTCCGGCTGCCCGGCGTCATGAAGCAGCGTGAAGTTGATTTTGTCGGGAGAATCATTTTTCTTGTCCTGGCGCATGGCCGCCATTAGTGCCGGATAGTCCTTGCAGTCTATGCTGAACACTCCATAGTTCTTGAGCACATAATCGGCGAACCTATGCAGTTTATCCGACGGAAAACGAAGCGCCATATGCGACAGCACAAGCTCAACGACCATGCCCCACGCAACGGCATATCCGTGCGGCACAGGCGACTTCCGGCTCAGTGCAAGACTCTCGAACGCATGCCCTACGGTATGCCCCAGATTGAGGGCCTTCCGTATGCCCTGCTCGGTCAGGTCGGCCGACACTACCCGCTCTTTCACCTGCACGCTCTCGCGCAGAAGCGGCAGCAAGGCCTCTGAGTCAAATTCAGGATAAACCGGGCTGTAGTTCAATAGCTTCGCCAGCATTCCATCGCCTTCAAGCAGCGCATGTTTCAGCATTTCGGCATAACCCGACAGTATCTCCTGCGCGGGCAAAGTATTGAAATATACCGTAGATATGACAGATGCCACCGGCTCGGCAAAAACTCCGATCTGGTTCTTCATGCCGTTGAAATTTATGCCCGTCTTGCCACCCACCGACGCATCGACAGCCGCAAGCACGGTTGTCGGAACATTTATACACTTCATGCCCCGTTTGAATGTGGCGGCAGCAAAACCGCCCATATCGCCTACCATGCCGCCGCCTATGTTCACCACAACGCCCGACCGCGTTGCCTCCGAAGCCGACAAACGCTCCCATATGCCCGCAAGGCTCTCGAGGTTCTTATGCTCGTCGCCGGCCTCTACTACAATCCGAGTCGCCCCGGCCACAGCCTGCGAATCGTTCTCAAGCAGCGGGAGCACCGCCTCGGCCGCGCCCGTATCGGTAATCACTGTCACACCCGTTGCGCCAAGCTCGGCCACGAGCGCGTCAACCGCCTCTCCAACCTGATTCGTAAAAATAAGCTTCTGTTTCATCTTCATGCATTCGTTTGCGCTTCCGGCGCCAGCCGGAATATCCGTTCAAGAGCTCTCTCACATTCCTCCATCGATTCCAGTTCGATATCGGCACCGGCCTCAAGCAGGCTGCCTGGTTTCAGAGGGCCCGTGCGCACGCCTATCGTAAAAAGACCCGCCCGCGACGCCGATTCCACACCTAATGGTGCATTATCCACACCTACACCTTCTGTAGGCATCGCCCCGGCCTTGGCCAGACCGACAAGATATGGCTCCGGGTCGGGTTTGCCGCGCCGCACATCATAAGCCGTCACCCGGCGGTCTTTTGCGAATGCGCCTCCGAAATCGTCATCGAGTCTCTCAAGAAGGCTACCCTGGCCCGAACCGGTCACAAGAACCGACACCGCACCCGCCCTGGCAACTGCGCCGACCGCACCCTGCGCCCCGTGCATCACCGGCGCCTTGGGTTGCTCGGCAAAAAGCTCGGTCTTGCGCTTATATAGACTGCGGCATTCCTCCTCGGTTGCTCCTCGTCCGAACTGGCGCCGTATGAGGATATCGATAGTCGAAGCGCCTGTCCGCCCCTCGTATGCAAAAAACTCGTCGGCATCAGCCTCGATTCCCGCCTCGTCGCATACACCCTTCCACGCCTTCGCATGACGCGGCATCGAGTCGTAGAGAACGCCGTCCATATCGAAAAGCACCGCTTTCGGTGCCAGACGGTCTATTCTGTTTCGTTCAAGATATTTCGTTATAGATTCTTCAAGTTTCATTTTTTACCTTTTTTGCTGACGGCGGCCTCCGCAGGCACAGCCAATGAATCTGCCGGAGCCTCCAGAATGCCTTCCTTGATAAGTGCTATCGAATCGGCCGGCGTAAGCTCTCCGTCTTTCTCTTCGAGTGCCGATAGATCGGGGCGTTTCAGATTCTTGAGCGATGCGAAATCAGAATTGCGCACACCGCGCCTGAATACATTCTGTATCTGCCGCACGAGGTTGACCCTCGCCGTATCTACCACAGCCACATTCGTTGCCGCATCTTTGTCGTTGAACTTGGCTCCACCGAAACGCACCTTGTAATCATCTGGATTACCCTTTATCGTAATGCCGAATTTGAACGGTATCGGAGATTTGAGCACCGCTATATGATAGTTGAAATTGAGCGCAAGGTCGTTCGAACCCACCACACCGAGCCGGTATCGGTCTATGTCGAATGTAAACGGAAACAGTTCGAGACGGTTGTCTTTCACAATCATTTCAACGCTCATATGCTTGATTTTGTTGTCGGCCCGGTCGCGGAATCGCAGCCATTTACCCAGAGTGCGGTAAGTATCGGGATTGATTAAAGCCAGCGAGTCGCCGCTGAGCTTCACGGCCGCATCGAGCGTCGGCAGCACAAAATTCATGCCGCTGTCTATATCTACCGTCGCCGCAAGATTGGCATCTATAACACCGCTGAAATCGCGCATCAGCGGCATTATCGAGTCTATGGTCGGCACAAGGCTCAGAAATTTCTCTATCTTGAAATTGTCGAGCATCATTCCGAACCCGAATTTCATCTGCTGCGGATTCGGGGCCGAATAAAGAGCCGATATATCAAGCGAGCCGGCGTCCGACACAGCCGTAAGCCTGTTCACGTTCAGTGCCCCGTCAAACATCAGCAGTTCCCCGCTGAGGTCATGCATATGGAGGTCTGAATACAATATGTTCGACGCTCTGAGACCTATCCTGGCATCGACATTCACCGGCAGAAGCAGCGGCCCTACAGTATCGGCGCGTTGCGATGCAAGCGCATCAAGCTGCTCGGCGAAATCGGAGTCATCATCATCGCTCATATCGAATGTCTTCACCTCGCCCCTGCGATGTTGTTCCGCATAAGCCGAGCCGGCAAACACCGCCCCGGCAATCTCGTTGACATCTATGGTGTCGCTCGTTATAGTGAAATTGGCCTTGAGCACGCCATTGCGCCGGCGCGAAGTCAGTGCTCGTTTCACATTCGAAACAAGGCCCGTGACAGCCAGGTCCGACTTTCCGGCACGATATTCTACACCCCGCAGCTCTATCGAGTCCGTGTTAAACCATATATCGAGCCTGTCAATCCTGTTCCTGAGCGGGAAATAAGGCGTATAAAGCCGCGCGCGCGCTGTGCTGATATTACCCTCGAGAGCCCAGTCCGTAAGATAGCGTTTCAGCGAGCTCGAAGCACCCCAGTCTATCATTTCCTGCTCGTCGAGCTCGGTCACCGTCACTCGCCGGCGGTGCGGACGATGCAGACGCTTCTCTATTGCCAGACGCATCACTGAGTCAGGCGAAAGATGCGGGTGCGCGCGCCCTATCGAATCGGCTACTGCCCGTATGGCACGCCGCATGGCCTCTCGCTCCGGAATCTTATGAGTCGATGCGTTGATATTGGCGTCCGACAGAAGAAATACTGTCGTCTTGCTTCCTGCCACGAGACGTCCGGCTGTGCCGCTGAGAGAAATCCGGGGCAGATGCTTGTCGTCCTTATAGCGGTTCAGCAGCATACGCCCCTCGAGATTTCGCAGGCTCATGCCGGCGCTGTCTGTAATAGACCGCACCGAGAAATTTCTCAGTTTAATACCGCCGCCGACTGGCAGAACCATCGTCGTGTCGGCATAATACGACGTATTGAGCGCCGCGGCACCAAGCGCAAACCCGCCCGCACGAAGACTTACGCCCCCAAGCAGCAACGACGCCGTATCGGCCTCAATCTTGGCCGAGAGAAGTATCTTCCGGCTACCGTCGGGAGTAGTCACGGCCTTGCGGCTGTCGAACACTACAGCCACATGCGGCACATCGGCCATCTTGCTCGTGTCGTTCGACAGATAATACAGATTGCGACCCTTGAGCGACCCTTCGGCGCTCAACTCATGGAAGCGACCCGGCGAGAACATCGACATCGCGCCGTTAAACTTCAGATCGGCAAGCAGTTCACCCCCAAGATACCCCTGGGCGGCATCGGCAAGCTGTGGTGGAAGATTGCGTATGTCGCATCTGCCCTCCACATTCACCTCGAAAGTCGGGTCTGAAAGCAGCCGCCACGCCCGGCCCGCTATTTTCAGCGACGTCGCCGGCCCGGCGACTGTAAATTTTTCGACCGTCACTTCGGCCGAATCAAGATTGGTTCCGGCCAGACTCATCTTCGCCTCAAGCGCGAGGTCGTGAAAGCGGGCCGCACCATAGCGCAGATGGCAATCGCCAATCTTCGCCCTCAATTCGGCATATGGCAATGTATCTGTCTCGAAGCAGAAAGGCCTCAGTAGCCGCCCCTCAAGTCCGAGACGGGCATCGGTTGCGAATGTCGGAGCCGTAAGCCTGTATTTTTTCAAAGTCTCGCTTCCGAGAGCAGCCAGCGCCGCGCTCACATCAAGCGATTCAACAGCGATACGGCCGCTTTCCACTGTCATTTTATCTGTAAACGACACCGCCGCATCTACAACTGCCTCCAGAAATGCGCCTCGGAGTCGCATTTCCTCAACAGCAAGCAGCTCAGGCCTCGAAGGCTCCCACCGCACTTTGCCGTCCACCCCGAAGCCGAAACCTTCGGCTTCGAGCAGACTCTCAGCGATAGGTCCGTGCAACTCGCCGTCTATCTTCAGGGCATAGTCGGGCGATGAGCTTCCGTCTACGCTCGCCGTCGACAGCAGAACAACCGTAGCCTCTGTCGAATCTATCGCATTGAAAAAACGTATGTCGCGAGGCTCTATAAAGGCAAATCGGTCTATCGAAATCGCCGGAAGAGCCGTCTTTGTATCCTTTGCAACTGTATCCGGCTCCGAACGATAGATATCGAAATTCGCCGCCGTCGGCGTTATCACTATATTCACCTCCGGCCGCTCTATCTCAAGCCCATGAAGACTTATTTCATTACCGACCAGCAATTTGCCCACATCTATAGCTCCACTCAGACGCCCTACCCTCAGCAGTGTGTCGGCATAAGCCGGAAGTCCGCGCCGCACACTGTCGGGCAGCCTCTCCAGGCTGTGCGACACAATCTCCACATCATGCACATCGAGCCGGAGAATCGGATATCCGGGGTTAAACGACAGCCGGATTGCCCCGATATCGACCGTTGCATCAAGATTATCCTCCGCAAGACTGCACACGATGGGAGTCAGCTGCTCGCTCTTAAGCAGCCTGACCGCGCAGATTGCTACCGCTGCCACAGTGAGCACCAGCGCGAAAGCCACTCCCGCCAGTGCCCAAAGAATCTTCGGCAATATCTTCTTAATCATAGTTATAAAGAGAGTCTTTCGGCGCTGTGGCCGTTATATGGAAACAGGCCTGGTTCCGCTCGTGCTTCACATAGCACCGCCCCTCGTCGCGCATATCGGCAACAATTTCGGCAAGCAGATTCTTCAGGTCCTCGAATGTGCGGTGCGGCGCCGAAGCGTCATCGCAGATAAATTTGCTGTAGCTGATATCGAATGTCGTGGCATACTGATGCGCGCTCTCCCCCGTAGCATTGCGGTTGACACGGCGTAGCCTGCCTACCGACAGCGGAGTCCTGAGCAGACTCGTCACCTTCGGACGGTAGGCACCTCCGCCTCTGGCGGCAAGAGTGTCCTGAAAACGACGGCATATTTCAGCAAGAAGATCAGCCGCATGTGGCCGCAGATATGGATAAGAGTGGCTGAGCTCATCGAGATAATAATACGGATTCGACTTTATCTCTACAAGCCCGCTGCCCTCCGTCCAGGCCATCTTCGAGTCTTCTATCGGAGTGATACCCCCGGCGCGGGCCTCAAGCAGATGCACATGATTGCTGTCGTTGAAAAGACGCGAAAGCGGCACATGCACATTAGTCCGCAGCCTCACGCACCCGCCGTCGGGAGCGCTGTCCAGATGGGCGTCATAGGGATTCCGCACCGAATCCGACAGTATTATAGCCAGCAACGGCGACACATCGCCGCTACCGCCCCGACAGGCGCAAAAGAATAAAGACAGACCAATGATATACAGTAGTTTCTTCATTTTCGGCTATTGATTTTTACAACCTTCATTCCGCACTGTCCGCAGTCGAAATCAAGGCGGTAAACGCCCGATTCGTTACGAAGAAAACAGGGCGACGGCAATCGTCCGGCCTCGTCTTTGCGGCGCAGACATGCCCCGAGCTCGCGGCGTATGCAATACCGTGTGCTCATCACCGTAAACTCATCGGCTCGCGGGCGCTCAACCTCTATGGCACGCGAACCTATCCGCGCACCGTGCGACCGATAGAACCGCTCAGCAAGGCTGTTGGCAACATTCCAGTGATAATCAAGCGGCTTTTCGCCTTCAAAAACATCGTCGGCAAGCACTCCGGGTCGCCGACGGTCATACACATACGTATCTGCCGCATTAGCATCAAGCAGAGATATGACCTTTCGACGTGCCTCGGCAAGCACCGACACCGGCACAAATAGATTGCCAAGCGAATCGTCCACCTCGCCAAGCACATAGACTGTGCCCCCGAGTTTTCCTAAGACCTCGCGACGGCGCCCCTCCTGCGCGCTGCGAGCCTCTTCAAGCGCACAGTCTACCGGCAAAGATACACGGCAGCCGCGCTCGTCTGAAGCCGATATCACAAACCGCTCACGCCCTATGGCACGAAGACCGATATCAACACATATCGTCCGCCGACAGCCCGCGTCGGGAGCATCGAGAATATCAAAAAACGCCTTGTCCGAATTCCTGTATATCGTCATACCGGCCTCAAGCCCCTCTGGCTCGCTCGCCGGATAGAGACGGCGGCCTTCCGCACGGTTCAGCCGGAAACCTACATATCGTCCTGATTTGTCAAAAAAACCGAGCCCGTCGCCGTTGTTAAGCACCTCGGCGGCCTCGACTGTAAAACTCTTTCGTACAGCGCTGTAAGCACTTGTCACTTTCCCGACAGGACGCCCGGCCCACTTCGGAGTGTCAATAGAAGCCATTCTGGCCGGCTTGCCAACAAAATACGATGTATATCCGCGGTTGAAAGTGCGGTCGAGCGCCGGAGTGAAGACACACACGCTTCTACCGGCCGACCCGCGCACATAAGCGCCGTCCGAAGCGGCCACAATCTCATCGAGCCGGCGCGAATATGCCGCCGTAACATTCGCAACATACCGCGCGTCCTTCAGTCGGCCTTCTATCTTGAACGACGACGCTCCGGCAGCCACAAGCCTCTCCAGATTAGCGCTCTGGTTCATATCGCGCAACGACAGATAATGCTTCGCTGGTGCCACCGCTCGGCCCTCAGAGTCAATTATCTCATACGGCAGACGGCACATCTGGGGGCACTCGCCGCGATTGGCACTCCGTTTCATGGCTGCGAAACCGGCCTGACAGTCGCCGCTGTAGCTCACGCACAGCGCCCCGTGCACAAACACCTCTACCGGCACGCCGGCAGCTTCGCGCGCCGCCTTGATTTCATCGGCCGTGAACTCTCGCGGAAGCACTATCTGCGAAAAACCGGCCCGCGCAAGCCACGCCGCCTTCTCCGGCGTGCGGACATCGCACTGCGTGCTCGCATGAAGCGCTATCGGTGGCAGCTCCATTTCAAGATATGCCATATCCTGCACTATCAGAGCGTCAACGCCGGCTTTATATAGCTCCCGCACCATCTTGCGTGCCCGTTCGAGCTCGTCGTCATAGAGAATGGTGTTCATAGTCACATACACCTTCGCCCGATAGACATGAGCGAATGCGGCAAGCTCTGCTATATCGGCCACACTGTTGGTCGCGGCTGCCCGTGCACCGAAAGCTGGAGCTCCGATATACACCGCATCGGCCCCGGCAAGCACAGCTATACGCCCTGTGGCGGCATCGCGCGCCGGAGCGAGAAGTTCGAGTGTGCGCACGCCGCTCATCGCCCGGTCAGTTTATCAACAATCGAAAGAGCCTCGTCACGCGAGGCGTTGATACATTCCGGCCGGTGGGCGTCGCTGTTCACAAGCACCTTCACACCTGCCTCAAGCAGCCTTGCAAGCGCCCCCTCAGAAGGGAAAAAGCGACCGTGCTCGGCTCGCGCCTTCGTATTCAGCTCTATAGTCAGCCCTCGGGATTCTATCAGCTCTATCATACGTTCTATATATGCCTGATAAAAAGAACTCTGCTCTATCCCGGGCTTATAATACGACGCATTTTGACCTACCTTGTCGAAATGCCCCAGTATATCGAAGCCTCCCGCTGATATCATAGCCTCCGACTGGCGGTAGAATGCATCTACAACATATTCTATATCATTCCTGAAATACTTTTCCATACGCCGCTTGAAGTTGTCGAAACGACCGTCGATATCAACCATTTCACCCTCCTGCGTCGGTATGAAATGCACCGACCCTATTATATAGTCGAGCGGAAGATTTCTGAAATAATCATTCGACGGCCCCCAGTCCACGCCGAGGTAATCAACCTCCATACCCGCGTAGAAACGGCACGAAGCAAGCGCAGGGTCCGAAGATATGGCCTTGTACTCTGCAAAATAATCGTCTACAGCCTCAAAACTCATATTACATGGCGATTCAAGCGGTATCGGCGAGTGCGGCGAGAAGCCGTAATGTCCGAAACCGGCAGCCACGGCAGCTGCCGCCATAGTGCGCATCGGGGCGCGCCCGTCGCAAAATTCGGTATGACTGTGAAATGTATAGAGTATATTATCTTTTATCAGTTCTTGAAAATCAAGCATATCGCAAATATTTTCGTCAAAGTGTCATCAGCTTGCCAATGACCGCATCAATCGCTTATAGCGGGCAAACAGTCCAAGCCCGCTTGCCGCCGTCACCAGCGCAATTGCTGTGGCAATCGGCAGCGGAAGCCCGAATCCCTCGGGCGTCGGTGCAAACAATATATATGTCACCACAACAACCGTCATAAATACAGCCGGCACGAGACATATCACATACGCCTTGCCCTTACGGGCCAGATAAACGGCACAAGCCCACAACGTTATCGCCGCAAGCGTCTGGTTGGTCCATGCAAAGTAGCGCCAGAGCACATTGAAATCTATCAGCATGAGCCCGAACGACGCCACAAACAACGGCAACGACACAAGCACGCGCTTCAGTATCGGCTTCTGGCTCACCCCTATAAAGTCGGCCACTATCAGACGCGCCGACCGCAACGCCGTATCGCCGGTCGTTATCGGAGCAGCAACCACACCGAGTATGGCCAGAAAACCGCCGAACGTACCAAGCCAACCTACAGATATGTCATGCACCAGATCGCCTGCCGAATGACCGCCAAGATAATCGCCCAACGCACCATAGCCGCCTGTAAAAGCGATAGCCGCTGCGGCCCATATCAGCGCAACGATGCCCTCGGCAACCATCGCGCCGTAGAACACCGGCCGAGCAAGGCGCTCGTTCTTGATACAACGCGCCATCATCGGCGACTGTGTGGCATGAAATCCCGAAATCGCTCCGCATGCTATGCTCACGAACATCATCGGAAACACCGGGTGCGTTCCCGCATCGGCAAAGCGCGTCGACAGCCCTTCGCCAAATCCGCTCGGTATATCATAGCCCCCGAAAAGAAGCACACCGAGCAGACCGCAGGCCATAAAAAGAAGCGCAAACCCGAATATCGGATAAAATCGCCCGATAAGCTTGTCTATCGGCAGCAGCGTCGCTGTCATATAATATATGAATATTACGGCTATCCACATCCAGCGGTTGGCCCAGTCGGGCGTCATGCCGTCAAGCAGACCCGCCGGCGTCAGAACAAACACCGCCCCGACAAGTACAAGCAGAAAAACCGACACTACTCGCATTATCTGCTTGGCCACAGGGCCAAGTTCCCTGCCGACAAGCTCGGGAAGCGACATGCCTCCCGCGCGCACCGACATCATCGCAGATATGAAATCATGAACGGCACCTCCGAAAATCGTACCCGCCACAATCCATATAAAAGCCGCCGGTCCGAACATCACGCCCATGATAGCGCCGAAAATTGGTCCGAGACCCGCTATATTCAGAAATTGTATCAGAAAAACTTTCCATGTCGGCAGTGGCGTAAAATCGACTCCGTCGGCCTGCGACATGGCCGGCGTCGGCCGCTGAGGCTCGACGCCGAACACTTTTTCCGCTATCGCCCCATAGACAAAATAACCGCCTATGAGAACCAGGAGAGAGACTATAAACGATATCATTCCTTTATTTCAGGCACACCGCCCTGGCTTTGTCCGAGGCTTTCGCGCATAGAAGTATCGGCCTCTATATTTTTCATCTTGTAATAGTCCATTATGCCGAGGTTGCCGTTGAGGAAAGCCTGGGCCATCGCTTTCGGGAGCTCGCACTCGGCCTCGATTACCTTCGCGCGCGCCTCCTGGGCAAGAGCCTTCATTTCCTGCTCGCGGGCGATTGCCATTGCGCGGCGCTCTTCTGCCTTGGCCTGGGCGATATTCTTGTCGGCCTGCGCCTGGTCTATCTGAAGCGCTGCGCCTATGTTGCGGCCTATGTCGATATCGGCAATGTCAATCGAAAGAATCTCGAAAGCCGTGCCTGAGTCAAGACCCTTACGCAGCACAAGCTTCGAAATCGAATCCGGATTCTCAAGAACCTGCTTATGGCTTTCCGACGAACCGATAGACGATACTATACCCTCGCCTACTCGCGCAAGAACCGTATCCTCGCCCGCGCCGCCTACAAGCTGGCGGATATTCGCACGCACAGTCACACGCGCCTTCGCTATAAGCTGAATGCCGTCCTTCGCCACCGCAGTCACAGGAGGGGTATCTATCACCTTCGGGTTCACACTCATCTGAACCGCCTGGAAAACATCGCGGCCGGCAAGGTCAATGGCGGTAGCCATCTTGAAACCGAGGTCGATATTGGCCTTCGAAGCCGACACAAGAGCATGCACCACACGCTCCACATTGCCGCCCGCAAGATAGTGGGCCTCAAGATCATCGCGGCTCACATCGTTCAGACCCGCCTTGTGCGCCTCGATAAGAGCGCGCACTATCACGCTGGCCGGAACCTGGCGTATCCGCATCAGCACAAGCTGGATAAGCGAAATACGCACTCCGCTCACCCGCGCCGAAATCCACAGGAAGAATGGGCAATAGTAGAAGAACACTACCAGAAACACTATTGCCAGCACAATAATCAGAATAATAGTCAAATGCATATCTAAAAAATTAAAAAATCAAAACCCATCAGCCCGTCGGCCCGTCAGCCTAAAACTCAAGCCTGACAGCCGAGTTTCTCAGAGCCGCGACACGCTTACGCATCTCGGCCGTCTTCCGCTCACTCTCGAGAATCTCGGAAGCCACCCCGGTATCACCTCTGCGATACTGCTCGCGCAAAGCCTCCTCGGCCGCAAGATGGCGTCTCAGTAGCACCTCTGCTCCAAGATACTCAAGCATGGCGCTCCTCGCTGCCTCTTTGCGGAAATCCGACAGCGAAGTATATACTTTTCCATTACCCATATCAAGGGCAAAACGAGGCGACGCACTTCCGTGACTGTCGCCCGCCTTAACTTCAGGCAGACGCGACGCAAGCAACGCCTCATAGTCCGTCTCCGGATTCTGCATCAGCGATATATCGCTCAGACGCGCCATTGCTGCAAGATTCGGGTCATCCGGATCGGCATTCACGCGCATCTGCGACGGCATGAAAACATACACCGTCACCTTGCCCGGAATATGATTACGGTCCGTGGCCCACCACCCCAGGCCCGTAGCCTCGTCTATGGCAAGCATAAAATCATTATCCGGGCTATTATAAGGCATGCCCATATTCTGAGGCACGAAATAACCCTCGTCCGTACGGCGCGTCATGAAGATGTCAAGACCGCCCAGCGAATTCTCGCCATCATTGGCAAAATAAAGAGTCATGCCGTCGGGCATCAGAAACGGATACATGGCGCTTCCACCCTCGCCCAGACCGCCCGAAAGAGCAGCTGGATGATCAAGGGTGCCGTCATCGAGAATGCCGGCGCCATAAAGCTCGAAAACACCCGATGCGTCCGATGCAGACCACAATATCTCGCTGTTGTTCTCTGGCATATAACCCGTCGAAAGTTCTGCGCCCGCAGTCGCGCCAATACTGTTCAGAGCCTCTCCCGGAAGAATCCGGCCGGCCTGCGGCGACAGACGGTAAGCCTCGAAAAAACGCACCGAATCAACCGCAATAGAATCCACTATCTCAATCTTCTCGACACGCCCAAGCATATTGCGCAGCATCACAAGCCGCGAACTCAGCGCCGCATGCTCTGCCGGCGTATCCTTCTTGGCCTTAGCAAGAATCGAAGCCCATTTATCAAGATGACTTTCCGCATCATCAACCATATAACGGTCTATGGCATACTCCGCCAGAAGCTGTGCAGCCTCAGCCACACTACGGCTCTCAGCCTGCTTCAACGGCTCCAGAGCCTCATCAAAACGGCCCAGACGATACAGCGAAGCCCCGAGAAAAAAGTTACCGTTGCCATCGCGCGGACTGCGTTTCACAACAACTCGCGCCTGCTCGGCAGCCTCCTCATAGCTTCCCTCTCTATAAAGACGACGCGCCTCATCTACCGGCGCCCCATAGGCACTCAGCAGAAAAGCCGTCGAAAACATTACAGTCAAAATCCGTTTCATCATAAACAAAATAAATTTATAAACCCGAGCCCGTCAGCCCATCAGCCCATCAGCCCGTCAGCCCATCAGCCCTTCAGCCCATCAGCCCATCAGCCCATCAGCCCATCAGCCCAACAGCCCAACAGCCTGTCAGCCCAACAGCCCATCAGCCTAACAGCCTAACGAATCCCTTTCCGGTTCAGAGCCATATGGTACCGAGCCGAATTGATTCTATGACGGTCATAAGTCTCCGCAAAATCGTGATACCCGGAGAAATCACTCTTAGCACACATATACAGATACTTATGCTCAGGCGCATTCAGAACAGCATCGATAGTCGACGCTTCGACTACGCGTATCGGTCCCGGAGGCAACCCTTTGACCTTATAGGTATTATATGGCGATTCTATTGCAAGATGCTTACCCGTCAACCGTTTAAGCGAAAAATCGCCCACGGCGAACTTCACCGTCGGGTCTGCCTGCAGAGGCATACCCTTCGCAATACGGTTAAGATAAAGCCGCGCAACCTTCGGTCGCTCGTCAGCCTTGTTAGTTTCCTCCTCGACTATCGACGCGACAGTAGCCACATCTACCGGGCTCAGACCAAGCTCTTCGGCCTTCTTGCGGCGCTCTTCGTTCCAGAACTTTTTACTGTGGTCCAGAAGCTTGGCAACCGCCACGCCCGGCTCTACAGTCCAATAAAACTCATACGTATCAGGCAGAAACGCCGCTGCATACTGCTCCCGGGCCGAATAACCGGCCGGCGGCAGCAGCGTATCACACGCCGCAACAAACGAAGCCGAGTCAAGCTCAAGCACATCGCCGACACGTGCGGCAAGCTGTCCGAAAGTCCTTATATTATTATAAGTCAGTCGAATCGGCGTCTGGCGCCCTGCAAGAATAGCGCGCGACACACGGATAGCCTCCGAACCGGGCTCTACAAGATACGACCCGTGAGCCATATCCGCATTTCCGCCCTGCCGCTCCCACAATGTCGCTACCTTTCCGCCGAAAGACGCCCCAAGAGCATCTTCCAGAACAGCACGAACTCCCGGAGCATCAGTTCCGGACGGTATATTCACTCTCACAGGCGCCTCGCCGTCAAAAGACGACGTCGCATAACGCCACGCCAGAAACAGCGCACCGCCCGCAACCACGAGCAGCACAGCTATGCTTATCAATATGATTTTAATCTTCTTCACCTTACAAAATTAGCATTTTTCCAACATAAAACAAAAATATTTTTTTATCCTCCCGAGAACATGTTACCGACTCTGAAATGTTGTATATTTGTGATAAATATGGATACCACGTCTCAATTCGCAGCCGCTTTCGGACCCGACGTCCTTCGGCTATATAATTACTGGAGCGATTTCTTCAACGGCAAAGTGCGCTTCAACCGCCCCGACAGCCTCATACACGCAGCCGGCCACTGCCGCCGCGTGCTGCTCCACACCATCTTAATAGGCCGCCGCATATTCGGCGACGACCCCGAAGCCCTCGAAATACTCGCCCAGGCCTCCGTTTTCCACGACACCAGGCGCATCGACGAATCATACGATAAAGGACACGGCGCCCGCGCAGCCGTCTACTACAAAGAATACTGCCGCGAGCACCCCGAAGTCGTATTCCACCCCGAAACAGTATTCCTCATTCGCTTCCACGACCTCGACGACACCCTCGGAATCGACGCTATCCGAAAAAACTTCGGAAACGACGCCCCGCGGGTCGAAAAACTATACGAAATATTCAAAGACGCCGACGCCCTCGACCGCCCTCGCCTCGGGCCTCACGGCCTCGACCCGCTCTTCCTCCGCACAATTCCGGCCCAAGACAGCGTCGACTTTGCAAAAGAACTAATCGAGGCGACCATCGACCCCGACGCATATCGCCGGGTAAGCGAGGAAGTAGCAGCCGTCATGGACCGCTTCCGAAAAATGCTCATCATCGTCGATGCGCAACACGACTTCATCGACGGCTCGCTGCCCGTACCGGGAGCTGCTCAGGCCATGGACAAACTCGCCCGATACATACGCCAGACCGACGGACAGTACACCCTCCGCCTCCTCACAGCCGACGCCCACCCCGCCGGCCACATGTCTTTCGCCGAAAACGGCGGACCGTGGCCCGCTCACTGCGTCGCCGGAACACCCGGTGCCGCTATATGGGAGCCTGTCATCGAAGCCCTCGAAAGCACCTCGGGCGAAACCGTCGTCCTCACCAAAGGCTCCGACCCCGACCGCGAGGAATACTCCATTTTCGCAAATAACAAGGCGGCCGAAACAATCGACTCCCTCGTCAAATCGCTCAACATAGTTAAAATAGACATCTGCGGACTCGCTGGCGACATCTGCGTGGCGCGTACCCTCGAAGATGGTCAAAAACGATACCCCGACATCAGATGGCGGCTCCTCGAACCCTTCTCCCCAACAATAAATTAGAGACCCATGCGACAGATTATAACCCATTTCACCGACGACGACCTCTATAAATTCACCATGTGCTGCGCTGTGGTCGCAAACTACCCCCGCGCCCGCGTGAAATATCGTTTCACCGACCGCAACAACAGCATCTACCCGCCCGGATTCGCCGACAGTCTCAACGAACAGATAGAAATGCTCGAAAACGTCCGCGTCACCGAAGAGGAAATCACTTTCATGAAACGGCGATGCCCCTATCTGCCATACTGGTTCTACAACTACCTCCGCGGATTCCGATACCGCAAAGAATGGGTCAAAGCAACGCAGGACGCCGACGGACACCTCGCCATAGACATCGAAGGCGCCTGGTGCGAAACCATATTCCTCGAGGTCAAACTACTCGCCATCGTCTCAGAGCTATACTACGAGATGACCGGCCGGCTCGCCGACATAGACTACGACGCCTTCGCCCTCAAATCGGCCGACAAAGCCCGACGGCTCCTCGAAGCCGGCTGCACTTTCAGCGACTTCGGCACACGCCGCCGCGCATCATTCCGCGCACAGGACACTCTCGTCGGAGCCATGGCCGCATATGCCGCCGACAACCCCACCCTTCCGGGTCGCTTCACCGGCACATCAAATGTCTACTTCGCCATGAAATACGACCTCGTGCCGGTCGGCACAATGGCCCACGAACTCATCTGCGCCATCGCAGGCATGTATGGCCCCCAGATGGCAAACCACATAGCCATGAAAGCATGGTCCGCCACATTCCGCGGAGCACTCGGCACATTCCTCTACGACACCTACGGCTGGCAGATTTTCAGCCTCAATTTCTCCGAAGACTTCGCCAACATGTTCAAAGGACTCCGCGTAGACAGCGGCGACAACATCGAACAACTCGACAGAATATGTGCCAAATACACCTCCCTCGGCATTGACCCGCGCACAAAACAGGTCGTATTCAGCAATGCCCTCGACACCGATCGAGCCATCAAGCTCCAGCAATACGCCGCATCGCGCTGTCAGCCATCATACGGCATCGGCACACACTTCACCAACGACTTCCCCGGCATCGAGCCCCGCAACATCGTCATAAAACTCACCGCCGTCAAAATCACCGAATCCTGGACATTCTACAACGACACCTGCAAGCTCAGCGAAGACCACGGCAAATACACCGGCCTCCCCTCCGTCGTCGCCCGCTTCCGCCAGGCCCTCCACCTCCCCCCTTTGTAAGCGCACAGCCCAACAGCCCGTCAGTTTAATAGCTCGTCTGCCCAACAGCCCATTAGCCCATAAAAAAAGCCGCAAAACTGCGGCTTTTTTTATAAGCTTAAGCTATTATTATTCCTCAGCTGCTACAGAGGCACCGCTCGCATTGTTGAGGGTGTCTACGAGAGCGCGGAATTCGTCGAGCGATACAGTCTTCTCGTTCAGCTTCACGGCATTGTGGATAGCGTTCATGAGCTTCGAGGTGTAAGCCTGGTCTACGAGGCGACGGCGCTGATCCTTGTCCTTGAGAAGGTTTTCAGCATAGTAGTCGGCCATCTGCTCTGCCATCTGGCCCATACCATACTGAATGAGCTGTTCCATGGCGATAGAGCGGGCGATAGCCTTCACATCGTCCTCTTCTACCTTGACGCCCATTACGCGGCCGGCCTGGCCCTCGATGATTTCCCACTTCATGCCGGGGATAGCCATCTTGAGTTCTTCGTCTACGCTCTCAGCCTTGATTTCGGGATTAACGCGAACCATGAACTTACGCAGGAAGCCCTCGGGAAGCTGCATGTTTGCACCGTAGGTCTCCATGAGGTAATCTTCGGTCATGCGCACGAACAGGCTGCGGCTGTTGGGCTGCAAGCTCTGGGCAATCATGTCGCGGACGCGGGCGAAGTATTCCTCTTCGTTGTGAACAGCGTCGGCACCGAACACCTTGTCATAGAACTCCTGGCCGAGTTCGGCAGGCTTGTTCACTACATATTCGGTGATAGTCATCTCGAAATTGCCGCGGGCTTCTTCCACACGGTCGCGGTCGATGTGGAGCATCGATGCGATTTCGGCCTCGTTGCCGTCGCAGGTAGTGAAAGCGTCGAACACAACCTTGTCGCCGGCCTTGGTGCCTTCAAACTTGGCGGCTTCTTCCTTGCTCTTGAAGAGGAAAGGAGCAACGATACCGTCGGTCACCTGAATGCCGTCGGCCTTCACCTGGCCATCTTCGGCAAGCTGCATGATAGTACCCTTCACGAGAGCACGGTCACCGTAAGTGTCGGTGGTCACACGGTCGCCGGCCTGCATGCGGATATTCTTGTCCTGCTCGGCTACCATTTCATCGCTAACGGCGATATTGTAGAAGTCGAGCTCTACATTCTGGTCGAACACCATGTTGAGCTCGGGCATCATGCCGATTTCATAAACGAAAGTGAAGTCCTTGTCGTCGAGGTTCATTTCGTTTTCCTCTGCGGGAATAGGCTGGCCGAGGATAGCGATTTTGTTATCTTCTATATATTTGAGAGCGGCATCAGAAGCAACGTCGTTGAGCACACCGGCTTTCACCTGCTTGCCGAAACGCTTCTGGAGCTGCGCCATATCTACATGACCTTTGCGGAAGCCCGGAATCTGGCGTGTCTGGCCGATTTCCTTGAGTTCTTTCTTCACGCGGGCGGCATAATCTGCTTCTTCGATTTTCACAACCAGGCGACCTTCAAGTTCGCCGGTCTTTTCGAGTGTTACGTCCATTATGTATTTCTTTTTTAAGTTTGATTTTTCAATTTTCCTGTCTTCTGCCTGTCGCTGAGACTAACGAAAAAAATTCCATTACGGTTTTCGAACTGCAAAATTACACATAATTTTTTGTTTTACGGCCTTTTTACACCACCGCAATTCCTTTTTTTGCTTAAATCGGACATCAAAGCGCTAACAGACGTTAAATTCACAGACTATCCCCCGCACCATTGCGGCTGCCCGAACGGCTAAGTCTTTTGGCGGCCAGCTCCCAGAAAGCCACTGCCGAGGCTGCCGCTACATTGAGCGAGTCAACACCATGAAACATCGGAATTTTCACCGTATAGTCGGCGCCGGCTATCACATTGTCGGCCAGACCGTCGCCCTCGGTTCCCAGCACTATCGCCAGGCGGGGCTCCGAGGCCAGCAGCGGGTCATCGAGGCTCACAGAGTCATTGCGCAGAGCCATCGCCACAGTCTTGAAACCGTGCTGCCGCAGGCTCGACGCCGTCGCGCCCTCCGGCAGGAAGGTCCACGGCACAAGGAATACCGAGCCCATCGACACGCGCACCGCCCGGCGGTTGAGAGGATCGCATGATGTCGATGTCAGCACCACCGCATCAATCCCGAGCGCTGCTGCCGACCGGAATATTGCCCCGATATTGGTCGTATCAACAACTCCGTCTATCACAGCCACACGACTTGCGCCCTCTACAACACTTTCAACTGTCCGTGGGGCCGGACGGCGCATGGCGCACAGCACTCCGCGGGTAAGCACATAGCCAGTAAGACCGGCCAAAAGTTCGCGCGCCCCGACATTTACCGGCACCTCATCGCCGCACATGGCAATAAGCTCAGCCGCATCGCCCTCAACATGGCGCCGTTCGCACAATATGGCAAGCGGCTCATACCCTGCCTCAAGCGCCACCCTTATCACCTTAGGGCTTTCGGCTATAAACACGCCCTTGCCCGGCTCAAGCCGGTTGCGAAGCTGAGCTTCGGTCAGCGACGCAAACACCTCCAGACCCTCGGCCTGCAATGAATCTACTTCTACAATCATACCGCAAATTTACAAATTAATCTTATAACTCACCCCAACACCGAGATACGGCTGGAATCCACGGGGCGTAATTCCATACCCGGCCTGAAGACCGATGCTGAACCGCGGAGCCCGGGCCGTGCTCTGCGCCGTAAACGAGCGCACAGTCACCAGACTGTCCAGCCGCGGCCTGTAGCCGCTCACATATGCCCGGTAGCCGTCGCCGGAATACTCCGCCTGCTCCAAGGGCACCACCGCACGCACACTGTCTGCACCCTCAGCCGCCGGCAGATACACCGTGTCGGCCTTCAAATAACGCACCGCCACCCGCGGAGGCGACGTGATACGCACCGTATCGACCCTCGTCAGCACCCGCAACTCGCCCGGCAGAGTCTCTTTCTGCCCGCACGCCGTAATACCCGCAATAAAACCCGCGCCGAAAGCCACGACGCCCACAAACATCATTTTCATACCTCAAAATATTCTTTTACAGCTTCTACATGTAAATTGACGATAGTCGACAGCCCCTCTTCCGACGCAAGAAAATCTACGTCGGCACGGTTGTCCTGAAACATATTCTCGGTCAGCACCGCCGGACACGGCGTATCACGGCAGATTGCCAGATTCGCCGTCCAGTACCCGCACGGAGGCGTAGCCCGGTTGCCCAATATGCCGGCAGACCTCGCCCTGCGGAAAAGCAGCGCGGCAAGCCTCCGCGAGCTCTCCGACGCATTCGGCGCCACAAACACCGACCAGCCTCGCGCCTTCTTCCAGCACGACCCGTCGCCGGCCGCATTGTTATGAACCGACACCAACACGGCACGACGCCCCTCCGACAGCACCGACGCGCGCCTGCACCGCTCGCGCAGAGGCACATCGGCCTCTTCCGGCACCAGCAACGCAGCATCTATTCCCTTACATTTCAACTCCTCAACAAGACGCCTGGCAGCCTTCCGACACCACTGATATTCGCGATGACGCCCGTCGGGGCTGCACTTGCCCTTGGTTTCTACTCCGTGTCCGTTGTCTACAATCACAAATTTCTTTTCCATATCATTTTGCTTTTAATCGTTATCGATTGCAAAGTTACGGCCGCCGACAGAGTATATATCGCCTTAAATAACACAAGCGGTTGTTTAACAATTCCACTTAACAATGGTCAAAAAGCGATAAAACATGAACCAAGAGCACCCTGTGGCGTTATTATGATACAAAAAACAAATTACAGACCATTACTATGACCTACGAACAACCTCAATTGCCCTACGACAACGATGCCCTCGAACCTGTCATCAGCCGACGCACCGTCGAATTCCACTATGGCAAACACGAGAAAGCATATATCGACAATCTCAACAAACTCATCAAAGGCACCGAGTTCGAAGACATGGAACTCGAAGAAATAATTGCCCACGCCCAGGGGCCTCTCTTCAACAATGCCTCGCAGGCCTGGAATCATATATTTTATTTCTTCTCCTTCTCTCCCGACGGCCGACGCGAGCCTCAGGGCGACCTCCGCAAGGCCATCGACCGCGAATTCGGCTCCTTCGAAAAATTCAAGGAAGCTTTCGTCGATGCCGGCGTCGGCCTATTCGGCTCAGGCTGGGTATGGCTCTCGCGCGACGAAAACGGCAAGCTTTTCATCACCCAGGGTCCGAACGCCGCAAACCCCATCACGGTCGGACTCACGCCCCTGCTCACTTTCGACGTATGGGAACACGCATACTATCTCGACTATCAGAACCGCCGCGCCGATGCCCTCAAACAACTGTGGGATATCGTTGACTGGGCTGTAGTCGAAAGCAGATACTGACAACGCCACAGAACAGAAATAGCACTTTAGTTTTAGCATAATGTGATGAATGGAAAGGGAGGTACTCGTGAGAGCACCTCTTTTTCTCGTTTTGGAGGTTAGCGGCTTTTTGCGTATCTTTGTGAGGAAAATCAAGCAATATCCGCCATGCTTCTGCCTCACAGCGTCTATGTCATTCTCATTCTTGGTCTTAGCGCTATTGCTGCAGGATTCGTAGTCTACGTCCTGCTCAAGGCTGTTCCGCGTAATGCCGACGCCTCGCGCGGTCTGCGCGGCTGTGTCGGCCTCATTGCCTTCCTCTTCATTTTGCCGGCTCTCATGGGCGCCCTCATGTGGGCTCTGCCTCATTCTATTGTCATCAGCGCGGGCCCCGGCAACACACATCACCGGGAAGAAGCCCTTTTCACATGCCCTGCCGCAATAAAGAGCCGATATAATCCGTCAGATTTCGACCTCGGCAAGACACATATAATAAACCGCAGCGACAACGACATGGCGATATACCGTGCGAACCCGGACGAAGACGCGCTCAAAGCAGCCGCCATGACTCCCGCCATAGTAATCCCGGCCAACAGCTGCACAGCCATAGAACCCGAATATCTTCCCGATTACTATTTCGAAAGACCCGATATAAGCCCACAGGACATGAGCGCAAGCTCAAGACCGCGCTGGGTGCTCGACTATATGCCTACAAACCACTGACAACGATATGGAATATTCCCTCGAATACTTTTCAGCAGCCGTAGAGACTGCCGTCAAAAACCTTTCTTTCCCCTCTACAGCACCCAGGCTCTT
Source organism: uncultured Muribaculaceae bacterium (assembly GCA_910578035.1). Lineage (GTDB taxonomy): Bacteria > Bacteroidota > Bacteroidia > Bacteroidales > Muribaculaceae > CAG-873. Next base: position 44,793 of record CAJTOB010000011.1, read on the forward strand.
CGAGCCGGTGCGCTACACCCTCGAAAGCGGCGGCAAACGCCTGCGTCCGGTGCTTCTTCTGTCGGTATTCGCGGCTTTGAGCCGCCGCGACATCGCCGAAGCCATGAACCAGGCCCTCGGCATCGAGATTTTCCATAACTTCACCCTCCTGCACGACGACGTGATGGACAAGGCCGACCTGCGCCGCGGACGCCCCACCGTGCATCGCCGCTGGAACGAGAACGCCGCCATTATCTCGGGCGACGCCATGCTCACCTATGCCTCGATGCTCATGTCGAAGTGCCCCGCCGACCGTCTGGCCGCCGTCAACGAGTGCTTCAACACCACCGCAATGGGCGTCTACGAAGGGCAGCAGCTCGACATGGAGTTCGAACGCCGCATGAACGTGACCGTCGACGAATATATCGAAATGATAAAGCTGAAAACCTCAGTTCTTCTCGCCGGAGCATGCTCTATAGGCGCCATAATGGCCGAAGCGACCCCGGAAATCAGCGAAAAACTATATGACTACGGCCTGGCCCTCGGCATAGCCTTCCAGCTGCGCGACGACTGGCTCGACACCTTCGGCGACCCTGCCATATTCGGCAAGGAAATCGGCGGCGACATTCTCAACCGCAAGAAAACATGGCTCCTTATCACGGCCCTCGGCGAAAGCGAGGGCGAGCTTGCCGCCATTCTGGCCGAGAACCCCACAGACCATATACTCATTGAGCGCGTACGCGGCGTCTACGACCGCCTCAATCTCAATGAACGCTGCTCTGCTCTGGCCGAAAGCTACTCGCAAAAGGCAATAGAAGCCATTGAAAGCATTGAAATGGACGCCGATGCGCGCCGTTTCTTTATCGAACTCGCCAAAAACGCCTCTACCCGCTCGCATTGATGATAGATACCCACACACATATCTACGACACGGCTTTCGGCTCGCCCGAGGGCTCATGCGAAGCCGTAGACCGCGCCATTGCCGCAGGCGTAGACATGATGATACTGCCCAACGTAGACCTCGAATCGATAGAACCAATCAAAGCCCTCCATGCGGCACGTCCGCAGGCCACGGCGATGGCCATGGGGCTACACCCTACCGAACTGGGCTCCGACTGGCGGGCCACCGTCGCCCCTATTGAGGCCGAACTGCGCCGTGGAGGCTATTGCGCTGTAGGCGAAGTAGGCATCGACCTATACTGGGATAAGACCTACGAACGCGAACAAATGCTTGCCTTCGACGCCCAGCTCTCGCTTGCCGAAGAGCTGTCGCTCCCGGTCATTATCCATTGCCGCGAAGGCCTCGACCGCACCCTCGAAGTGCTTCAGGGGCATAATGTCGACGCCGTATTCCACAGTTTCGGAGGCACTGTCGCCGACGCCGAACGCATAATGAAAGCCGGCGACTACTACTTCGGCATCAACGGCATAGTCACCTTCAAAAACTCGGGGCTGAAGGCAACACTCCCCGCTCTCCCTGCCGACCGCATTCTCACCGAGACCGACTCGCCCTACCTCGCCCCGGTGCCCTACCGCGGCAAGCGCAACGAAAGCTCCTACATACCCCTCATCGTAGCCGCCATCGCCGACGCCACCGCCCGCACCGCCGCCGAAGTCGCCGCACTGACCACAGCAAACGCCCGCACCCTCTTCTCCTTATGACAACCCACGGCAAACCATTCTGAGATAAAACCCTAAACCATCATTATACATATGTCGAAAATAGGATCTGTAACCACTGCCCGCGGCCGCAAGGCGCTCCTGCTCGGCAGCGGAGAATTAGGTAAAGAAGTTGCAATCGAGCTCCAGCGCATGGGAGTCGAAGTTGTCGCCTGCGACAAGTATGCCGGCGCACCGGCCATGCAGGTGGCCCACCGCTGTCATGTGTTCAACATGCTCGACCCCGTCGAACTGCGCCGTGTCATCGAACTCGAAAAGCCCGACCACATCATTCCCGAGGTAGAAGCGATAGCAACACCCGTGCTGGTAGAGCTCGAGAAAGAAGGCTACAACGTAACCCCGACCGCCACAGCCGCATTCCTCACCATGAACCGCGAAGGAATCCGCCGTCTGGCCGCCGAAGATCTCGGCCTGCCCACCTCGCCCTACCGCTTCGCCGAAACCTACGATGAATTCCGCGCTGCTATCGACGCCATCGGTCTGCCGGTGGTAGTCAAGCCCGTAATGAGCTCGTCGGGCCACGGCCAGAGCACTGTCCGCACCGCCGACCAGATCGACGAGGCATGGCGCGAAGCCCAGGAAGGCGGACGCGCCGGCGCCGGACGTGTAATCGTAGAAGGGTTCGTTGATTTCGACTATGAAATTACCCTGCTCACCGTGCGCAGCATATCGGGCACCGTATTCTGCGAGCCTATCGGCCACATTCAGGTCAACGGCGACTACCGCGAATCCTGGCAGCCCCAGCCCATGACCAACAAGGCTCTCGAGAACGCCCGCAACATAGCCAAGGCCATCACCGACGCCCTCGGCGGCTACGGCATCTTCGGCGTAGAGCTGTTTGTGAAAGGCGACCACGTGATATTCAGCGAAGTATCGCCGCGCCCCCACGACACCGGCATGGTAACCATGATTTCGCAGGACCTGAGCGAATTTGCCCTCCACGCCCGCGCTCTGCTCGGCCTCCCCGTGCCTGCGGTTCGCTTCTACGGCCCCTCGGCCTCTCGTGCCGTTGTGGTTGAAGGCGACACCGACACAGTAGAATTCGGCAATCTCGACAAAGTTCTTGCCGAGCCCGGCACACAGATGCGTATCTTCGGCAAGCCCGAAGTGCACGGACACCGCCGCATGGCCGTGATTCTCGGCACGGACGACACCCTCGAAGGCGCCCGCGACAAAGCCAAGCGCGCCCTTGACGCCCTCGAAGTAACCGTCTACTAACCGGTCTGTCGTAGCAGACTGTGTCGTAATATTGTTAAGTGCGGGCGCGCGTTTGGCGCGCCCGTATCTAAATCACTGACAATCGACTCATTCTCGGCGGGCGCGCCGAACGCGCGCCCCTACTGTAATCTGCACTATGAAAAATTTTCTACTCGGACTGATAGTATTTGTATTTCTGCTGGTGCTGATGTTTGGCGTCGTTCTGCTGGAGCATACCGTAGTAGACTGGTGGATACCGGCATGCGCGGCTGCCTTCATAGCAGTGGCAACGATACCGATAACTGTAATTATACGCAGCAAGAAAGGGCTGAAAACAGGTGTGACGGCATATCTGATCCACCTCGCAGCCGCAGGCATAATAGCTTTCACTGGTATAATGTCTTTAAACCACTTTCTACCCGGCACCAACGAGCACCACGAAGACGGCATTGTGGTTCAGAAATATACCAAGACACGCAATCAGGGCAGCGGGCGGCGCGGACGCCGCATGCGCAAGGTGACAGACTACTACATCTGCGTACAGTTGCCCGACAGCACCCGCATGGAGCAATCGGTAAGCATCGAACGCTACAACCGCATACGCTCCGGCGCTAAAATAGATCTCACCGTCCGCACGGGCTTTCTCGGATGGAGAATCGTTAATTAGTTAGGAATTAGGAGTTAGGAGTTAGGAGTTAGAAGATGCGGCGATGGCAAACTTCTAACTTCTAACTCCTAATTTCTAATTTCTAATTATTTTATGACTGCGAGGCCGCCGAGGGCGGTTTCTTTGTATAGAGAGGGTATGTCGTGGCCGGTCTGCTTCATCACCTCGACAATGCGGTCGAATGTCACGCGGTGCTTGCCGTCGGAGAAGGCGGCATAGAGGTTGGCGTCGAGAGCGCGGGCGGCGGCATATGCATTGCGCTCTATGCATGGTATCTGCACGAGACCGCACACCGGGTCGCACGTCAGGCCGAGGTGGTGTTCGAGACCCATTTCGGCCGAGTATTCTATCTGAGCCACAGTGCCTCCGAAAAGCTGCGAGGCGGCTGCGGCAGCCATGGCACACGCCACGCCGACCTCTCCCTGGCAACCGACCTCGGCACCCGACACGGAAGCATTCTGCTTCACGACGTTGCCGAAAAGTCCGGCCGTAGCGAGCGCACGGAGTATGCGCTTCTCGCTGAAGCCCTTGGAGGTATAAAGATGGTAAAGCACGGCCGGAACCACGCCGCAAGAGCCGCATGTAGGAGCCGTCACAATCCTGCCGCCGGCGGCATTTTCTTCAGACACTGCAAGAGCATAGGCATAGACGAGACCGCGGCTTTTGAGCGATTTATTGTAGCCCTCGGCATGCACGTAGTAGCTCACGGCCTTGCGGCGCACACCAAGACCGCCAGGGAGCACCCCTTCGGCCTCAATGCCGCGCTCTACAGCAGCTTTCATAACGCCCCACACCTCGGCAAGATAATCCCATATGGCGGCGCCTTCGCACTCATCGACATACTCCCAGTAGCTCGTACCGTTTTCCTCGCAATATTTCATTATATCGCTGATGCGGGTAAGCGGGTATATGTCGGGGCCGGCGCTGCGGGGCTGTCCTTCCTCGACGATGTCTCCGCCGCCGACAGAATAGACCGTCCAGCTGTCGAACTCCGAACCGTCTGCGCCAAAGGCGCGGAAGGTCATTCCGTTGGTATGGAACGGAAGCACCGTTTCGGGCTTCCATAGGATTTCTGTCGGAGCCACGCCTGTGAGGACTTCGAGAATGGCCTGGTCGGTAAGGTGACCGCGCCCGGTGGCCGCCAGAGCGCCATAGAGAGTCACCTCATATCGCAGTGCCCGGTCGCGCGTGCGTTCCACAAATATTTCCGCGGCTTTGCGCGGCCCCATAGTGTGCGAGCTACTGGGCCCAAGCCCAATCTTATAAAGCTGACGTAGAGACTCCATCGTTTTAATTATGGATTATGGATTATGAATTATGGCCGTTGAGGCTTTTTCTTTTTAATTATGAATTGTGGCCGTTGGGGCTCTTTATAGATTACAAATATAAGACTTTCAATTCATAATTCATAACCCATAATTCATAATTATTGTTGTGAGCCGAAGGTTTCTTTGATGTTCCAGACGGCAACCGAGCCGATGAGGAGCAGGACGCCGCTCACCACGAGCATGCCTACCGTGAGGGGGGCACCGTTGGCGGCCGGCGGGAAGCAGTGCAGGATTGCGCCGCCACATAGCGCCGCCACAATCTGGGGTATGGTGATTGTGCAGTTGAACAGGCCCAGATATGTGCCTATGTTGCCTCCACTCAGAGCATTGGTGAGGATTGTAAACGGCATTGAAAGCATTGCCGCCCAGGCGCAACCCATCAAGGCATAGCTGATGCCGAGCACATACTGGCTGTGAATGAAGTAGACCGAAATGAAGCCGACGGCGCCGATGAGGAGGCTGAGCGAGTAGGCAAGTTTGCGGCGACGGAAGCCGGCAAGGACAACGGCCCAGAGCACCGCGGCTATGGCCTGGATAGCAAGGAGATTGCCGTTCCAGTCGCCTGCATTCTGATAGGCTTTGGTCGAGGGGTCGAGCACGGTCTTGTAGTTAAGTTCTATTTCGTTGGGGGTGCCGATAGCAGGCAGTGCCGATGTCTGTTCGAGCACATATTCGCCTGTGTTGTCATCGAGTTTGGCTATATGGGCCATCGTAAGCTCGGTGCCGGGCTCAAGGAGCGAGAGTACGGTGGCTGCGCCGTCGGGCGTGAGAGTCAGCTGTCCGTTTTCAATTACGGGCTGCTTTCCGGCGAAGAAATATTTGTCGTCATAGGGTTTGCCGTCGATAGTGACGCCGGTAACTTCCTGAACCGAAGGCGCGTCGAAAGCCTGGAGGGCAACAGCGTCGGTAGAATACGTCCACATATACAGGAAAGCGGCCCAACAGAAGAACTGTACCAGACCTACCGTCCAGAACACCTTGGGCGCCTTCACCAGAAGCCTGAACATGTTTTCTTTCTGCCCTTTCTCTTCTTTGGCAGTCTCAATGCCGTGGAAAGCGGCATACTCGGCGGGCGGCATTTCCCGCACCTTGGCGAAGGTATATACCACACAGAGCAGCAGAATGAAAGCACCGAGGTAGAAAGCCCATGTGACTGTCGGGGGCACCTCGCCGGCGGGGGCTGTATTGCTGAGGAACCATGCGAGCACAAAGGGGGCCACATAGCCCACGACCGAGCCGGCATTGCAGAGGAAGGACTGAATGGAGTATGCGAGACCTTTCTGGCGCTCGTTGACCATATCGCCGACGAGCATTTTGAAGGGCTGCATGGCCATGTTGATAGATGTGTCGAGGAGCATGAGCATCACCAGACCGAAGATTATGGCCTGCGAAATTGCGAGGCCGAGGCTGCCGGCATTAGGCAGAAAGCACATCACAACGATGGCAACGACCGCTCCGACAAGCAGATACGGCAGACGGCGTCCGAAGCGGTTCCATGTGCGGTCGCTGGCAGAACCGACTATCGGCTGCACGATGAGGCCCATCAGAGGCGGAAGAATCCAGAAGTAACTGAGGTCGTGAGGGTCGGCGCCGATTGTAGAGAAAATACGGCTGACCTGCGAGCTTTGCAGCGCATATGCTATCTGGACGCCGAAGAAGCCGAAACTGAGGTTCCATAGCTTCCAGAAGCTCAAATCGCGTTGGTCTTTCATGAATAGAGAAGTAAAAATGTTAGTAAGTAAGTATTTATTGAATCAAAATATTGTCATGAATTGTCGGCGGCGCCCCGCAGCCACGCTATCTCCATCTGCCACAGCGAGGGGTCGGGTGTTTCGAGTATCAGAGGTATGCCGTCGAGGCGCGTATCGGCCATCAGAAGGCTGAAAAACGACGAACCAAGCTCACCCTTGCCGATGGAAGCATGGCGGTCTACGCGCGATGCAAGCGGCTTGAGCGAGTCGTTGATATGCATGCCGCGAAGGTAAGCAAAGCCGACGGTTTCGTCAAACTCCCGCCAGGTGGCCTCGTAAGCCTCTGGAGTAGACATGTCGTAGCCGGCGGCGAAAGCATGGCAGGTGTCTATGCAGACTCCGACGCGGCTCTTGTCGGCCACACCGTCGATGATGCGGGCGAGCTGAGCGAATGTATAGCCCAGGTTGGAGCCTTGTCCGGCCATATTCTCTATTACCGCCGTGACGCCTTCGGTGCGCTCGAGCGCATAGTTTATCGATGCTGCCACGAGGTCGAGAGCGGCCTCTTCGTCCAGTTCGCGCATATGGGAGCCGGGGTGAAAATTGAGGCGGTCGAGCCCGAGAGAGGCCACACGACGCATCTGCTCCGTAAAACTGTCGCGCGACAGCTTGAGCTTGCGGGCATCGGGCGAACACAGATTGAGAAGGAGCGATGCATGCGGAAGTATCTGAGCCGATGTGTAGCCGCATTCGGCGCAGGCAGCACGAAAGCGCCCGGCCTCGCCGTCGGGATATGCCGGATAGCGCCAAAGTCTGGGGTCTACAGGGCAGAACGCAAATGCAGACGCGCCTAAAGCCTTGGCTTTAAGCGGTATTTCGCCCACTGCGGGCAGATTATCTATGTGCGCTCCTAAATACTTCAAATCACAAACGGGAAAATTTCTCCAAATTTAGTAAAATTTCCCCAATCGCCGCAAATCGGCACACGAAAATTATCAGCGGGCATTGAAGCGCCAGCCGAGGCCGAGCATAAGGTTGCCCGGATTGCGGAAGCGGACAAGGCGGTAGCCGGTGCTGAGATAGAGGTTGCGGGTGACGAATGTCTTGAGGGTGAACATCTGATACCAACCCCGCAAATCGTCGCCGCCGGGGGCCCAAAGGCTGTGACCGATGCCTATGTTGACCGAAAAAATCGGCATCTGAAGTTCGGCGCGGACACTCATACCAACCATAGCGCGGTGGCTGAATGGCTGACGGTAGAATTTCGGATTATCGGGAGAGGTAGATGTAAGATAGTAGGGGCTGAGGTTGGCGCTTTCGTCGTATTGGAAATCAAGCGAGGCACCGGCCGAAAACATAGGGTTGAAGTGCCACAATGGATTGAAATTGAAGCCTCCGACGCCAAAATGTCCGGGAATGACACGCAGTTCGGGCTCCATTCCTTCAAAACTGTAGTGGGGGTCGAAAAGGTTCTTGCGCCAGGCACCGTAGACGGTCACATCGTAGCTCATGTGGCGTTCGTAGTCGCTCCAGTCCGGGCGCCTCAGCTGCGGGATATCGCCCAGCTTCCACAATACGCCGACCTTGCCCCACACAACATTGACACCGGGGTTGGGATAGTCGGTGTTTCCATTTGAAAAATGCGACAGATTAAGGCCGGCCGTAAGGCTAATACGCTCGGTGAGCGCATAGTTGAGTTTGAATCCGAGGTCTATATAGGCGTTGACATGCGAGCCGAAGCCGTTTACATCGGTATAGTCGTATGCTTCGGCCCCGCGGTTCTTTTTCCAGCCGGCGGATATGCCGAAATTCCATTCATAGTCAAGGGAGAGTCGCTCCGACAGATTCGCAATTCTCGAACCCTGAAGCACATATATGTTCACCGGATTGCCCGTGACCTTGGAGCTGCTGAAACCGACAAATCCTACGCCTATACCCTGATAAGCATAGGGATAGTAGCGTCCGTAGCGCGACTTCGGCGAAAAGGAGAATGAATATTCGGCCGCGGCGCCGAATGCGGCGGTGGTAGTTGCGCCAAAGCGGTTGTCGCCTTTCACAATCCTGTTGGTAGGCATTACATATGCCCCGCGGGCAGATATTTCGAGCCGATGCGACACAACTGTCGAGTCGGAAGCCGCGGCCGAAAAAGCGAGCATGGCCGCAGAGAGGATATATAATATCTTTTTCATAGTTTGACCTCGCTTGCAAATTCCATTGGCACAAGCATGCGCAACCGGCCTGCGACGGTCTCCGTGGTACCCGTCAAAGGGTTGACAGCTTTTATGGTGCAATCTAATGCGACACTTTCATAGTTGCAAAGCAGGCTCACTTTCAGCGGGCACCCTGCCGGCAGTTCTACAGCCGCAGGCATAGGCGGCAGATAAGGAGTCAGCACTTCCTGACGGTTTGTGGTTAGCACAGCCGCCTTTCCGGCCATAACCCAGCCATTATACTTTTTGTCGACAAAGGGGCCGTATGATGGAATCGGCACTGACAGACCGCTGTTGAACACTCTGGCGGCAAAGACATCGTCCTCATCCCAAGGCTCAAACCTATATAGCTGTGGCATATCGTCTAATTCCGAAAAGATAAAATAAGTCGGTTCGAGCAGTCCTTCGGGGTAGGAGTATGTTATCACGGTGCGTGTGAGATCCTCGTCGGGATAGCCGCTCCATTGGTTCAGAACATATGAAACGTCTAAGATTTCAAGATTGTATTCACTCGTAGGCAGCACGCTTACGTTCGCTTCAAGACCTTCGTACCCGTTGTCTACGATAAACGACAGATAGCCCGGCTCTTTACCCACATAGCTGTTCAGGTGTATCTCGAGGCCATCGCTCTGCCTGTATACGCTCATTTCTGTAAACGCGGTTTGTATTTCGATAACACCGCTGTCGCTAACCGGAACAGTCCAACCTGCGTCATCGTAGTAGCGAATACCGGTTACAGACCATTCGTCACCTGATATTTTAATAAAAAGATCTTTCTGCTCAGGACCGACCTCGCCGCTGTCGGGCGATATTTTGAACGGCTTTAAGAAGATGTCGCCGTTACAAGAACTTAGCCCCAGTGCCAGTATAGTGATTAAGAATGTAAGAGATAACAATCGGTTTTTCATAACTCTGGCAAATATAGGGATTTTTTACCATACGGCGCATTAAACTTAGTCCTTTTTGCTTTCGTTAATTAATAATATAGTAATTTTGCACCCCGGAATAAATTTCCCACTTGATAGAATTATCCAATAGGTACATAACGACATGCAAACAAGTACGACCAAACGAAAGACCCCTGCCGAATGGGAGGTTGAGAATCGCTCAGTCTTCGCATCAGGCATATTTTTCTCGGCCCGTCAGGCCATAAGCCGCCATGCGACAGGCGGCAATGTGCTCATAGCTGCCACAGTCCTGGCTCTTGTAATAGCCAATATTCCAGGCTTCAATCAGACATATTTTTCATTCTGGGAACAGGAAGTGCGCCTACAGCTTGGCGATTTCAACTTTTTCAGCCACAGCGGGCACCCGATGTCGCTTCTGGCATTCATCAACGATGCCCTGATGGCTGTATTCTTCTTCACGATAGGCCTGGAAATCAAGCGCGAGGTGCTTGTGGGCGAACTGTCGTCGTTCAAGCAGGCCCTTCTGCCAATCATCGGCGCCGTCGGCGGTATGGTTGTGCCGGTTCTGGTGTATTATCTCATGAGCCGCGGAAGCGCTTATGCAGGCGGTGCGGCCATACCGATGGCAACCGACATAGCGTTCTCGCTCGGTGTGCTGGCGATGCTCGGCAAGCGCGTGCCGATGTCGCTCAAGATATTTCTCACCACTCTGGCGGTGGTCGACGACATCGGCGGCATCATAGTGATAGCGGCTTTCTACTCCTCGCACATCGAAGTGATGCTGCTTGTTTATGCGGCTGTGCTTCTGGGTGTTCTGCTTCTTGGCTCGGTAATGCGCATCAAAAGTAAGATTTTCTATCTCGGCATCGGAGGCGTGATATGGTTCCTGTTCCTCAACTCGGGCATACACCCCACTATCGCGGGTGTGCTGGTGGCATTCTGTGTGCCGGCCTCTCCTGTGTTCGCGCCCAAGAAATACATTAAAAAGATAAGAAACTCGATAGCGCACTTCTCGCAGGACGACGAGGAAGACCTCACCCGCAAATCGATTCTCGACAAAGAGCAGCTGAACTGGCTCAAAGAAATCGAAAGCGCTTCAGACAAAGTGATTTCGCCGCTTCAGGACCTCGAGGACTCACTCCACCCCATTGTCAACTTCTTTATAGTGCCGCTCTTCGCATTCGCCAATGCAGGCATATTCCTGCTCGACATGGATCCGGCAAGCCTCTTTGAGGGTATATCGCTGGCTGTGATGACGGCACTGGTAATAGGAAAGTTCTTGGGCATTCTCTCGTTCTCATGGCTGGCGGTGAAGCTGCACCTCGCCCCGATGCCGGCCCACTCCAACTGGCACATGATGTCGTCGATAGCCATGCTCGGCGGCATAGGCTTCACGGTGTCGCTCTTCATAGCCACACTCACGTTCAATCCGGCGGTGGCTGCTCAGGCCGATTTGCTCAACCATGCCAAACTCGGCATCGTAGCCGGCTCGCTCATAGCAGGCATCGTGGCCTTCATATGGCTCCACTTCACCCTGCCCCGCGGCATAGCTCCCGACGCCGCCGAAGACTAAGAGCTTGTTTAATAAACGACAAAAGCATTGCCTCTTATGAAGCAATGCTTTTGTCGTTTTATAATGTCTTTGCCAATTCACAAAAAATGTGTAATTTTACCGCTACAAGAAGGCTGCCTATACAACATTGACAGACAGAGGCCTGTCACAGCCTTCCGATAGTCAAAAGGCATTTTGCTCGGTTCTTTGATTCTGAAATCGCCAAATTATAGAATTGCCGAAGAAACCCTGCGAAGAATGTCCTCTTGTCGTGTTCGTATATGTTTGCCTGCACCGCACCCACGATGCAGTTGCTTGTCATAGGCGATAACGGCGTGGGGCGGTTTGTTCTTCCGTATTCTTTCGGCAGCGTGTTTGGCGATACGCAGAATCAAAGGAGCGGGAAAGCAAAACGGACTCCGCGCCTTTTGTTTTGGTTCACTCATGTCTCGCAGCGGAGTCCGAGATTTATGACCGCGAATGCCGCACATTGGAGAATTAATAAGAAAAGAGCTTGAGCGACAAGAACGGACACCGGCATGGCTTGCTCGCAAAATAAACTGCGAGCGCCCGAATGTGTATTATATTTTCCGTCAGCAATCTATCAATACCGAAATGCTGATGCAGATTTCGCGTGCTCTTAATGTAGATTTTTTTCGGTTCTATTCAGACGAATATTCAGGAGAGTGTTGAAATATTATACTCAACAGTAAATAATACTTACGCCTGCAAGCCAAATTTCAGTCATATCTGATTCTATCTTTGTGATGTGAAAGCACATCGACATATAGTGATAGCCGGATTGCTGCTGGCGGCAGGCGGTGTCGTATATATCCTGTTTCGCGAACCGGTCGTTTTTACCAGATTATTCGTGAACCCGGAGGTACTACCCCTAATCAGGCTGCCACACAATTTATGGTGCGACGCATTGCGCTATCAAGCTTCAGACGCTTTATGGTGCATCGCATTGCTCACTTACGCCACATCTTTAGAATCCAAAGGACTGCGAATGACTTTCATATCAACACCTCTACTTCTGGAATTCGGCCAATTAGCAGAAGTCATACCCGGAACTTTCGACATTGCAGATTTGTGCACTTATACTGTATTATCAATCATATTCGTTTTAAAATGGAAAAAAAGAAAAACAGACTCACAGTCCTCTGGCACAGCTTGATGCTCACGCTCTTCGCTGCAGCTGCACTGGCGTCCTCCTCGTCTAAAGAAACTATAAAAAGCATCGATGACGCTGTCGACGGCTATCAATACGGCAGATCGCTCTTCAGCGATGCAAACAATGCCGACAGTTCGATTGAAACCGACTCTATAGCACCCGAACAGCCTCTTGTGGCCGCAAACTAACCATAAACTATATCTGAAATGAAAAAAGCAATCTTATCCATGCTCTTGCTCGCAAGCACGGCAATAGCATCACTGGCAGTTCCTGCCGGATCGTACTACGACAACCGAGGCAATCTCAAAGCTATCGTAAGCCACAACGGGAAGGAAATTCATCTGCTCGACAATCAGGGAAATGTGCGCCGCACTCTCACTGTCACATCGGAAAGAAACGACGGTACATTTACTGTCAACGACCCCTCCACCGGCATAACGCACTCGCGCAACGCCTACTGGACTGAAAACGGAACCGTTCTCATGAATCTTGAATGGCTTCCCAAAACCGTTACACGCAAATAAACGATGATGCGACAAGCATTGACCGCAATTCTGATATTTATATGCCTTGCAACCGAATATGCATTCGGACAGGCATGTGTAATATCAGATAATGGAGATACCGTAGAAGCATTTTCAGCCATTATCGATACACGGAACAACACTGTCGAGGTGACTCTCGGGAACGATAGTAAGGATATTGCAGCGAATGTGACGGTAATTGTTGCCGTTACTTACCGTAATTCCTTATATGTGGGCGGAAAAACGGCTACAACCGAATATTCCGGTAAAACCCAGGTCGCACCCCAGTCTACACAGAAATTGACACTGAGCATTTCAGAATCTTATAACAATGATAAAAACTATAAGGCTGAATCAGTGAGAGTGGTATCCGTTTCAGGCCGTAAATGCGTGTTGTCATCGCCGTGATTTAGGACTTGTTTCACATACGTTATGGAACAAGCACTTATCCTCGGAATGCCTTACAAAAGCCCTGCGCGTGAATGTGCGGGGCTTTTGTTTTTGCGGGTGCGGGGCGTCTTAATTATCTTTAACAGAGGGAAATTTGGCGATTTCACATTTATTTGTTAATTTTGACGCGAAATGTTAAACCGGCAACCAAAATACTGAACCTCCGTCCGAACTTTAACATTCGCCGTTTGTTAACAAATTATACAAATTTTAAAATTTATCCACCGGGCTACCCTCCCGAAGGAATCATAATATGAAGAAACAGACTATCTGGATACTTACCATTGTAATGGCATTGTGCTTCATGGGGCTTCTGTGCATACAGATATTCTACATGAGGAACATTGTGCAGATACGCTACGAACAATTCTCGCAGGGTGTGCGGCAGAGTCTGGTTGCGGTCGCAACGCGTCTGGAACAGGACGAAACCCGTCATTTTCTGGAAGAAGACGTGCGCCAGGTAGAGACGTCGGCCGTAGTATCGCAGTATCTCGGCGAGCCGATGCCGAGGCTCGACGGCATAAAGTATTCTTTCACGACCAAAACGGGTCTTGAAGCCGACCTGACCATCAAAGGCGACATCACCGAGATTTCTAAAATACAAGGCAGCGGCGGCCCTGTCGGAGCCCACTATAAAACTTTTCAGGACAATTACCGCAACCGCTACCTCTATCAGAAAGGTGTGCTCGACGATGTGATTCTGAATATAATGTCGAAGGCATCTACGCGCCCCGTGAGCGAGCGGGCCGACTCGGCGCGAGTGTCGACCTACCTGCGCCAGGAGCTCGACACACTCGACCTGAAGGTGCCTTTCGAATTCGCCGTGGCAAACTATGCCGGAACCGTGCTCTATAAATCGGCCGGATTCCAGACGGCCGCCTCCGACCGCGACAACATGTTTATCCAAACTCTCTTCCCCAACGACGGCGCAGGGCCCCACAACTATCTGAAAGTCTACTTTCCGACCAAATCGGACTATATATTCTCGTCGATATCATTCCTCGTGCCGGCATTCGCGTTCACGTTCATTCTTCTGATTATTTTTGTCTACACTATAATCGTGGCATTCAGGCAGAAGAAACTGACCGAAATGAAGAACGACTTCATCAACAACATGACGCATGAGTTCAAGACGCCGATTTCGTCGATATCGCTGGCGGCACAGATGCTCAACGACCAGAGTGTGCGCAAATCGCCCATGATGCTCCAGCAGATTTCTACGGTCATCACCGACGAGACCAAGCGCCTGCGCTTCCAGGTGGAAAAGGTGCTTCAGATGTCGATGTTCGACCGCCAGAAGGCCACCCTCAAGCTCGAGGAAATAGACGCCAACGCGGCTATATTCAACATTGTCAATACTTTCAAGCTGAAGGTTGAGAAATATGGCGGCTCTATAAGCGCAGAACTCGATGCCATGGACGCCATCGTGACTGTCGACGAAATGCACTTCACCAACGTGATTTTCAACCTTCTCGACAATGCCGTGAAGTACCGCAGCGAGGAGCGTCCGCTCAAGCTCACCGTGGCCTCGCGCGACCTCGACGACGAACGCCTGCAGATAACCATAGAGGACAACGGCATAGGCATTCGCCGCGACGACCTTAAAAAAATATTCGACAAATTCTACCGTGTCTCCACCGGCAACCGTCACGACGTGAAGGGCTTCGGCCTCGGCCTTGCCTATGTGCGCAAGATGGTCAACGAGCTCGAAGGCGATATCCGCGTGGAAAGCGAATTTAACGTAGGAACAAAATTTATAATAATACTACCACTCTCTAAAAATTAACGACTATGGAAGAAAGAATCAAAATTCTTCTCTGCGAAGACGACGAAAACCTCGGCATGCTGCTTCGCGAGTATCTCCAGGCCAAAGGCTGCTACGCCGACCTCTTTGTCGACGGCGAAGCCGGATACAAGGCTTTCCTAAAAGGGAAGTACGACATCTGCATTCTCGACGTGATGATGCCCAAAAAGGACGGCCTCACTCTCGCACAGGAAATACGCGCCGTCAACTCCGAAATACCTATCATCTTCCTGACCGCCAAATCGCTCAAGGACGATATTCTCGAAGGCTTCAAAATCGGCGCCGACGACTATATCACAAAGCCATTCTCGATGGAAGAGCTCGTGTTCCGTATCGAGGCTATCCTGCGCCGCGTGAAAGGCAAGAAGGGCAAGGAGATTACCATGTACAAGATAGGCAAGTTTACCTTCGACACTCAGAAGCAGGTGCTCCTCATCGGCGACAAAATCACCAAGCTCACCACCAAGGAATCGGAACTTCTGAGCCTTCTCTGCGCCCACGTCAACGAAATCCTCGAGCGCAACTATGCCCTCAAGACAATCTGGATTGACGACAACTACTTCAACGCCCGCTCGATGGACGTCTATATCACCAAGCTGCGCAAGCATCTCAAAGACGACCCCTCTATCGAAATCATCAATATCCACGGCAAGGGCTATAAGCTCATCGCTCCCGAAGCCGACAGCCACTGATACGATATAGATATAAAGACAAACCCGGAAAACTGCTCAGACAGCTTTCCGGGTTTGATTTTATTGCGGGGGGGGGGGTAA
>CAJTOB010000011.1:60739-62280 GCA_910578035.1 uncultured Muribaculaceae bacterium
CTTGTTCTCGGCGGGCGCGCCGAACGCGCGCCCCTACTGCTTTAGAATGACACAGCATCATTTGAGGACTGAAATGGCGGCTTTGTAGTCGGGCTCGTCGGTCACTTCCTCGACAAGGTCGGAGAAGATTACTTTTCCGTTTTCGTCGACCACAATGACCGCGCGGGCAAGAAGGCCGGCAAGAGGACCGTCGACCATTTCGAGGCCGTAGTTTTTCACGAAGTCATCGGCACGGAAAGCAGAGGCTACAACGAGCTTGTCGATGCCCTCGGCAGTGCAGAATCGCCCCTGAGCGAAGGGAAGGTCCATTGATATGCAGACGATCTGTGTATTGTCGAGTTTTGATGCTTCCTGATTGAATTTACGCACGGACATGGCGCATACAGGGGTGTCAAGACTGGGAAATACGTTGAGGACCACTCGCTTGCCCTTGTAATCGGACAGTTTTACGTCCTGAAGGGAGTTGCCTGTGAGGGTGAAATTGGGGGCAGTGCTGCCCACAGCGGGAATGTCGCCGTATGTGTGTACCGGAGTACCTTTGAAATAGATTGTTTCCATATTTTAGTTACTTAAACTTGCTTTCTGAATAACAAGCGAGCGGAAGTCCTGGTTGTAGCCACGCAAAAAATCTTTGACGATACCGTCGGTGCCTACAAAGATAAGTACGGGGGTATCAGCCCCGACACCGCAGTCTGTGGCCGCGCCCCGGGCATTCATGAGCAGATGTTCGCCCGGACGGATTGAGGGCATCACAGCCTCGATATCGTCTGCCCGATGATTGATAAATGCCCATACGATGTCTACATTGAAGGGCAGATAGTCTGCGGCAGAGCGCACTTCCTCGACCAGCGAGGGTGTAGAGCCCACGCCGGCATCGACAAAAGCATATACTGTGGTTGCGGCCAGTGGATCGCCTTTTTCATGGAGATAGCGCTCGCCTGTAGTGGTAGGCGCCACAAAACGGGGCAATGCTTTTCCGGGAAGGTTCTCAAGCGAATATGAGCTTCCTCTGTAGCGTCCGAACGCATCGGGATAGCGGTCGGCGAGCATGCTGTCGCTGATAGCAAGCGCTTCGGCCGAAGCTGTGGCAGCATAGCGTATGGTGATGCTCTGTTCGCCGAGCTGGCCGGGATTGTTCTCGAGTTCTATTTTGCGGGGCAGGAATGTTGCAGGGTCGAGAATATAGGTGTATTCGGCGGCATCGTAGCCGTTGATGCGGCGTATGCCCTCTACCACAGCGGCACGCTCGCCAGAGACTATGCTGTCGGGCGACACCTTATATATATATGACGAGTCCTGCGCCATGGCTGCAAAATGCTCTCCAAGGTAAGCCGGCAGGAGGTCGGCGAACTGGACAAGGTTCTGCACACCACGACTCACATCGCCCGAGGGAGCAAACGGAGCCGAATCCCATTCGGCATGATACTCCTGGAGGCGGCTGTCGCGGAAACGGTAGTGGGCCCCGTCGGTATATGCCGAAAAGCCCTGCGAGATTCCCGAGGGCGCAGGGAGACGCCAATCGATGAGGTAGGAAGCCGGAG
>CAJTOB010000012.1 GCA_910578035.1 uncultured Muribaculaceae bacterium
CTAACCAATCCAATAAGATAAAACCCAAGGCCCTCAAAAATACGATAATCCCTACTTTCGTTGGCGCGAGACAATGATGTATGGTTCACTGTATTGCGAAAACCGAGGTGATAAAGGATTTTCGAGTGGGCCTCCAAGCATAGGCAAATATCTCGAAGTGAATCACATCCTGTCAATTGACCGAAGAGCAGATGAAGGAGGTGGTTGTAACTGGTGAGATTCTTTACATGCCAATCGCCTTTATATTGCTTTACCAGCTTATCGAACCGGTAGCGCGGTATAAACTCGATGACTTGGGAAAACACGAACTTTCCTTGATTCATAATCTTGATGCTTCTAAACAACAAGACTAATAAACCAAATTCAAATCAAAAAATCAATGTACTCTTGTATTTGACTAAATACTAATATATTAATCGCAGTGGTTGGATTTTTATCGCACCACTACTAATTGCAAATATTGTTAAATTCCTGTTGAAATAATACCTTTAACTCCGAGAAAGGCCATTTATTGTCTCCAAATGGTTAAATAAAGCGAAGTGTGCCATGAAAATATTGTCATTTTGCCAAAGTTTTTGTATTTTTGCAATTATAAAATTTGATTAATCCACTAAAACCAATCTGCCTATAGCCCGACTTCTACTCAAATCAAAAACAGGAATAGAAAATGCAGAATTATACTATGCTTACCGACGAACAGTTGGTGGCAGCTTATGCCAAGGGCGAGAATAATGCGTTCGACGTCCTTCTCTCCAGACATAAGACTAAGCTGTTTAACTACATACTTCAGATTGTCCGCGACCGCGATTTGGCCGATGATATTTTTCAAGAAACATTTGTAAAAGTTATTATAACTATCCGGCAGGGGCGCTATAAGGACTTCGGCAAATTCTCGGCATGGCTGTCGAGGATAGCGCGCAATCTTGCCATAGATTCTTTCAGAGCAGATAAAAGCGAAGGCGGCATATCGGCAGACACGTCCGACTATGACATACTTAATCGTCGTGAGTTGTCGGAAGATACTATCGAGGATGTCATCATCGATTTGCAGATTGAAAACGATGTGCGCGCTCTTATTGACGAGCTTCCCGAATCGCAGAAGGAAGTTCTCACAATGAGATATTATAAGGATATGTCTTTTAAGGAAATCGCCGAACAGACAGGCGTAAGCATCAATACATCGCTCGGTCGCATGCGCTATGCTATTCTCAATCTGCGGCGCATGGCAAAGGAACGCGCCCTTATTCTCACGCGATAAAGCGAGGCTCCTGATTGTATTTCAGGATTTGATTCTATCGGGATTTTGTGCGATAAAGTCTTTCCAAGACGATGCTCCTTTGCGAGCTATCGGTTTGGAGGATTCATAGAAGTGACATAGTGCAGCCCCAAGTGCATCTGTGGCGTCGAGCTTTGTTTCCAGAGATTCGGCTGGAATGTCGAGAATGCGTCGCAACATTTCCTTAACTTGTTCTTTAGAGGCCGCACCACTTCCGGTGATGGCCTGTTTTATTTTTCGGGGCTCATATTCTGTAATCGGAACTTGCTTCGACAGCGCAGCGGCCATGGCAACTCCTTGTGCACGGCCGAGTTTAAGCATTGACTGTACGTTCTTGCCAAAGAATGGCGCTTCAATCGCCATTTCGTCGGGACAATATTGTTCTACAAGCATGCTCACCCGGTCATAGATACGACCGAGCCTTATGTAATGGTCGCCGAACTTGTGCAAGTCAATGACTCCAAGCGCTATAAGAAAAGGTTTTTTAACTTTTACGCCGAGAATGCCATAACCCATTATATTGGTGCCGGGGTCTATGCCGATTATAATACGGTCGGATTCCTTTACTTTACTATCCATTGTTGTCTTGGTCGTGGACTATATCAAGCAGTGTACAATAGATATTGATGCCTTGCTGCAGATTTTTCCCCATTGCCTCGAAAAGGCGTGGCAGAACATCGTTGGCAAAATCGCTGCAGACATTTTCCGATGGTGCTCGAAGCTGGAGAGCATAATTGACAGTGGGCTGACCACTGAGGCTGTTCATTTCTTTCGGAGCCCGGATTTTTGAGAGCAGACCCTTGCCGAGACCGCAGGCATAAGCAGAAGGGATGAATATATCCTTGGCAAAGTCGATGAATTCTGTTTCAAGATGCTCGTCAATGCAGAATGTAGTATTATAAAGTATCATAATTTTCTTTTTAAAGCTCTTGCGACAAATGTGGCATGGCGTGCCACTGTCGGCAGGATTCCGTAGTAATAACACATGATTCTGAAACGCTCTAAGAGAGAACGAAACCGATTGCGCGTTGTTGTGCCTTCGTTAAGGTAATCAACAAGAACAGTATCATGCAGGCCGACGTTTTTGCGTGAATGCTGAAGGCATTGGATGCACCAGTCGAAATCGGCGGAAAACTTGTATTTCAGATTGTATTTTCCGGTTATGCGTCTTAACGCGACAAATGCCTGGTGACAGACAAGCATTCCTTGAGAAAAACTTTTTAGGTTCAGGTTTTTCGGTGCGGTAAGATGGCGCGGGCCGAGCCGGTTTCCATCATTGTCCACAATGTCGGTCTGGCCGTAGATAATACCCGGCATTTCGTTGTCTGAAATAGCTTTTGCTATAGTCTCAAGGGTATTTGGTGCATGGAACTTGTCACCGGCATTCAGGAATATAAGATATTTCCCCGAAGTGTTGCTCAAGCCCTTGTTCATTGCGTCGTAAATGCCTTTGTCGGGCTCGCTTATAAGAAATCGTCTTGGATTTTTGTATTCGGAAATAGTCTGAAGAGTGCTGTCCGAAGACGCACCGTCGACTATGAGATGCTCATAATCAGTAAACGACTGGCAATCGATGCTTTTCAAAGTCCTTTCGACGGTATCTCCGGCGTTATAAGTGATTGTAATTATTGAGAAAAGAGGTTCCATGTTTATAGGCCGGGGGTCTTGCATTTATTTATAATCTCGTTTATTTTCGCAGGAGCGCCCTCAGTGCCTTCTTTGACTCTCAGGGTGACGCCGATTCTACGGCCAGAGAGATTTTCGGCCAGACAGTCGCTTAGCGCATGAACAGCGCCGGAGTCAGCAATTTCCCACATTACGGTATGATCTGTAACAGAGTCATGTATGCGTCGAGGACTGCTCGTAAGATGGGAATTTTCCATCTGAGCGACTGAAATGCCACGCCTCCAAAGCGAATTTCCGCTATCTGCAACTATGCATATCAAAGCATCTTCTTTGGTTGCCAATGCGGCGAACATAGGCTTTTCGGCAGAATAGTAGTCTACTGCTACATTCTCGCCTTTTTCGTATATCTCTGAAAGAGGAATCTTTGAGGCTTTCTCGCCGGGGAATCCCAAAATCAGATAGGCGTCGGCAAGTTCGTGTGGTATCACGAGGGCAAGATTGCAATTGTCCTCGCCCGTTTCCTTATAGAGGTCTTTGGCGGAGTAGAGGAGTCTGCCGTTGTCGACGAAATATAAGTAGCCGGCAGGCTGTGCGAATCCGTACTCCCAATTGTGCAGCATGTTCGGACGCCAGCCCGAGGTTGAAATAACAGGAACCGCCGGAGTTGCCGGTTCTTCTTTTATGCGCAGATTTTCGCCGGTTATTACAGTTGATACGGCCTCGGTTGGCGCAGTCTCTTCCTGGGTCTTTGCAATTGATAGTCTATGTGTCTTTTCGGCGAGAAGGTCTGCTCGTTCTTTGGTAAAATCTTCAATGTCCTTGCCGTGATATTCGCGTGTCGACTGCCCACTTTGACGCACGAACAACCGATTGTCAAGGAAGACCGGCTCAAGCGATTCTTCTATAGTTATGAGCACAACCTCTTTCTCGGCCTCGTCATCGGCTCCTACGGTAATCTTACGGGCAATGGTTGAACCGAATGTAATGTCGATAAGATTTTCGATAAACACACATAAATTGTCGACGTTACTGATTTTGAACTGGTAGCTTCCAGCCTGGGCGCGATGGCGTTCATAATACTTGAAGTCATCGTGCAGACCGACTTCATACCCGTCGTTGTTGACTCCGAGGTATAGACGACCACCGGTTGCATTCAGCATGCCGGCTATGCGGCTCATGATGTGGAACTGCTGTTCTGCCGGATTCTCACGTATTTCTTCGCCAGGTCCACCGGCGAGATACACGAGCGAAGTCTTAAATTCAAGATACTTCGATTCGGAGCCGTAATATTTACCGCGTTTGGTCTCGTTGTTTACATTGAGCTTTTCCATGATTTTCCCGCGGATTGACGAGGACAAATCTCCATTGTTGCTGTCGGAGGCCTGCACGAGATTATATGAAAGCACCATGGAAGCGATGTTGGCTTCAAGTTCGTTGGTGGCTGCATTGCTGTTGGCATAGAGTTCGCCATTGCGGTCTGTGCGACCGAGCCACGACACAAGTTCGAGCCGGCGGAATATCATGGACAGGAGCGGGTCTCCGGAGGTTGCTTCGCGGAGATTCTCAAGTTCGTCGGCGTCAATACGGTTGTTTTTGGCAAAATACTGATGAAGAGTGAGAAGCGAGGCATGAGTGCCCAGGCGTTCTGCCAGTCTCTGATCAGCAATTGCGAGCGCACAAAGACGCGCAAATCGAAGGTAGTCATAGGCTTTGATGAGATCAGATTCCGCTAGAGCTCTGAAACGGAGAATCTCTACGACTTCACGGATATCATCGGGATTGAGTATTTCGTCGATATCGCGCATGAGCTCGCCTTCGGGAGCCGAAGTGTCGGTCTCTTCGGTAGTATCGACCCTTAAATCGCTCATTATGTTTATAAACGCTACCGACTTGTCGAATTTGTCAGCAGGGTCTTCGGTTATTTCGACGGCATAGGCCCTAATGTTGCCCTGCTTGCCTTTTTGCCTGATACGACAGCGTACTATATCGCCTATCGAAAGCGGCATCGATGCATTCTTTTCAACAAAGAGGCCAAATCCATCAAGGGCTATGGCGCTATAATCGCGCTCATTTATTCCTGTTATAACTGCAAGATAATCCGTCTCGAATTCTATTCGGTCTTCGAGCATGCGGTCTATTTCATCGCGCAGAGAGAAAATATAGGTTCCGTCGTTTTTCACGCCTATAACCGTGGCGAGGAATCCGAACTGAGTTCCATCAGCATCTTTGTACGATCTCTCAGAGGGTTGTTTGAGGTTGTAGCCTACAATCATGTCGCGCTTAAGAGTGCCGATGCCATCAAGAAATTCGGTGTCTTCTATGTGGCAATTGAATGTAGGATTGCTTGTGAAATAGTCGTCAACCGAATCAATGACTATGTAGACCTCGTCGCCTGTTTCCGCTTTACGTTTTGGCCGCTCTCTGATGTTTTCGTTTCTCGTTAAGGCTATTTTAGGTTCGAACAGCCCGTTCTCGATATCCTGCCACCAGCTCTGGTGTTCAGATAGCTTTCTTAATTTCGAGCCGGACATGCCGACAATTCCGTTGAGGAGAATCTGAGGCTTGAGCCAGGGCATCAAGCCTTCGGGAACGGCCCGTTCGGTCACGTCTTCGCCTACGCGACTAAGCACGATTCCACTTTGAGATATTGTAATATCTACAGTTCCGTTGCTGTACCGATGAGAGCCTGAAATCTGCGACAGAACATCGGCCGTAGGAAAGATTGTCGCTTTAGTCATCATCATCATCGGCTCTTTGAGCTGATTATAATCAAGATGCATATAGGGAACTGACCCCATGAGCGACATGAACGATTTAGACAGCAAAGCCTCTGTGTTCAGCGGGCGCAACAATGATATATATCTGAAAAAAAGAGAATATATTTTACTTAGATCTGTTCCATGCTTCGACAACAGAAGTTCCAGAGCCATTGCTGTGATGATGGTTTCGACCTTGGTTTTCTGCTCGCGATTTCCGGCTTGAGGGAAAAAGTCGATTTCCTTGCGTGCCTGAGCTACATAAATGCGGAATTGCTCAACAAAGGCGCTTCTGAATGGCTCTCGCTTCCAGTTTTCAAGGTCTCGGCTGAATATGCTTTCGAATATGCGGCTGAGGTAGTAGCCAACCTTGTCGGGTTGAAGCTTGAAAATAAGCATCAGAATCGCAAACTGCCGAGATGGATGATACAGATAGCCTGATTTGCTCAGTTTGTCAAACAATTTCTCTACAAACTCATCCTGACTCTCGTTCAGCACTAAATCAATCATGCGGTCAAAGGGCTGCAAGGCCTCAACGACTTTGGTGAGGCGGTCCTGAAGTGCGATTCTTTCTTCGGGTGAGATAGAATTCAGGAAATTCGACCCCTCAAGAAGGAAAAGTATTATTTCCCTCATATAATTTATCAGCAGCCGGTAATAGCTGCCGTGTCTGTTCAGCAGTGTGATGCGAAGCCATTCAGAAAGATGTCCGAGAATTGCATTGCTTGCTGAAAGAACCCAACGCGGCTGTTTTGCTCTGATTTCATCGCAGACCGCCTGGAGTTCCGGCATAGAGAAAATATGTCGGCGAATGAAACTGCGGACAACTCCGGGCATTTCAACAGCGTCAAACAGAAATTCCGGTGAAAAATAAGGCATTTTAGCACCTTCGTCCACTCGGGCCAAGACAAAGTATCGTTGAGTGAGTTTTGTAAATTTGCAGCGTACAATCTGGCCCTTTACCAATAAACCCTCACTGTCGTTAAGTCTATAAAAAATGCCGTTGCGGTCGCGAAGTGTAAATGGCTCTTCGGCCGGAACCGCCGGAACCGTCATTACTTCGCATTCAAAAGATTCGTTGTTTTCAAAAGTTGATTTATACAATTCATAGACATAAGGGCCTATTACATGAGTCAAAACAGGAATTCCATCTTCTGTAAAACTTTTCACCCGACAAGAAATGCTGTGCGGAGTGCTATAGCTGTCATGTCGCTGAAATGGTAGTTTATTAAGCTTAAAGACGGCGGGTCCGGAGGGCGTCTCAACTTTCAGATTGAAAAAATCATCTTGCGCTGTATCTGGTGGAGCCACCGGAAAATCATAGATTTGATCGATAATATAGTTCATTACAAAAACCTTTGTTATTAATAATAATGTACGACAAATGTACGAAAAAGAATGAGACCCGCAAAAAAGGAAGTGAAAAATGGCGATATTCGCATTGCTTCACAAAAAAAATTACTAACTTTGCGCTTGCAAAAAGCGCATGTCGCTTATATTATTGCAAATGTGGCTAACGATAACACGTAAAACTCATATATACTATATATTATGGTTAATTATAAAGATCTCGGCCTTGTAAACACCCGCGAGATGTTCAAGAAGGCCATCGCAGGCGGATATGCCATCCCCGCGTTCAACTTCAACAACATGGAGCAGCTTCAGGCCATCATCAAGGCTGCGGCTGAAGAAAAGTCTCCCGTAATCCTTCAGGTATCCAAGGGTGCCCGCAACTATGCCAATGCAACTCTTCTCCGTTATATGGCAGAAGGTGCCGTTGAATATGCTAAAGAACTCGGTTGGGCTAATCCTCAGATTGTGCTTCACCTCGACCACGGTGACAGCTTCGAAATCTGCAAGAGCTGCATCGACAGCGGCTTCTCGAGCGTGATGATCGACGGTTCTCATCTTCCCTACGAAGAAAACGTTGCTCTCACAAAGAAGGTTGTTGACTACGCACATCAGTTCGACGTGACTGTAGAAGGTGAACTTGGCGTTCTTGCCGGTGTTGAAGACGAGGTTTCTTCCGACCACCACACCTATACAGACCCCGAAGAAGTAATCGATTTCGCTGAACGCACCGGCTGTGATTCTCTTGCAATCTCAATCGGCACAAGCCACGGCGCATACAAATTCACCCCCGAGCAGTGCACCCGCAACGAGGAAGGCAAGCTCGTTCCCCCTCCATTGGCTTTCGACGTGCTCGACGCCGTTATGGAGAAACTTCCCGGATTCCCCATTGTGCTCCACGGTTCTTCGTCTGTACCCCAGGAAGAAGTCGACACAATCAACATGTTCGGCGGCAAGCTGCCCGACGCAATCGGCATTCCCGAAGAACAGCTCCGCAAGGCTGCCAAGAGCGCTGTCTGCAAAATCAATATCGACTCTGACAGCCGTCTTGCAATGACAGCTGCTGTTCGTCGTGTTTTTGCTGAAAAGCCTGCTGAATTCGACCCCCGCAAATACCTCGGCCCGGCTCGTGACAACATGGAAAAACTCTATCGTCACAAAATCGTGAACGTGCTTGGAAGCGCTGGCAAGGCTGAATAATCATTCAATCCGATATAAAAACGGTCGCGGCTCCTGCAAAGAGTCGTGACCGTTTTTTTGTGTAAATTCAACAAGAACGAGCCGGACAAAAAACTTTGCCGTTTCAAAAAAAATGAGTACCTTTGTGTGATAATATGGCGTGAAAGGCGCAGCTACGCATGACGCTGTTTCTACGCTTTTCTAAAACGCTTAACTTACATCTTTTTATCGCATGTTGGAAGAAGACCGCATCTTTAAAATCAATATCGAAAGCGAAATGAAGACGGCATACATCGACTATTCTATGTCGGTGATTGTGTCGCGAGCGCTGCCCGATGTGCGCGACGGCATGAAGCCAGTTCATCGTCGTGTGCTTTTCGGTATGAACGAAATGGGCAACAACAGTAATAAGCCTCATAAGAAATCGGCAAACTGTGTCGGTGAGGTTATGGGTAAATATCACCCGCATGGTGACTCATCAATTTATGGCACAGTTGCGCGTATGGCCCAGTGGTGGTCTATGCGTCATACTCTTATCGACGGACACGGCAACTTTGGCTCTATCGATGGCGACTCACCGGCTGCTATGCGTTATACCGAGGTTCGTCTTGACCCGCTTGGAGAAGAAATGTTGCGCGACATCGAGGCTGATACCGTAGATTTCCAGCCCAATTACGATAACTCGCGTAAAGAACCCGTGGTTCTGCCCACTCGTTTCCCGAATTTGCTTGTCAACGGAGCTTCGGGTATCGCTGTAGGTATGGCAACAAATATGCCTACACACAACCTTACGGAGTCTATAAATGCATGTATCGCGCTCCTTGAGAATCCGGAAATGGAAATTTCGGAACTGTCTAAGATTATCACAGCTCCCGACTTCCCAACCGGAGGCATAATCTATGGATATGACGGCGTTCGCGAGGCTTATGAGACAGGACGTGGCCGTATTCTCATTCGTGCCAAGGCTGAAATAGAACAAAAGGCCGACCATGAGCTTATCGTGGTGTCGGAGATTCCTTATGGCGTAAACCGAGCCGAACTGATTAAGAATATCGCTGATCTTGTAGTTGAAAAACGAATCGACGGCATTTCGAATATCAACGACGAAAGCGACCGTGACGGCATGCGCATCGTCATCACTCTGAAGTCTGACGCAAATGCTAATGTGGTTCTGAACAAGCTCTATAAGCTTACCGCGATGCAGTCGTCGTTCAGCGTAAACAATGTCGCTCTTGTAAATGGCCGCCCGAAGACTCTTAATCTCAAAGAAATTCTTCAGGCGTTTATCGACCACCGTCATGTTGTTGTGACACGTCGTACGCAATACGAGCTGCGCAAAGCCCGTGAACGCGCACATATACTCGAAGGTCTGATGATTGCCGTGCGCAACATCGACGAAGTAATAGCAATCATCAAGTCGTCGAAAACAACCGAAGAAGCCCGCACAACCCTGTCGGCACGATTTGATTTGACCGAGCCTCAGACCCAGGCAATTGTGGATATGCGTCTTAGAGCTCTTACAGGTCTGGCTATCGAGGAACTTCAGCGAGATCTTGATGATATTCATCGTCGCATAGCCGAGCTCGAACTTATTCTTAACGACCCGATAGTGCTTCGCAATCTTATCGAGAAAGAGCTTCGTGAAGTAAGCGACAAATTCGGAGAAGGTCGACGCACAGCCATAGATTATACTGCAGGCACTTTCAATGCTGAAGATTTCTATGCTGATGACGACATGATCATCACGATTTCGCACATGGGTTATATCAAGCGTACTCCGTTGGCCGATTTCCGTGCGCAGAACCGCGGCGGAGTCGGAGCCAAGGGTTCGGACACCCGCGACAGCGACTTTATAGAGCATATTTACACCGCCTCTATGCACGACACCATGCTCTTCTTTACAGACCGAGGGCTGGTTTATAAAATGCGTGTATATGAACTTCCCGAAGGCACAAAGAGCAGCAAGGGTCGCGCACTCCAAAACCTTCTCAATATCGAGCAGGGCGACAGCATAAACGCATACATAGCCTGCCGCAATCTTGGCGATGCAGAATATACCTCATCTCACTATCTTGTCTTTGCCACACAGAATGGTCTTATCAAAAAGACCGCCCTTTCGGAGTATGCCCGCGTTCTTGCAAAGGGCAAGAAGGCACTCATCATTCGCGAGGGCGACAAACTTGTCGGCGTCGAACTTACAGATGGAAACAGTGAAATCCTGATGTCAAATCGTAATGGCCGAACAATACGCTTCCATGAGAAAGAACTCCGAGCTATGGGGCGTGTATCGACCGGCGTGCGTGGCATGAGAATCGACGAAGACGGACAGGATGCTGTCGTAGGTCTTATCGCTATGAACGAAAACACCGAAAACACTGTTTTAACATTGTCGCAGAACGGCTTCGGCAAACGTTCACTTCTCGAAGTCTATCGAATGACTCGTCGTGGCGCCAAGGGTGTCAAGACGATGAATATAACCGATAAAACCGGTTCTTTGGTAGCATTCAAGAGCGTGAACGACGACAACGACCTTGTCATTATTAATAAGAGTGGTGTCGCTATCAGAATCCATGTGGCCGATATACGTGTGATGGGTCGTGCCACTCAGGGCGTGCGCATCATAAATCTTGAGAAGCGCGGAGACGCAATAGCATCTGTATGTTGCGTTGATGCTGACCCCGAGGAAGAAGTCGAAACCGTAGCTGCTGACGCCGAGGAGCTTCCCGAACTCATTGCAGAAGCAGAGGTGGAAGAAGAAGTTTCGGAAGATGAATCGGAGGAAACAACAGAAAGTGAAGAATAACACATTAATCCATTTAACATACCTTAAGATGAAAAAAATCAGCATTTTGGCTCTTGGACTTGCTGTATGTGCCACTGCAGGTGCTCAGACAAGCGTGCTAAAAGAAGCCGAACAGGCCATGAAAGGCGGACAGGAAGCTGCCAAGGTAGTGAATATTATCACTCCGGCATTTTCCAACGCCGAAACCCAGGGTCTTGCGCAGACCTACTACATTCCGGGCAAAGCATCGTATAATGAATACGACAAACTGCTCGGCTTGAAGCAGTTCGGTAAAACAAAAGAGGAAGACAATGCTAAAATGGGCAAACTGCTCATACAAGGCTATGACATGTTCATGAAAGCGCTCCCTCTTGACTCTGTGCCAAATGAGAAAGGTAAAATCAAGCCCAAGTATTCCAAGGAAATGATAAGCACTATTGCAGGTCACTTCACGGACTACACAAACGCCGGTGCAGACCTCTATAACAGCAAGGATTATGACGGCGCATACCGTGCATGGGCTATCTTCAACGAAATTCCCCAGAATCCCACTCTTCGCGAAAAACTCACCAATGTTCCTGCCGATACTATTCTTGGTGAAATCGCATTTAATCAGGCTCTTGCCGCTTGGCAGGGCAATCATTTCGAGGACGCTCTCAATGCATTCCTGTTTGCCAAGTCAAAAGGATATAGCAAGAAGCAGCTGTATGATTACGCAATTGCTGTTGCCGACGGCGCCAAGAATCGCGAAGCTGTGCTCGCCCTTTCAGAGGAAGCTCTTGGCCTCTATGGCGATCAGGACCCGATGTACCTCGGCCAGGTTGTGAACTACTATCTGCAGAGCAAGGATTTCGACAAGGCCTTTGAAATTATCAACCAGGCTATTGCCAAGAATCCCGACAATTCTCAGTATTATAATATTCAGGGCGTACTTTACGAGAACGTAGAAAAACGTCCTGAGGCTATCGCCGCCTACAAGAAAGCAACCGAACTTGATCCTAAAAACGCTCAGGCTCTCTACAACTATGGCCGTCAGCTCTGCGAATCAGCTTATGCACTTAACGACGCAGCCCCCACAAGCCAGAAAGAATATGAAGATTACAAGGAGGCTAAAATCATGCCGCTGTTCAAAGAGGCTGTAGACGTTCTTGAAAATGCTTATACTATCGACCCCGATAATCTCGACGTTCTCAAATATCTTGAAAACGTGTATTACAACCTCGGTGACGAAGCCAAGCTCAACGACGTCCGCAAGCGTATGACCTACTAATGTAATATTCATCCAAAATTATATGAAGGGCCGGGCCTGATGGTCCGGCCTTTTTATCTTTATTATGGAAAATACCAATCAACAGTTCAGAGAAGCTCTCGATCGGTGTCGGGCTGTATTTGCTGCAAAATTGGGCGACTACGGCCCATCGTGGCGCATAATGCGACCGGAAGCGATTACCGACCAGCTATTCATAAAAGCCAAACGCATACGCTCGCTCCAGATTAAAGGAGTCTCAGCTGTGGGGGAGGGCATATTGCCTGAGTTTATAGCTATTGTCAATTATGGCATAGTCGGCATAATACAATTGCGACTCGGATTTGCCGACAGCAAGGATATAACGACCGAAAAATCGCTTCAGCTCTACGACGAAGTGGCTGCAGAGGCCATGAAACTCATGATTGCCAAAAATCATGATTACGATGAGGCCTGGAGGGGTATGAGAGTCCTGTCGTATGTCGACCTTATATTGACTAAAATTGAAAGGACAAAGGAAATCGAAGATCACAATGGAAATGTAAAAGTTTCAGAAGGAATTGATGCAAATTATTTTGATATGATCAATTATTCGGTTTTCGGTATTATAAAATTGACAGATGAATCTGAGCATTAGCACAAAAATGCGGCTGCGACTTGCGATGGTTGTATTATGCCGCATTGCTGTAGGCATAACATTCCTTATAGCCGGCTGGGCAAAGGCGATAGACCCGTGGGGATTCGTCATAAAGGTCGGAGAGTATCTTGCAGTATGGGGTCTGTCATTGCCTCATGAGCTTATTGTGGCGGCATGTGTGGGAGTCGCTTGTATTGAGTTCTGCACGGGTGCCATGATTCTGCTGGGAGCGTTCAAGCGTTGGGCAGTATGGACTGCAGCGGCATTCATGGTGTTCATGCTACCGCTGACTGCATATATAGCATTGGCAGATCCTGTCGATGACTGCGGCTGTTTTGGTGATTTCCTGATTCTTTCCAACTGGGCTACCTTCTTGAAGAATATAGCAATCAGCGCGGCTGTTGTATATCTGATTATCAGAAATAGGGCTGTTCGCGGGCTTCTGCCGGCGCCTATTCAGTGGATGGCTATGTCTGCTTCGGTTGCCTTCCCTCTATATCTGTCGTTTGTAGGCTATAACATACAGCCGCTGGTCGATTTCAGGCCTTTCAAGACCGGAACTACAATTTTTACTCCTTTTGAAGATTATATCGAAGAAATGGAGTATATCTACGAAAAAGATGGCATAGAACGGCAATTCGCCCTTGATGAACTTCCGGACAGCACCTGGACATTTGTCGATGCGGTTGAAATCAACGACGATTCGAAGACTGCCGCCATATCCGTTTTTGATGTTAATGGAAATGATATAGCCAGAGAACTTAAAGAAGACAGTAGCGACCATTTATATATCATTGTGCCAAATCCTGATCTTCAGTTCATCAGCCGCGCCAGATTTGTGAATGAGCTTGCCGATTACGGACGAAGACACGATTGCACAATCATTGGTCTCGTCGGCGTTGACGGTGATGCACTCGCAGAATGGGAGGCATTGGTTCGCCCGCGTTTCCCGGTTTATACAGTAGAAGACACGTCATTGAAAATGCTTGTAAGAGGCACAGGCGCGCTTGTGTTTACAAGAGAAGGCCGAATAGTATGGAAACGTACTCTGGCTTCGATAGATGCCTCTTTGCTCGACTCGAATGTAGAAGGAAATATACTCGACTCAATATCTCCTGTTGATGATGGCAGGCTCCATTTATGGGCCTGCGGTATTTATCTTGCGGTTATCCTCTTGGTTTATCTGCTCGGGCAATCGCCAAAGTTATTGCCGAACCGTAAAAAATGAGTATATTTGCAGTCTGAAAACACATAACACAATCCAATTTATACATAAACAATGAGAAAGAATATAGTTGCCGGCAACTGGAAAATGAACACCACTGTTTCCGAAGGTGTCGCTCTTGCCAAGGAAGTTAACGAAGCCCTTAAAGGCGCAGACAAGAAATGCGATGTAGTGATTTGCGTGCCTTTCACTCATCTTGTTCCTGTAGCAGACGTTATCGACCAGAATGTGCTTGGCCTTGGCGCTGAAAACTGCGCAGACCACAAGAGCGGTGCTTACACCGGTGAAGTTTCTGCTCCTATGGTAGCTTCGACCGGCGCTAAATACGTTATTCTCGGCCACAGCGAACGTCGCCAGTACTATGGCGAAACAGCTGAGACCCTCCGCGAGAAAGTAGCTCTTGCTCTTGAAAACGGACTTACTCCTATCTTCTGCATCGGTGAAGTACTCGAAGAGCGTGAAAACGGAACCTATAATGATGTTGTAAAGGCTCAGATTGTTGACGGTCTCTTCAACCTTTCGGCAGAAGACTTCGGCAAAATCGTGCTCGCATACGAACCCGTATGGGCTATCGGCACCGGAAAAACAGCCACTGCCGATCAGGCTGAAGACATGCACGCACATATCCGCGCTGTCATCGCTGAAAAATATGGCAATGAAGTAGCTGACAACACGTCTATCCTCTATGGCGGCAGCTGCAAGCCTTCTAATGCCGCAGAGCTCTTCGCCAAGCCCAATGTAGACGGTGGCCTTATCGGCGGTGCTGCTCTCAAGTGTGCCGATTTCATGGGTATTGTAACCGCTTTCTGATTCAGGGAAGCTTTAAATGAAATTAAGGTCTTATATAGCAATTGCAACTCTTGCGTCGGCATTATCAATGTCGGCGCAAGAGAGTGCGTTGCACTCCGCCGATACAGTTGCGTCAATCGTGACCGAGATAAATTCTTCGGGCACTATCGTGGTTGAGCAGCCGTCAGCGCTTGAGGCACTGCTTGCGAAACGTATTGAGGAAAACATCGTCGAAGACGAAAATTTGCGGACCGACCGTCCGAATAACTCCCGTTCGGGATACCGAATTCAGGTTTTTGACGACAACAATCCCCATACGGCCGCAGCGCAGGCAAAGGCCCGAGGCCGCCAGATGCAAGCTGCATTCCCTCAATATAAGACATATGTGTCGTTCAACTCGCCATATTGGCGCGTGAAAGTCGGCGATTTCCGCACCCGAGGAGAGGCAGAAGCCGCGATGGCTGATTTCAGAGATGCATTTCCTCAACTTGGTGCTTATTTGCGCATTGTGCGCGACAGAATAAATATTTTCGATTGATGCCTATGAACCGGCTCACCGACGATGAGCGAGTATCGCAAATCGCGCAACATATAGAAAGTATAATAGATCTTCTTGGTGAAGATTGCGACCGCGAGGGTCTTAAGAAGACACCCCTGCGGGCAGCAAAAGCATTATGGTTTCTTACGTCCGGATATCGAACACAACCTGAAGCTTTAATGCAGCAGGCTCTTTTTGAGCACGAAGGGTCGCAGATTATCATAGTGAAAGACATAGAATTTTATTCTATGTGCGAACATCATATACTCCCGTTTTTCGGGAAAGTAAGCATCGGCTATATTCCATCCGGTAAAATCGTAGGCTTGAGCAAGCTCGCCCGGATTGTGAATGCTTTTGCACGGCGACTTCAGGTGCAGGAACGGTTTACCGCTCAGATATGCGAGGCCGTAAAAGATACGTTAGATGCGGCCGGAGTCATTGTGGTGTGCGAAGGAGAACATCTTTGTATGAAAATGCGTGGAGTGGAAAAACAGCATTCAGCTACAACCACAGTGCACTACAATGGTGTGTTTGAAACAGATTCGGCCATGCGAGCTGAGTTCATGTCGGCCATACGGTAGCGCATAAAAAAGATTTTTGATATTACAGAATCTACGTAATTGAACTCTATAGATACATAAATAATCGCCGTTTTCGATATTGAAAACGGCGATTATTTATTATGTTTTTTAAGTCTTTATCCGAATTTGCTGATTTTCCGAAGCATAGGCTCGTTTATAATCTTGATTCGTCTTCCATCAACCACAAGAATTTTCTCATTTACAAAAGTCGAAAGAGTGCGGATTGCATTTGAAGTTGTCATATTCGACAGATTTGCAAGGTCTTCTCGCGCCATATAGATTTTCAAAGTCGAATTGTCGTCTTCGTATCCATAGTTGTCTAACAGAACCATTATGGCTTCGGCCAGACGACCTCGGATGTGCTTTTGGGTCAAATTCACAATTTTTGTATCCGAACCTCCAAGATTATGAGACAGTTCGCGAATGAAGAACCATGCAAGTTCTATGTTGTTGTGAATGATTTCGCGGACAAGCGTCATCGGTAATGCCCCTATTATAGAAGGCTCGATGGCTGTCGCGCTCGACACATACTTTTCTTCAGCGAAAAAGGCTCTGTAGCCAAAATACTGCACAGGACGAATCAGGCGCAGAATCTGCACACGTCCGCCAACGCCTTCTTTGGTCTTTTTGACTTTGCCTTTAAAAAGGCACCATAGGAATTCCGGGTCATCGCCTTCAGCATATATGACCTGGTTCTTTTTGAACGTATGAATGACGAGATTGTCAGCCACCAGACGTTTTTCCTCTGATGACAGAATAGACCAGATGTCGGCCATATCTTCATTGATGACCTTCTCGAGTGCGGCTTTAATCATAAGAAAATCAAACGATTCATTAGGCTTTGCGTTTCTTTGTGATTTGTCATTTCTGGAAATCAAAGCACCGTATAGCGGTTGGCAACCAAAATGCAAAAGTAAGAAATAGCGAATTCTTAAATGCAAAAATACTAATTTATTTTCAAACTGTAAAAAAATAGTTGAATAATTATGTTATACAACTACTTTTTGCTCTGCCCGAGCCGTTTTATCGTGTTAAAATGATTATCTTGATTTGAAACAAATCCGAATAGAATGAAAGAACTACATTTCTGATATAAGTAGCCTGGAATTTCTAAAAATGCTTAAATGTTTAGAACGTTAAAGAGAAAGTAAATAAATTTAACATTCAAACATGGCTGTTTACTTGTTAGAATATTAATTTTGCGTTACTAAATAGAATCATTAATGCATCTAAAGTCTGCAAATATATAATTTACTATGAGCGAAAGCGTAAATATTCGACAACTCAATGAGTTGGTAGCTTCGAAGAGTGATTTTACAGCACTTATAACCCGTGGCATGGATCAGACCATTGTTGGTCAAAAGCATCTTGTGGAAAGTCTTCTTATTGCTATGCTGGCTAACGGCCATGTGCTTCTTGAAGGAGTTCCCGGCCTTGCCAAGACCCTTGCAATCAAAACTCTTGCTCAGCTCATCGATGCAAAATACAGCCGTATTCAGTTTACACCCGACCTTCTTCCGGCCGACGTTATCGGTACGATGATATATAGCGTGAAGAACGAAACCTTCCAGGTGAAAAAAGGTCCTATTTTCGCCAATTTCGTTCTTGCCGATGAAATCAACCGTGCGCCTGCTAAAGTGCAGAGTGCCCTTCTTGAAGCTATGCAGGAACGACAGGTGACAATCGGAGACAATACATTCCCTCTCGACAAGCCCTTCCTCGTCATGGCAACACAAAACCCGGTAGAGCAGGAAGGTACTTACCCTCTCCCTGAGGCGCAGGTAGACCGATTCCTCATGAAAGTTGTCATCGGATATCCGTCAAAAGATGAGGAGCGTGAGATTATACGCATGAATATAGCCCGGGAGCAGCGTCCGGTAGTGCCTCTGCTCCGTCCGGAAGAAGTGATAGAGGCTCAGAAAGTTGTAGAGCAGATATACGTCGATGAAAAGATAGAACGCTATATCGTCGATATCGTATTTGCTACACGTACACCTGCTGAATATGGACTTGAAGACCTTGCATCGTATATCTCATTCGGAGCTTCGCCACGAGCCTCGATTTCGTTGGCTCGTGCTGCGCGCGCATATGCATTCCTGCATCAGCGAGGCTATGTGATACCCGAAGATGTGATTTCGGTATGTCACGACGTTCTTCGTCATCGTATCGGTCTTACATACGAGGCAGAAGCCAACAACTATACTACAGACCAGATTATAACTGAAATCCTTGATAAAGTCCAGGTTCCCTGATAAAATATGGATTCGAATGAACTTATAAAAAAAGTTCGCAAAATAGAGATTAAGACTCGCGGACTGTCGCAAAATATTTTTGCGGGCGAATATCACTCGGCATTCAAAGGTCGAGGCATGATGTTCTCGGAAGTGCGTGAGTATCAGTATGGCGATGACATCCGTGATATCGACTGGAACGTCACCGCACGTCACAACCATCCATATGTAAAAGTCTACGAAGAAGAGCGCGAACTTACCGTGATGTTGCTGGTCGATGTGTCGGCAAGCCGGGAATTTGGCGCAGTGGGTGTCGAGAAGCGCGAAATGATAGCAGAGATTGCCGCAACCATCGCTTTCTCTGCTATTCAGAATAACGATAAGATTGGCGCCATATTCTTCAGTGACCGAGTGGAAAAATTCATCACGCCGAAAAAAGGCCGTAAACATATTCTTTTCCTTATTCGTGAGTTGCTTGATTTCAAACCAGACCATCAGGGAACTAATATCGCAGAGGCCGTCCGTTACTTCAGCGATGCGTTGAAAAGGCGATGTACGATGTTCCTGATTTCAGACTTTATAGATGAATCGGACTATCGGAAACCGCTCACAGTCGCCGTCAACCGCCATGATGTAATGGCTATTCAGGTCTATGACAGGCGCGACAGCGAATTGCCCGATGTCGGTCTTATGAGAATCCGAGACCTTGAAACAGGCCAGACCAGGTGGATTGACACTGGGTCGTCGGCAACTCGAAAGGCCTATGGAAAATGGTGGTATAAGCGACAACAGTCAATGTCGGAAGCTTTAAGAAGCAATCGAGTAGATTATGTTTCGGTGGCAACTGACGAAGATTATGTGAGAGCCTTGATGGGCCTGTTCAAAAATAGATCAACGGTATGAAATCCCATCTGAAATATTTTATATCGGCCGCATTCGGTCTTAGTTGTATTGTCGGACAAGCTCAGCAGGTTTCTGTCAAGGCCGCTGTCGACAGCATAGACCTTGTTATGGGCGATCGCGCGCATATAACCGTATGCGTCGATGTTCCGTCTCAATTGGAATCGTCGGTGCAATTGGTCGATTTTCCGGTGCTCACGCCCGGCGCCGAATATATTCCATTCCATGGGGTTGATGTTGTCGCTTCAGACAGCACAACGACAAGAACAGAAACTGGAGTCCGCTATAATTTTGATTTTACAATCCAGGCATTTGACCCGGGCACGATAAGCATTCCGCCTTTTGCTGTAGTTCCCGCACAAGGTGCTGATACAGTGAAATCATCGGTAATAGCACTCAAGGTCGCTCCTGTTGATGTTGACTCTCTCGAAACGATTCATCCGATGGCAAGCATTGCAAATCCTGCCGTCAAATGGTATGATTACTTACCCGACTGGCTGCTCTGGGCTTTGCTTGCAATTGTTCTGATTGCAGCCGGAGTCGCAGCCTTCATCTTGTTGAAGAAACGCAAGATAGCCATTGAGGAAATCAAGTCAGCTCCAGTTCCTCCATATGATTTGGCAAAACTCCGACTTGAGAAACTTCGTTCGCGCAATCTTGCCGAAAGCGGTCATGAAAAAGAATACTATACCGAACTGGTTGATATTCTGCGCCAGTATCTTCAGGGGCGCTTTGGCATAAATGCAATGGAAATGACGTCGTCGCAGATAGTACGTGCACTACGCTCAAATCCTGAAACCCGCATGACAGCCGATGAAATGCGAGGAGTACTTTCCGTTGCAGACTTTGTAAAATTCGCGAAAGTGCGTCCTCTGCCCGATGACAATGTGAAAGCATTCAACCGTGCCACTAATTTTGTCGATTCGACAAAGCCGGCTCCGGAACCCGAAGTCGAATCTGCATCAACGGACAAATCTCCCGATAAAACAAGCAAATAACAAGACAAATGCATTTTGCACACCCTCATATCCTTTGGCTTTTGCTGCTTCTTATACCGCTGACAGTGTGGTATATTTTGAAGCAGCGAAATCTTCATGCGACAATGGCTTTGTCGTCGGCTTCGGCGTTCAATTCATTGCCTCGAACTTGGAAACAATATCTCAGACACCTGCTGTTCATACTCAGACTTGCAACAATAGCATGTGTCATAATCGTCCTCGCCCGGCCTCAGACCCGAGACAGTTGGCGCACGACCTCGACAGAGGGCACCGATATAGTGCTGGCGCTTGACGTATCGTCGTCGATGCTCGCCCGCGACTTTGAGCCGGACCGTTTTGGTGCAGCCAAGGAAGTTGCGGCCAGATTCATTTCAGGACGAGAGGCCGACAATATCGGTGTAGTAGTTTTTGCCGGGGAAAGTCTTACGGGAGTTCCGATGACTGTTGACCGCGCCCAGTTGCTATCTTATCTTCAGAACCTCAGAATGAACGTTCTTGAGGACGGAACGGCAATCGGCGATGGCATAGCTACGGCTCTCAACCGACTCAAAGAAGGGAAAGCCAAAAGCAAAAGCATAATTCTGCTGACTGACGGTTCTAATAATACCGGTGTAATCGCACCTGTCACAGCATCTGAGGTCGCCAAAGAATTGGGAGTCAAAATTTATACTATCGGCATCGGAACAAATGGAAATGCTCCGTATCCCGTTCAGACCCTGACCGGCCGTATCGAATTCCAGCCTCAGCCGGTTGTGATTGACGAGGCCACTCTCCGGACTGTTGCAGAGAGTACCGGCGGCAAATATTTCCGTGCCACCGGCAACCGCGTGCTTGAAGACGTTTTTTCTGAAATCGATGCTCTTGAGAAGACTCAGATGGATGTACGTCATTTTTCGCATACGGAAGACAACTATATATTGTGGGCGTGGCTGGCGTTCGGCTTTTTTGCCTTGGAACTTGTGCTGCGCTATACTGTTCTTCGTTCAATTCCTTAGGATATAGTCATGTTTGATTTCGCAAATCCTACATATCTTTATTTGCTGGCAGCAGTGCCTGTAGGCGTACTGCTCTTCATGGCGGCCCGCGCTTCACGCCGCGCAAAACTGCGTCGTTTCGGTCGTCTGGCCTCTATAGAGCATCTGATGCCTGACACATCACGCTATACACCGGCGGTAAAACTCACACTTCAGATGATTGCTCTGGCTGCGCTTGTAATTGTCCTTGCACGTCCGCGTGCGGGTGCAAAAGAACAGCAGGAAGTTTCAGCCGGCATTGAAGTGATGATAGCTTTCGACGTTTCCAACTCAATGCTTGCATCGTCTACCGACCGCCCCGATGGTGTTTCTCGTCTCGATCGTGCGCGTTTACTACTTGAAAAGCTGGTAGACCGTCTGGACAATGACAAGGTCGGATTGGTCGTTTTTGCCGGACAATCTAAAATGCAGTTGCCTCTGACAAGTGATTTCTATACCGCCAAGATGTATCTCAACGAGCTTTCTCCCAATCAGATTTCATATCAGGGAACATCTATTTCGAGTGCCATTAAGATGGCAATGAACGGTTTTTCTCCGGCCGAGGACATGCACAAAGCCATAATCCTCATTACCGATGCTGAAGACCACGAAGGCGAGGCTATCGAAACCGCAAAACTTGCGGCTGAGAATGATATTCAGATAGACGTAATCGGGCTTGGAACTCCCGGCGGCAATATTCTGCCGGGCTTTGTAGATAATGAAGGCCATCAGGTCGTTACAAAATTGAACGAAGAACTTGCCCGGAAAATTGCAGAAGCCGGCGATGGCATTTATGTCAACGGGGCTTCTCCGTCGGCCTTGTCAGATCTTAGCGACCAGCTCGATAAATTGCAGAAATCAGAATTCCGCTCGGTATCATACAAAGCCGGGGCGGAGCAGTTCCCTACATTTGCAGCCATAGCCTTGATATTTCTTCTGATAGACATATTTGTCGTAGACCGCAAAATCAGCTGGTTGCGTGGCATTAATTTCTTTACTAAGGAGGATACGAAATGAAAAAGACGATAGCCTCTGTATTCATTATAGCCGGACTGGCGCTACCAATGTCGGCTCAGCTTTCTATGCCCGACGCTTCCATGCCGGAGCAAGATGCTACAGCCGACAGCATTGTCGCGTCTCAAACCGAAGAAGCGGTTCAGTCTCATTATTATACACCTTCAAAGTCATATAAGGCTGAGCGAAACAGCATTCGCCGCGGGAACAAGCTTTTCAAAGAAGATAAGTTTTATGAGGCTTTGGAAGCTTATGATGATGCTATTAAAGAAAATGGAAGTTCAATCCGCGGCAGATATAATAAGGCGGTGACGCTTCTCCAACTTCAGAACGAAGACAACAAAGGCACCGCAGCAGACCCGCGAGTGCAGGCTGCAGGCATTTTCAATGAACTTCTTTCTGACGCCAGACAGTTTGACAAAGATATCGCTGAACTGTCGTATTATAATCTCGGAAATATGGCATTCAATGACGAACAATATGACCAAAGTATCGAATGCTATAAAAGCGCACTACGCATTAATCCTGACAACATGGAAGCCCGCGAGAATCTGAGACTTGCCCAGCTAAAAAAGCAGGAACAGGAACAGAATCAGGACAAACAGGATAAGCAGGAAGAAGAACAGAAACAGGACCAGCAGCAACAACAGCAACAACAGAATCAGGAGCAGCAAGAACAGCAGCCCCAGCAACAAGAGCAGAAGCCTATGACAAACTCTGCCCAACAGATACTGCAGACAATGCAGAACAAGGAAAATGCAACCAGAAAGAAAGTACAGGCAAAAGAAGAGCCGGCAACAGGACGCCCTCAGCCCGACAAACCCTGGTAATAAAATGTTCCGACTATGCAAAAACGTTTCCTATTTATACTACTGCTCATTGCGACAGCCTTTACAGCTGTGGCCCAACAGCCGTCGTTCTCTCTTGTGCAGCCGCGCAATGTTGTAGAAGGACGAAATTTCAGATTAACATTCCGCCTGAGCGACGGCGAGGCCAACCCTCCGTCTGCACCCGAGCTCAACGGTTGTACTCTGCTTTATGGCCCTGCCACATCTACAATGCAGAGCACCCAGATAGTCAACGGTCGAATGAGTTCATCGTCATCTATAGACTATTCCTTTACGTATAGGGCTGATAAGGCGGGTACGGTTTCTGTGCCATCCGTAACTGTGCAATGCAACGGAAAAGCACTGACTTCGCGTGAGGCAACGTTTCAGATTCTTCCTCCAGACCGCAATTCCACGCCACAGAATGGAGGTCGTCCTCAGCCCGATGACGTGACTCCGGCTGGAACACCGGCTCAGATTTCAGCCGACGATTTGCTTGTAAGAGTATTCTTTTCAAAAAACTCTGTTTATGAGCAGGAACCGGTTGTAGCAACTATAAAGGTATATACCAAATACGACATAAGCTCGTTCATGGTAACGACTCAGCCTGTGTTCGAAGGATTTCTTACCGAAGAATTGCCGGTCAATCTTGAAACATCGATGGAGCACTACAACGGGCAGAACTATCACACGGCAGTTCTCAAACGTCTTTTGCTCTATCCGCAGAAAGCAGGCACTCTGTCGGTTAATTCAGGAAAATACGATGTGACAATAGTCCAGTACGAACAAGTCAACATGGGATTTTTTGGTACGGCCAGCCGTCCTATAGAGCGCAATGTGACAACATCATCGAATGCCGCGAGTCTGCAGGTCAAAGCTCTGCCACAGCCCAAGCCGGCGGATTTCTGTGGTGCAGTAGGCTCGTTCTCGGTTCAGACCATGCTTGAGCCCGAATTGATGCGCACCAACGAAGCCTCGACATACTCCTATATCGTGAAAGGTACAGGTAACATAAAATTTTTGACACCACCGACTGTAGACTTCCCCGCGGGTATTGATACATACACGCCAAAAACCGATATTTCGGCCAATATTATAGGGGGGGGAACCAATATGAGCGGTACTTTCAGGACTGATTATACAATCGTGCCTCAGGAAGTTGGCAATTTTGTGATAAAAGGTATTCCATTTGTTTATTTCGACATAGAAAGCGGAGCATACAAAACAGCCGAGGTTCCCGATATGCCTATCAAAGTGCTTCGCGGCAACGGCACTGCCCCTGCTGCAACCCAGACGGCGATAGACGAGAGCATTGATGACATACTTCATATACGGCGCACCGACATATCTCGCCAGGCGGCTGAAATTCGATACACATTCCGCTCGCCTCTTTATTGGGCGCTGTATATATTGGCTATTCTTGCTCTTGCCGGAATCCTTGTTGTTTACCGACGGAATATACGTCTGGAGGCAGATGTGGCAGGACGCCGTCTTGCGAAAGCAGGCAGAGTGGCGTCAAAACGTCTAAAGGAATCAAAGGCATATCTCGACGATCATAAGAACGATTTGTTCTATGCCGCTCTGGCTAAAGCCCTCTGGGGATATATCAGCGATAAACTGTCAATAGCACCATCGCAGCTGACACGCGACAATGTAGCTGAAAAGTTGGGCTCATACGGCCTTGATAAAGACGCTATAGGAGAGGTGCTCGATGTTCTTGACCGTTGCGAAATGGCTCGCTTCACGCCTAACGACTCCGACACAGAAGCATCAGATATTTATTCAAAAGCGGAAAGCGCTATTAAAAGCATTGAAGACGTAAAGAAATGAGAAAGATATTGTCAATAATTCTTCTTTTTGCCGTTTTCGGCGCTAAAGCCATGACATTGGCCGAACAAGCCGACAGCGCATACAATAAGGATGATTACCGTCTCGCCATTGATTTATATCAGCAGTCACTGAGCCGCGAGGGCGTGAGTGCAGATGTTTACTACAATCTTGGCAATGCCTACTATCGCAGCGACAAGACCGGCCTTGCCGTGGTCTGCTATGAACGGGCTCTGAAACTTGACCCGACAGATGCTGATGCCCGAACTAATCTTGAGTTTGTGCGTACCCGTATCCAGGACCGTCCAGAAGACGACTCGGCCTTCCTTGCCAATCTGCACAATTCTATTCTTGGTTCAATGACATCGAATGCGTGGGCATGGACTGCATTTACGCTATTTTTACTTTTGCTATGCGCTTCCGCTCTATATATTTTTTCAAGCCGGGTGGCGATGAGAAAAACCGGTTTTTTCAGCGGAATTATTCTCGTGTTTCTATTCGGATATTCGCTCTATATAGCGTGGGAAAGCTACTCGTATGCAAATTCTCATGAAGAAGCTGTTGTCACGGCTCCATCT
The DNA here is from genome assembly GCA_910578035.1 of uncultured Muribaculaceae bacterium. Classification (GTDB taxonomy): domain Bacteria; phylum Bacteroidota; class Bacteroidia; order Bacteroidales; family Muribaculaceae; genus CAG-873. The sequence continues at coordinate 25,374 of CAJTOB010000012.1, forward strand.
ACACAACTCAGCTCAGCGCCGCGAGCAGCCCGAAATTCAACAGACAAAGTTGTGACAATTCATGAAGGAACCAAAGTTGAAATAATAGATTCCATATCTACTCCCGACGACCCTGTCTCTCCAAAATGGTATAACGTCAAAATCAACAATAGCACTAAAGCATGGCTGCGGGCCTCCGACGTCGAAAGAATTTAATGTACGTCTAAAGCTTGTAGATTAGCGAATTAAAGCATATTTTAGCAATAATATGTTGTAAAACATATATATTTTTCCCTTTTTTGTTTGTTTAGTTGGAAAAATGACATTAATTTAGCAAACAACAATTACAAAAAACAGATACTAACCCTAACTTACCCGAATATGACCAAGACAATCACCTTCAACGAACTCCGTCGTCTCAAAGACCGCCTTCCCGACGGATCGATGCATCAGATTGCAGACAGGCTCAACACCACTGTTCAGACCGTACGCAACTATTTCGGTGGAAGCAACTATGATTTCGGCAAGAACTGTGGTGTCCACATTGAACCGGGTCCTGACGGTGGCATCGTAGTGCTCGATGACAGCACAATCTACGACATGGCCGTCGAAATCCTTCAGAGCCAGGAAGAACAATAATCGGTAAAAAAACAATCGAAAAAATGGAGCCGGAGCAGGGTAGTGCAAAGCATGCCTGATGCTCCGGCTCTGTTAATTATCGGACAACTATGCGCTATATAACGATTGCCATACACACATATGAAAAAGCTCTGTCGCTTCGGTCTCTGCTTGAAAACGAAGGTATCACAGTCGAGTTGCATAATGTGAATCTCGAAGTTCCAGGATTTTCATCTGGAGTCCGTGTGAGAATTCCGGAAGAAGATTTGCCGCTGGCATTGCGCATCATAGAGAATCAAGAACTTTTTGCCCAGCCGGGAAGTCAGACCCCGATAGAACATAAAATACTGGTTCCTGTAGACTTTAGTGAAAACTCATTTAAGGCAGCTGTGGTAGCTGCGAATCTTGGAGCCAACCGAGGCGAATCTCTGCAGTTTCTTTACAGCTACATCGACCCTTATATAGCCGGCAATATCCAGCTCACTAATTCATTGAGCTATGATGTCGGAGAGCCCGGGGCCCGGCAAGCTCTCGGAGATAATGCGGTCCGGCTGATGACAAATTTCTGCGACCGCTTCAAGTCTGCAATGAAGCGTGGCGATGTGCCGGTTGTAAAATATGGCAGCCATGTGTGCGAAGGCGTGCCGGAAGATTCCATTATTGATTTTGCCAAAAGGAAGCTACCGGGTCTTATTGTAATGGGTACCAGAGGCTCTTCAAAAAAAGAACGCGACATGATAGGCAGTGTTACTGCCGAAGTGCTCGATGAAGGTCGTTTCACTGTCTTGACAGTGCCTGAACCATTTGACCTTGAAAAAACGCTGCGCCCTACAAATATTTTATTTTTCAGCAATATCGATCAGGACGATATCCTTGCCATGGATACCCTTTATCGTCTGTTCGGCTCCTGGCAGGCAAATGTCACCATAGTGCATATGCCAGGGCGAAAGCGATATTCGCATCTTTCAGCAAGCAAGGCGCTTGGCCGTCTTAGCGATTATTGCCGTGATAATTTTAAAAGGTATCACTTCGTCACCATTCCCCTTCAAGAAAACAACTACGATTCCGAATTTGACAATTTGAATGAAAAGTATGATTTCGACCTTATTGTGATACCGAATCACCGCCGCAATGCTTTCAGTCGTCTGTTCAATCCAGGTCTTGCTCATAAACTTCTTATGCATACAGATATTCCGATGCTTGTAATTCCTGTGTGACAAACATAGGCCATATGCTCTATTTTTGCTAACTTTGTATGTTAAATCAAAAATATAGCAAGTGTCAAGAAAAAGAAAGCCGCTTCCAGTAATTGAGGGCTTGGAAATAAACGCCCTTGCAGCCGAAGGCAATGCTATCGGCCGTCATGGCGATATGGTTGTGTTTGTGCCCTTCGGCGCCCCTGGCGACATAGTAAATGTCAAACTCGAAAAGAAAAAGAAGAGCTATGCCAATGGCCGAATAGTATCTTTCCTCCATAAAAGTGATTGTAGAGTAGAGCCCCGCTGCGAACATTTTACCATCTGTGGTGGCTGCCGATGGCAGCACCTCCCATATGAAGTGCAGCTCCAAAGCAAGCGCCAGCAAGTTGTCGATGCGTTGGAGCGCATAGCCAAAGTAGACTTGCCCGAGATTGCTCCGACTTTAGGCAGCTCTAATATATGGGAATACCGCAACAAAATGGAATATACCTTCTCAAACCGGTGCTGGCTGACTTTCGAACAGCTTGAGAGCGGAGAAGAGTTCCCGGATCGCGATGCAGCCGGCTTCCACATTCCCGGAGCTTTCGATAAAGTTCTTGACATAACCAAATGTCATCTTCAGGATAATCTTGGCAATAGAATACGCCTATTCATCAAAAAATACGGCAAAGAACATAACCTCAGTTTTTACGACCTTAAAGCGCAGAGCGGATTCCTTCGCACTCTGATGATTCGCATAGCGTCTACCGGCGAAGTAATGGTCGTTATGGCTGTCGGAGAGGACCGTCCTGATGAAATCGAGGGTCTGATGCATGCTGTTGCCAATGAGTTTCCAGAGATTAGTTCGCTCATGTATGCCGTCAATACAAAGGTAAACGACACATTAGGCGACATAGACATAATTGCATATAAAGGCAAGCCATATATCGAGGAAGAGATGGAAGGGTTGAAATTCCGTGTAGGTCCGAAGTCTTTCTATCAAACAAACTCGCTGCAGGCATATGAACTCTATAAGGTAGCAAGAAATTTCGCACAGCTTTCAGGCGAGGAACTGGTTTACGACCTTTACACAGGAACCGGTACAATCGCAAACTTCGTAAGCAAGCAGGCGCGCAAGGTTATAGGCATCGAATATGTGGAAGACGCCGTAGCCGATGCCCGAATAAATGCCTCAGTAAATGGAATCGACAATGTCGAATTTTTTGCAGGGGATATGAAAGATGTGTTAAACGATGATTTTATAGCACACCACGGGCGTCCTGACGTGATGATTGTTGACCCGCCCCGTGCCGGAATGCACACCGATGTAGTAGAGACAATCTTGCGTGCAGAGCCTAAAGCCATCGTGTATGTGAGCTGCAATCCTGCGACTCAAGCACGAGATTTAGCACTGCTTGATTGCAAGTATGGTGTCGAGGCCGTACAGCCGGTTGACATGTTCCCACACACACATCATGTTGAGAACGTAATTCGACTTGTACGTCGCGACAAAGTTCAGAGTGAGGCAAGTGAAGAATTATAGTAACGGGGATTGCCTGTCACGTCTTCGCCAATGAAGTCGGGAAGCGCTACTTCGAAGTCTTCATCAGGCAACTCAATTTCAGCAATAACAAGACCGTCGAGAGACCCGTGAAATTCGTCGATTTCCCATTTGAGATTGTGCGGAGCTTCGACGATATAGCGGGTTTTCTCTATAAGGCGGCTCTTACAGCACGAACGTAGCATCTCCTTGGCCTCTTCTACAGGCACAGGATATTCCCATTCATTTCTCACAGCCCCTATATTGCGGCTTTTAACTGTGATGAAAGCTTTGTCTCCAACTATTCTGATTCTGACAGTAGCATCGGGGTCGAGCGAAAGGTAACCCTGCATCATATCTTTTTTTTGTATTGCCTGATGCCGATATGACGAACCACGGACAAGATATTTACGTTCTATTTCTTTTGACATAAGTGTTACGTTTTTGCAAAAATACAGAATTATTCCTTTTTGTCAAAGGGTGTGTTGCGGGCATATTGCTTGCGGCAAGCAGTATGTATGCAAGCGCCGGCGACAGAGTTGCCATAAAAGGAATAGTGCGCGATTCCCTCACAACCGAAGGTTTGCCATATGCATCAATTACTATTGATGGAACACAAAAGGGCACTGTTGCTGATGAAAGAGGCATTTTTGAACTTGTCGTAGCTCCTGAAAACAGATACATTACAGCTGCTTATCAGGGTTATGGAAGTAAAAAAATCTTTTTGAAGCAGAGCAGTCTCAATCTATATGATATTTACCTTGCTCCGCAGCATGAGGAGCTCAAAGAAGTAGTGGTAAAGCGGGGCAAATATAGCAAACGCAATAATCCTGCCGTAGAGTTTGCCGAGCGGCTGCGGAAAAGTTCGCCTCTAACCAATCCGCGTCGCAATGACTATTATAGTTATGACGCATATAGATGCACGTCGGTCGGAATCGGAGATTTCAACACAGACAGCACCTCGGCTCTGATAAGACGGTTCCCATTTCTTGCCGAACATACCGATACATCTGAAATAAACGGCGAGCCGGTACTAAATCTGTCGATTGAAGAAAAAGCCACAAGCACCATCTATCGCAAGACGCCGGAGAGCCTGAAAGAGATTGTGAAAGGGCGCCGGAGCAGAGGTGTCGATGAAATGATGGATACACGCAATCTGCAGACCGTACTCGACGATATGCTCCGCGAAGTAGATCTGTATCAGAGAGATGTAAAACTCCTGAAGAATTCGTTTGTAAGTCCGCTATCGCCTATTGCGCCTGATTTTTACCGTTTCTATCTTGTCGATACAACAAAAATAGACGGCGTCGATTGCACAGTTCTTGCGTTTTATCCTCGTAATAAATCTTCCAACGGATTCAGCGGGCACGTTTTTGTCGAGTCAGGAGACAGTACTATGTTTATCCATAGAATTGAAATGCATGTTGCCGATGAAATCAATCTAAACTTTATCCGTTCGATGATTTTATCGCAGAATTATGTGCGTGGCTCCGATGGCAGCCGATGGAAAGAGAGCGACAATATTGTGCTTGATGCATCGCTGGTGCCTGGAACACCACCTCTATACATTTCGCGTAAAATCAGGTATCAGAATCACAGCTATGACATGCCGTCTGACAGCGCCTCTTTTGAAATCCTTGGAGAGACCATTGAACTGCCCGACGCCTTGAACCGTAACGACGAATTCTGGGCTAATGCGGCGTCGTTGCCTGCCGGACACGCTGATAATCAGATTGACAATTTATCTGACAAACTCAGAAATGTGCCGTTGTTTTACTGGGGTGAAAAAATTCTGCGCATTCTGTTTACCGGCTATATATCTACCGGCAAAAACAGCAAATTCGATTTTGGCCCTGTCAACACTCTTGCAAGTTATAATTCGCTTGAAGGCCTTAGACTCCGCGCCGGAGGTATTACGACGGCAAATCTGAGCCGACATTGGTTTGGCCGTGGTTATGTGGCATATGGGTTCCGAGACCACAGATGGAAATATTCTGCAGAAGCTGAATATTCGTTCAATGAGAAAAAATACCATTCCCGCGAATTTCCCATTCATTCACTGCGGTTCACGCACAGCTACGATGTAGACCATCTTGGCTCGCACTATCTGTTTACTAATTCCGATAACTTTGTGCTCTCTCTCAGGCGTATGCCCAATCATAATGACGTCTATAAGCGGCGGTCGGCTATTGAATATACTCTTGAGCTCGGAAATAATCTTTCTTTTGGTGTCACAATGGAAAATGTACGGCTCGAAACATCGAGATATGTAGATTTCACCGAGTTCTCCGGGCGCACGCTCAGTCATTATACAGAAAACATACTTGGAGTCAGACTGCGTTATGCCCCTGGCGAAAAATTTATGCAGACCAAATCATATAGAATTCCTGTAAATGAAGATGCCCCTACATTTGTCATTGAGCATAAATTTGCACCTAAAGGATTCCTCGGATCGAAATATGCCATAAATAAAACAGAAATCAACTTTGGCAAAAGGTTCTGGATGTCTTTCCTCGGGTCAATTGATATAATGGTTGGCGGAGGTCATGTGTGGAGCAGTGCGCCGTTCCCCGAACTTCTTATTCCTAACGCCAACATTTCGTACACGATACAACCTCAGAGTTTTGCCTTGATGAACCTGATGGAATTTGTCAACTCAAGCTACGTTTCTTGGGATATATGTTATCAGGCAAGGGGCGCTTTATTCAATCTCATACCGGGCTTCAAAAAACTCGGATTGAGAGAAGTCGTCGGTTTTCGCGGTCTTTACGGACATCTGGCGGAACGCAGTATTCCGTCAGCAGAGCGGCCGACTCTTCTCAAATTCCCTGAAGATGCTGGATATGGCATGCACGACGGGCCTTATATGGAATTATCCGTAGGTCTTGACAATATATTGCGTTTTTTACGTTTAGACTACGTGTGGCGTCTGTCTTACCGGCATACACCATATAAAACAGATTGCAGCGGTCTGAGAGTTGCCTTGCATTTTACATTTTAATCTGCTACTTTTGCCCGCATTATGAACGAAATATCAGATCGTATTTTAAATTTACTCGCATATGACTCTGCGAGTCCACTTCTGTTCAACACGGGGCTGTTTCTTGTGTTGTTCATTATTTTTCTATTGATATATAATAGCCTTCATCGTTTCCCTCGTGTCAAGATGATTGCCGCTATACTTTTTTCTGTATATTTCTATTATAAATCAAGTGCCGAGTGTGTTTTCATACTGCTTGGAATATGTGTGTCCGATTTTCTTCTCGGCCTTATTCTTGAGAAACTCAAAAATGATAGCGCCCGCAGATTGATTGTGGCCATAAATGTAGTCATCAACGTAGGAATGCTCATCTGGTTCAAGTATTTCAATATGCTTGCAGATGCTTTTGCTTCTATTATTTCTGTAGATTTCGATCCCCTTGAAATAATCTTGCCTGCCGGCATTTCGTTTTTCACATTCCGCTCGATAAGTTATATTGTCGACATATATCGTGGAGAGCTTAAAGCATGCCGCAGTTTTCTTGACTATACATTCTTCTTGACCTTTTTTCCCCCTTTGCTGGCCGGCCCTGTAGTACGGGCAAAAGATATGCTTCCCCAGATTGCGGCTCGCCCGAGAGCTTCAAAGGAAATGTGTTCGGAAGGGCTTTTCCTCATAATGACAGGTCTTGTCAAGAAAGTCGTCATAGCCGATTATATAAGCGGGAATTTTGTAGACCGTATATTTGACAACCCCGCGCTATATTCGGGTTTTGAAAACCTCATGGGCTGTGTCGGATTCACAATTCAGTTGTATTGCGATTTTTCAGGTTATTCTGATATGGCAATCGGACTGGCACTGCTACTTGGCTATCGCTTTAAAGACAATTTCAACGCACCTTTTAAGGCTCAGAGCCCTACGGAATTCTGGCATAGATGGCATATCTCATTGTCAACATGGCTTCGCGATTATCTTTATATACCTCTCGGAGGAAACCGCAAGGGCAAATCACGCGCATATCTCAACCAATTTTTGACAATGGTAATAGGCGGCCTATGGCATGGTGCATCATGGATGTATCTCATATGGGGAGCATACCATGGAGCACTGCTTGCGATACATAAGAGTTTGCGTAAAATCTGGAAATTGCCGGATTGGCTCATCGGGCACCCTGAAGTCCGGCTTGCCAATATGATAATCACATTCAGCCTGGTGGTTGTCGGATTTACCTTTTTCCGCGCACCTTCGCTTGAAACAGTGGGCGAGATTTTCACGCAGATTCTCACCAATTTCCATTGTGATGTAGCCATGCAATTCATAGAAGGGTACTTACTCATTGTATTGGCAATGGTATTAGGACTTGCAGCTCATCTTTCGCCGAAAACATGGAGCGACGGAGCTGCGAGATTGTATGTCGGCCTTTCAGCGACATGGCAGGCGGTGCTTCTTGCGACAGTTCTGTTTCTGGTAGTGCAGACTCGGCAGAGCGACCTCGTTCCGTTTATATATCTGCAATACTGAACCTTGATTTGCTGCGGGTTGTTATAAACCTATAACAAATTAAACTCGCAGACAATGAAAAATCTGAAATTCATCCTTTCGGCACTGCTGCTGATGGCGGCTGGAGTTATTACTTATGCTTGCTCTCGAGTGGTGTATCTTGGAGATGACGGCACTGTTCTGGCCGGTCGTACTCTGGATTGGCGCACTCCTATTCCTACAAATCTCTATGTATATCCTGCCGGCATTTCCAAAGCCAGCATGCCCTCCGGCCCTCGGCTTCAATGGGTTTCCAAATACGGCTCCGTCCTCGCCGTGGGCTATGACGGAGGTGTTACAGAAGGCATGAATGTAAAGGGGCTACAGATGGCCGGACTTTTCTGCAAGACTGCGGCTTATCACGAAGCCGACGGCAGCGATGGCACCGCCGTGATGAGTCTGTCTGTGATGGTAAGCTACTTTCTTGATAATTTTGCAACCGTCGACGAAGTAGAGCAGTGGCTTAACGCCAACGATTTCGGCATCAGTGGCAAGACTTTCGATGGCGGTACAGTATCGCTTCTGCATTGGGCGCTTACAGACAAAAGCGGCACTACTCTTATCATGGAGTATGTAGACGGCAAACTGAATCTTTACAAGGGCCGGGAACTTCAGGTGCTTACAAATGACCCTCCCTATCCGGAAATGCAGGCTATCAATAAATTCTGGGAAGGTGTCGGTGGTGTCAATATGCTCCCCGGCGGTGTAAAAAGTCCGGATCGTTTTGTGCGTGCCGATTTCTTTATCCATCACGTGCCGACCAATGTTGATTATAATTCAGCCTGGGGAAGCCTTTCGAGCATCATGGGCGCTGTAAGTGTTCCTTACGGGTATGAGATTGTAGGAGAACCGAATGTATCATCAACTCAATGGCGCAGTATCGCTGATATTACAGGTGGGAAATATTATCTCAAATTCACCGACTCATACGGCGATATCTGGATTGATCTTGGCCGTCTCTCCCTGACCCCCGGCTCTCCGATTCTTAAGCTTGACACAAGTGATCATATTGAGCTCTACGGTTGTGCCAACAAATATCTTAAAAAGTCTGACGGATTTACTCCTATGTGGTAATAATCTCAGCGGTATCGAAAAAAATTCGGTACCGCTGAACTTTTTTACCTACGACGATGTTTTACTTACACAAAGCGAAAATTACTTTTTCCATTGCAAGAAATGTGATAATGATTGGTTTATCTATATCGGCGGCACCGTGAGGCGTCGCCGATGTAGTTTTTGTAGTTTTTTTTCGCTAATTTTGTGATAGAAAATTCAGATTACATGCCCAGAATAGATCAGGAAACGGTTAATAAAATCCTGGATACCGCCGATATAGTAGATGTGGTCAGCGATTTTGTGAAGTTGCGCCGAAGCGGTGCCAACTTCAAGGGCTTGTGTCCGTTCCACAACGAACGCACGCCTTCTTTTTCCGTAAACCGCGCACGCAATATATGCAAATGCTTCAGTTGTGGCAAAGGTGGCTCTCCTGTCAACTTTATTATGGAGCATGAGCAGCTTAGCTATCAGGAAGCTCTTCGCTATCTCGCCAGAAAATACAACATAGAGATAGTAGAAAAAGAACTGAGCGACCAGGAGCGCGAGGCGATGAATACCCGCGAGGCTATGTTGGCGGTCAATGAGTTTGCACTCACTCATTTCAAAAAGAATTTGCTTGAAAGCGATGAAGGGCGCGATACAGCCTTGGCATACCTTCGCCATCGCGGTATCAGCGATGCAATGATTGCCCGCTTCCACCTTGGCTATGCCATAGACAAAAGCCGCGAACTGATTGATGCGGCAAAGTCATCGGGTTTCAATACAAAATACCTCGTTGATACCGGACTGGCGATCGAGCGAGACGACAAATCGCTTTACGATCGATTTCGCAGTCGTGTCATATTCCCTGTACATAGCATTTCCGGTCGTGTGATAGCTTTCGGAGGGCGAACTATGCGCTCCGACAAGACAATTGCTAAATATGTCAATTCTCCGGAGTCGTCTATTTATCATAAAAATCTTGAGCTCTACGGCCTGTATCAGGCTAAAAGCGCTATCGCCAAAAAGGACAAATGCATACTCGTAGAGGGCTATCTTGATGTGATATCCATGCATCAGGCCGGAGTTGAGAATGTTGTAGCGTCATCCGGCACTTCGCTTACCGAAGGCCAGATAAGAGCATTGCGACGCTTCTCAAACAATGTGACACTTATCTACGATGCAGATGCAGCCGGCATAAAAGCTTCGCTCAGAGGCATCAACATGCTGTTGGGCGAAGGCCTGAACGTAAAAGTGCTCAGCCTGCCTCCCGGCGATGATCCGGATTCTTTCGCTCAAAGTCACAGTTCGACCGAGGTCGAGGCATATCTTGCCGACCATGAGGTTGATATAATAGCTTTTATGGCAGATATGCTTTTGCGTGATGTTCCTGATAATGACCCTACTGCAAAGGCTAAAGCTATCAACGGCATCCTATATTCTGTTGCATTTGTCGACGACCCCGTGACAACTCAGGAGTATATAGCGCAGTGCTCGAGGCGCCTGTCTGTGCCAGAACAAGTACTTGCGGCTCAGCTGAGAGTACTTCGCACACGTCGTCTGGAGGAAGCCGCCAAAGATGCGGCTCGCCGCCAAGCGCGCGAATCGGTCGCTCCTCAGACTGAGACAAATGTTACAGCAGCAACCGACGCAAGCGAAGAACAACCCTTAGTACCCGAGGCGCCGCTTCTCAATCTTGATACGAACAGCCTCAGGCCATATGAGGAGATGCTGATGCGCTATATTGTCCGATACGGGCTTATGTATATCATGGATATAGCACGCTCCGACGGCAGTTTCGCTCCGGGAACAGTGTTTGACCTCATTGATGGAGAATTAGGCATCGACGGATACTCGATGACTTATCCTCCGTTCAAACGAACTTATGAGGCAGTAAAGGAACTCAGATATGGCAGCTGGCAGACTGATAGGACAATCTTTATGCGAACCCTCGAGGACGAATGCAGCGCACGTATGGCAGAAGCCTATGATGAGATAAGGCAGACAGCCGAGAATATTGCCCAGATTGAATCGATGGAGCAGAGGGCTCATGATGATATTGAAAAATACAGATTGGCCAAGATAAATGAATTCGATGCAAAGTATTGCCAGGACCACCTTGCAAATTCGCCTGACGATGTTGTTCGAAATACAGCTAATGCACTGATTATAGAGAGATATACTCTTTCCCGCATTTATACCAAGCAGGAGAATATTGAAAGTGAGGAGAGCCAGCTTCCGGAATTAGTGCCAAGAGCTATTTACGAACTGCAGAATGCCATACTTTCTGCTCGTCTGCGTGATCTTTCGACAGAACTTGCCACATTGGATGCTTCCCATATCGACAGAGCACAAGAAATAATCATGAAAATAGCCGAGTTGCAAAATATGCAGCGTGAACTTGTAAAAGTCCTCGGAGAGAGAATAATACTGCCAAAACGCTGAAAAAGTTTTTTATGCTTTGAACCCTAAGGCCATTCTGAATGTTCTAAGTATAGATAAAAAACTATTTCAGCTATGAAAGAAATTGTATTGACCGGCACGACTTGCCAAGTATTTGGTGACGTTCTTGGTGCCTTTCTCAAGCAAGGGCTTGGTATCAAGGCTATGGTTGACTATCCTGAAAAAGTGATGGTAAATGATTCGCGCCTTACAATAACTCATCTTCCAGTCGAAGAACATGACAAAGTAATAGAAAGCCTGCGCGGATATGATACAGCAGTCTTGACCTATAACGATGACTTACAGAATGTATATACCAATGACCTTACTCTACGATACTTCGTAGACACACTTCATGCGGCCCGAGAGGCTGGAGTAAAACGTGTGGTTGTAGTTGGATCGCCGGATTCTCAAGCATTTTTTGTAAGCGACATGCGCCGTCTCGACGACATCGACTGGGTGTTTATCTCCACTGAAGGCGATTTTCCGTCCAGAGCCGTCCAGGAAGTCATCGAGCCTAAAACTCATAAAGCGGTGTATAGTGAAGATTAACCATTCTCCTCTCTTCTCACCGCCAAGGAGGGGCACACCATAAGGCGTGCCCCTTTTTATTTTTCTTCTTGTTGAGTGTGTGAGGGTGCTTTCATTTTCACCTTCAGCTCGTCAAACCCTTTTCCATAGACACCGTTCACATTTGCCTGTGTAGTAAACGCCTCAGGGTCTATGCTCTTTATGATTCTGGAAATCGTAACAGCCTCAATCTTACGGCACATCACAAGCAGAATTTTCACTTCCTGCTTTGAATACCAGCCCATTCCTGTAAGGACTGTACATCCACGCTTTGCATCATTATTGATTGCAGTAGCTATTTCCTGCCACTTCTTTGAAAAAATCGTGAACTGTACTGCCTGACGATTGGTGTTTATAATCATATCTGCCGTAAATGATGTCAATGCCAGAACTATAAAGCCGTAAACTACCAAATCGAGCTGGTGGAACAGGAAATATGAAGATGAAATGATAAAGAAATCGACATAGAGCATCGTGCGTCCGACACTGACGTTGGTATGCTTCGAAACCATTGCTGCAATGATGTCTGTGCCGCCGCTCGAACCATTATGAGTAAAAGCCAGGCCAACGCCGATTCCGGCAAGTATGCCGCCTATCACAATATTCATAAACGGCTCATCGGTTATCCGTATATCCTGAAACAAGGGCTGGAAGATTCCGACCCATACAGAAATCATTGTTGCACCGAATATAGTTCCTAATACAAACTTTTTGCCGACAACTTTATAGGCTATTGCAAGCAGAATAAGATTCAGCGCATACTGAGCGACGGCCACCGGGATTCCCGTGAGAAAATATATAATGGTTCCCAGACCTGCCACACCACCGATAACGACCTTCTGAGGAAGGATAAAGGCACAGAATCCGAAGGCATACATCGCCATGCCAAGCGTGATAAAAATGTAGTCGCGCGTAGTGCGCCAAAAATTGATTGCGTTTGCAGGCATAATAGTGATTTTTATGGTGGCAAAGGTAAGAAAAAAATTTAAGAGGGTGTTCAATCAGGGCTGTTAAATCATAAGCCAAAAAGTCTGAGATATTTGTTTCAGACAAGCGTATATTTCTAACCGCAATCTACGAAATACGGCTCCAGTCGGTTTTTCTGTGTGCAATTTCCTGCATAACACGGGCGAAATATAAATTTTCTGCTTTTGAAAGTTCAGGATCTGCATCAAGCAACTTTTCAGCAGCCTCTCGAGCCATCTGTATAATACGGCCGTCCTGGGCAAGATTTGCTATATGAAGATCAAAAGGCAAGCCGCTCTGCATGGTTCCTTCAATATCTCCGGGTCCACGCATCTGCATGTCGGCTTCCGCAATTACAAAACCGTCGGTGGTTGAAGTCATGATCTCAAGGCGTTTTCTCGTTTCAGCGGCTATTTTATACTTTGTCATAAGTATGCAATAGCTTTTGTCGGCTCCACGCCCGACGCGCCCCCTTAACTGATGCAACTGAGACAGACCGAATCTTTCGGCATTCTCAATAATCATTGTTGTAGCATTAGGCACATTCACACCGACTTCAATAACAGTGGTCGAAACAAGCACGGCAGCCTTTCCGGAAGAAAAGAGGGCCATCTGGGCTTCTTTTTCTGTCGGTTTCATCCGCCCGTGCACGAAAGCGACACCGTATTGGCCAAATATTCTCATTGCCCTCTCATAGCCTTCAGTCGCACTTTTAAGGTCGAGCTTTTCATTTTCCTCAATAAGAGGATATACGATATATATTTGCCGGCCGGCCTGAAGTTCCCCAAGTACCGCTTTGTCGACACGCTCTCTCTGCTCGTCGTATCGCAGGACTGTTGTAACAGGCTTGCGGCCTGGCGGAAGTTCATCAATGACTGATATATCGAGGTCACCATATACAGTCATAGCCAGTGTGCGCGGTATCGGTGTCGCTGTCATCACGAGGATATGTGGCGGGATAGCGCTTTTAGCCCATAATTTCGCACGCTGTGCGACCCCGAACCTATGTTGTTCGTCGATAACCACAAATCCAAGCCGATGAAATTGGACAGTATCTTCAATCACCGCATGAGTGCCTATAAGAATATGGATTGAGCCGTCGAGAAGCCCTTCGGCAATCTCACGGCGAGCAGACTTCCGGGTTGAGCCTGTCAGAAGCTTGACATTCAGACCAATTTTGGAGCACAGATCCGATATGGTCTCGAAATGCTGTGTCGCTAATATTTCAGTAGGGGCCATAAGACAAGCCTGATATCCGTTGTCGATAGCAAAAAGCATGCTGATAAGGGCCACCAGAGTTTTCCCACTGCCGACATCGCCTTGAACAAGCCTGTTCATCTGATTGAAACTGATTATATCGTTCCGAATTTCCTTGATTACACGCTTCTGAGCACCGGTCAATTCAAATGGTAGACATTGTGAATAAAAATCGTTGAACCATCGGCCGACTCGAGGCATATAATATCCTTCAGCTGTGCTTTTGCGTTTCCTCGCACGCCGCAACATGTCTACCTGTATAAAGAAAAGTTCTTCGAATTTCAACCGTAGTTTTGCGGCCTGAAGCATTCTTACGTCCTGAGGAACGTGGATTGTACGTATTGCCTCATCAAATCCTATCAGACCGTTATCTTTTCTTACAGAAAGGGGTAGCGGGTCGGTAAATGGGGCTGCATGTCCTGCAAGATACGACGATATTGAAGCAAAAAAAGCCCTGCTGCCGAAATTATCGGTCCTGAGACGTTCGGTGAGAGGATAAATGCCTCTTAGTCCTTGTGATGCTCCGATAGTTCCGGGAATATCAACTTCCGGGTGCGACATCTGAAGCACAGAGTTAAAGCGGCTTGGCTTGCCGAAAACAATATATTCGTTTGCGGTCACCAGTTTTTTTCGTATAGTGCGCACACCCTTGAACCATACACATTCCATTGTGGCAGTTCCGTCGGTAAATAGGCCGACAAGACGCTGCTTGGCACCCTCTCCAAGCACATTGAAACTTACAAACCGCCCTTTGACTTGAACGGAAGGCAATTCGCCCTCTGCCATGCAAAGACTGCGAATTGAGTAAATTCTGGAGCGGTCGATATAACCGGTCGGATAATGCCGCAGCAAATCGTAGACATTTCTTATGCCTACTTCCGCAGCAAGCAAATCGGCCCTGTGCGGGCCGATGCCTTTCACATATTTTATGTCGGCATGCCTCAGAGAGAGCATTGCTCAAGTAGAATTTCGGCTAAAGGAAGGTCTGCCGAGTTGGTTATCTTGATGTTTGTCGGCTCACCTTCAACATATCTTATCGGCAAACCTGTTGCCGCATATACAACAGATGCATCATCAGTCATACGGGCAATGTCTTCGGTCTGTTTTCTATAAGCTTCAATAAGACATGACGCATCGAAGGCCTGAGGCGTCTGGACGGCCACGTAATTGGACCGACACACAGGACATGCCGTTTCGTCTCCACTCTTTTCCATAAGAGAATCGGTCGGCGCTATTGCCGGAACAACTGCCTTATGTCCGTCTTCAACAGCTTTGGCGAGTCTTTCAAGAAGACACTCCGACATCATGGGCCTTGCAGCATCATGAACCATAATCATATCCTCAGCACACACTGAAGGTATAAGACTGAGAGCGTTTGCAACAGACTGCGCCCGTGTAGCGCCTCCGTCTGCAATCAAGATGTCCGGATATCGCCCGGTCTCACGTTTCTCCCAAAAGTCCTTTCCGAAAGGTGAAAGCACGAGAATAACAGTTCCATCAATGCCTCGTTTTTCACAATAACGATAGAATGTGTCTATACTATGACAGACCACCGTCTTACCGGCCAACTGACAGAATTGTTTGGGAATGTCGCCGCCGAATCGGGTACCCCCTCCGGCGGCGACAATTATGAAATATATCTTCTTTATCGAAGGCATCAATAGGCGAAGATAGGATAGTTTGCCATCATTTCGTTGACGGCTTTGCGAACAGCTGCTATGGTTTCGTTGTCTTCCGGAGCAGAAAGAACAGTATCTATCATTTCGGCGATAGTCTGCATCGAGTCTTCCTTGAGACCGCGGGTTGTGATAGCAGGTGTGCCAAGGCGGATACCCGACGTCTGGAATGGTGAACGGCTGTCGTAGGGAACCATGTTTTTATTTGCGGTAATATCGGCCTGGACAAGTACTCGTTCGGCAACCTTGCCTGTAAGTTCGGGGAATTTTGTACGCAAGTCAATGAGAATGCAATGGTTGTCTGTGCCACCCGATACAATCTTATAGCCCAGATTGGAAAGAGCGCCGGCAAGTGCGGCTGCATTTTTCTTTACCTGAAGCTGATATTCGCGGAATTCCGGCTGGAGTGCTTCATGAAACGCAACAGCCTTGGCGGCGATGACATGTTCGAGAGGACCACCCTGTGCGCCTGGGAAAACGGCAGAATCAAGCAGCTGCGACATCATGCGGTCTTCGCCCTTAGGCGATTTCTTGCCCCAGGGATTGACAAAGTCCTTACCCATAAGGATTATACCGCCGCGCGGGCCGCGGAGAGTCTTGTGAGTTGTCGATGTAACGATATGAGCATACTTGACAGGATTATCAAGCAGACCGGCGGCTATAAGACCTGCCGGATGAGCCATATCTACCATGAAAATCGCTCCGATTTCATCTGCGATGGCGCGCATGCGTGCATAATCCCACTCACGGGAATAGGCACTTGCACCTCCGATAATAAGTTTCGGACGCTCACGGCGGCAGACTTCTTCCATCTTGTCGTAATCAACCAGGCCAGTCTCTGCATCAACATTATACTCAAGAGCCTGATATACGAGGCCGGAGAAGTTTACAGGACTACCATGGCTGAGGTGGCCTCCATGGCTGAGGTTCAGACCAATGAACTTATCGCCCGGATTCATGCAAGCCATGAAGACTGCCATATTGGCCTGCGCACCGGAGTGTGGCTGGACGTTGGCATATTCGGCACCGAAAAGCTGTTTTACGCGCTCGATTGCAAGTGATTCAACCTGATCGACAACCTGGCAGCCGCCATAATAGCGACGTCCTGGATAGCCTTCTGCATACTTGTTGGTCATGCACGAGCCCATAGCGCGCATCACTTCGTCGCTTACATAATTTTCCGAAGCGATTAGTTCGATACCGTCTTTTTGACGGCGGTGTTCGGCCTCTATAAGGCTGAAAACTGCGGTGTCTTTAAGCATAGTGGGATAAATATCTAACGTTTGATTTTGTTCTTTTTTACTGAGAACCCGAAAGTTCCCAAAATTTCACCTAAGGAATAATATCCTCCGTGACTATAGCACATAAGGCCTGATTTTTCAAGACAGAAGCGACCGGTAGCGTCATCAAGATAACGGTTGTCGGCAAGAGCGTCGACAATATGTGCTACTATCATATCATGGCTGCCCAGATGAGACACACTGCTCACACGGCATTCCAGAGAGAGAGGCGATTCTTCGATTGACGGGCATTCAACGGCAACTCCGGCAGATTTGTGCAGCCCGGAGACTTCCCATTTATCGCAGTCTCGACCGGATTTTACACCACACAAATCGGTAGCCCGAGCCATAGCAGATGTGGTGAGGTTGACTGTAAACTGCATATTTGCCATAATCATGGCATGAGAATGGCGTTCGGGGCGCACAGAGATATAAAGCATTGGCGGATTAGTGCATACAATTCCCGTCCACGCCACAGTTATAAGATTGGAAACTTCAGAGTTTCCGCAACTTACTATTACCGCTGGCAGTGGATAGAGCAGAGTACCTCCTTTCCACACTTGTTTCATAGCAACGAAGCAGCCTCACCTCCGGCAACATGATGACCGCAATAATGGCAACATAGGTCTATGTCATTGCGATCTACCACTTCGAAGCGGCTTGCCATTGGCTCGTTATTCGAAATACATTTCGGATTTGGACAGCGAACAATGCCGGTAAGAGTATCGGGCAAGGTCACCGGTCTTTTTTCCACAACAGTATAGTCGCGGATTATATTTACTACTGCCGTAGGGGCTATAATGGCAATGCGGTCGAGTACACACTGTTCGAATTCCGTATCGGCAACTTTAATGATGCCCTTGGTTCCGAGACGTTTGCTATGGAGATTATTGCCGATAGTAACGCTTTTGCCCATGTTTTCTATTCCAAGAATCCTTACGGCGGCAAAAAGAGCATCCGAAGGAATATGATCGATTACAGTGCCGTTCTTAAGGGCTGCAACAGCAAGTTCTTTCTTATTTCCTGTCATTTTGATGGAATTTGGAGGCCGAGAGCCTTGGTTATGATTGCCTGGCGGGCAAAAACGCCGTTGCGGGCCTGTTCGAAATAATATGCCTTGGGATTGTCATCGACATCAATATTGATTTCGTTGACACGGGGCAGAGGATGCAGAATCTTTAGATTAGGTTTTGAAGTCGCAAGCATGGCGTTGTGCAGGGTGTACAGATTTTTCACCTTTTCATATTCCATGACATCAGAGAAGCGTTCGCGCTGCACACGGGTCATATAAATGATATCGCTCGAATCAATCACTTCTTGCGAGAAATCGCGGTGTTCATGATATTCGATTCCTTCGCGGCGGCAAACTTCCAGATATTCTGCCGGCATGGCAAGTTCCTTAGACGATACAAAATTAAATACCGGCTTAAAGAAACGGAGCGCCATAAGAAGAGAATGCACTGTGCGTCCGTATTTGAGGTCTCCGACCATGGTTATGGTCAGATTTTCAAGACGTCCCTGGGTTTTAAGGATAGAATAGAGATCGAGCATTGTCTGCGATGGATGCTGGTTTGCTCCGTCGCCGGCATTGACGATAGGAACGTGCGTGATTTCCGAAGCATATCGGGCGGCACCCTCAAGAAAATGCCTCATCACTATGAGATCGGCATAATTTGATACCATTTTTATGGTATCCTTGAGTGTTTCGCCTTTAGATGTGCTCGATGTGGAGGCATCGGAAAATCCGATTACACGTCCGCCGAGGCGGTTCACGGCTGTTTCAAAACTGAGTCGGGTACGGGTTGACGGCTCAAAGAAAAGCGTTGCTACAACTTTGCCGTCGAGGAGCTTACTATTGGGATTGGCCTCAAAATAGCGTGCCCGCTCCAGAAGCTGGAGCATCTCCTCTTTTGTGATGTCGTCGATAGAGACAAGACTTTGGGTATTCATGTGTCCTGAATTGGCTTTGGTTGGACTGTGCAAATTTACAAATAATGCTTTGAATATCCAATCGACCGTGCCTATAATTTCAGAACAATCATTTTAAATTTGTGCCGACAGGTATGTCGCAATCGCTATCGGATTCATGTAGAGCTGCTCTGAGTTCTTGTATTATAGCCTTGCTGAGAGCACTTTGTTCTCTCCACTTTTTCAGACCAATAATCAGGCCACCGACAAAACCGATTATCATTCCGGCTAATATCGACATTTCGTATCTTTCGATAGTATCAAAGATGAGAGAAGAAATAATTCCACATCCCAAGCATATTCCCAGAATCCTGATATTCCGCAGATTGGCACGTATTTTTACGGCACTTAGCATCGCATTCACCAATGGCAACGACATATAGTCGCTTTTTACTATCGATTTATAGAACAATAGGTTTGCTACACCCATAATTATTCCGAAGAAGCCATAGAGAGCTGCAATCCACGGCTGAAAACCGAGATAGAAATAGAGCAGAGGAGCAAGCAATGGTAGTAGGAGCCCGAAAAAGACTCCTCTTAAGGCCGTTTTGGCAAGTCGGCGCTGAGCAGTTGTTGCTTTTCCGGCCGCGAGGCGTTCGGCCATGCGGCGGTTTTCGCGCTCGAGATTGTCGATACGGGGCCCCATCTGGCGCCAGGTTGATCTTAGTTGTTCTATATCCATAGTTTCATTCACTCATTTGGGCAAGCCGCTGCTTGATGCGGTGTAGTCTGACTCCGACATTCGTCTGAGAAAGACCGGTGACAGCGGCAATTTCATCATAAGGACATTCATCGAGCCACATAGTGACAATGGCACGGTCAATAGCTCCAAGCTGGGAGATAAGATTGCGGAGGTATTGCAGTTGTTCTGCAAGAGTATTGTCGGCCGCAGGATCTATCGGGTCGTTGACAAGATCTTCGATGCGGCTTATGTTGGAAGATGAGTGTTTCTTGTTTTTTCTATGCCATGTAATGCATGTATTAATGGCCGTGCGGTATATCCAGGTCGAAATTTTGGCTTCGCCCCGAAAACTGTCCATTCCCTGCCATATATTTATGAGCACTTCCTGATATAGGTCGTCGAATGAGGCCGATGCCGACATATAGGTGCAACACACACGGCCGATGACATCTTTATATCGGTCGGTGAGCTCTAAGAATCGGCTTTCTTTCCCATCTGTTTTTCTCATATGCTATATGACGCAAATATTTTTGGTTTATTACATCCGGGAATTCTTAAATGTGCTATTTTTGCAAAAAACTTTGCTTATGAGACATTTATTTTTTGCATTGAACCTGGCTGCGGTTCTCTTTGCTTCAGCCAAGACTGTTGACAAGGATATTAAAATAATCAATCCGGCAGATGGCGTCGTATTGGCGGGCACCCTTACACAACCGATAGACAAGAATCCAAAAGGCGTATTGATATTGGTCACTGGTAGCGGGTGTCAGGACCGCGACGAGACCATATTCGGCAAAAAACCGTTTCGGACTATTGCAGACAGCCTCGCAGCACATGGATATGCTTCGTTCCGCTATGACGACCGCGGCGCAGGCGAATCCGGTGGCGATTTTAAGACGGCCACAGCCGATACTTATCTTTCAGATCTGAAATGCATGCTGGCCTGCTCCGATTCGATATTCAAAGACACTCGTACCGGTATCCTCGGACATAGTGAAGGCGCTTGGACTGCTATACAGAGCGCCTCTAATCCATCATGCGATTTCATAATCACACTTGCCGGCCCGGCATGGAAGGGCGACTCTCTCATAATGTCGCAGTCGCGAGCAATTGCGGTTGCTCAGAGCGGCCGGTGGGATAAAGAAAAGACACAGCGGAAATTGCTGGATATATGCATGATGCCCGTTCCGGAGAACATTATCAAGACGCAACTATATATGGCTCTAAGTGCAGAATACGGTGATGCCGCAACGATGCCTGCGGTCCAGAAACAGCTTTCGGCTGCTGTCGATGTGATGACTGCAGAGCACTACCGGCAACTTCTGAATTATGACCCGGCTGAGGATATTAAAAATGTCTCCAAACCATGGTTGGCTATAAACGGCTCTGTGGATATCCAAGTTCTTCCTGAAAATCTTGAAACATTCAAACAGCTGAACAAGACAGTAGACACTGTGCTTCTTGAAGGTCACAACCATCTGTTCCAGAAAGGCGGTACCGGAAGTATTCAGGAGTACAAGAATCTCGACGGAGACATCTCTGCCGAATGCATTTTCCACATAATAGATTGGCTCGACAAACTTGAAAAGTGAGAGTGTCTCAAAATCGTTTCTAACATTCTCTCGTCACATAATGGTGCAAAGCCGTACATTCTTCAAGTTTATTGTCGATAATAATGTGACGGTTTGCCATTATGCCAATCTCACTCATTTCATGGCTCACAAGAAGAATTGTTGTGTCTTTGGCTATTTCGGCAACTATCTTATACAATCTTTTCTCAAAAGTTTTGTCGAGGTATGATAACGGTTCGTCAAGCACAAGAAGTTTAGGACGTCTCGCAATAGCTCTGGCAAAGAGAGCCCGTTGCAGTTGACCGCCGGAAAGTGCACCTATTGGACGGTCAACAAGTTCGGTCAAGCCAACCGTCGAGATTAATTCTTTGACCCTTTCTGCTATCTGATTCTTATCCATCCCTTTCTGAGAGAGTAAGCCGGAAGAAACGACTTCGCGCACAGTAATCGGGAAATGAGAGTCCACACTGTTTTTCTGAGGCAGATAGCCGATAGACGGAGGAAGGCAAGGCTTACCGTTTTCATCGCAGAAAACCACACTACCTTCCGTCGGTTTTAACAGACCGAGAATAAGACGGAGGAGGGTAGTCTTTCCCCCCCCGTTAGGCCCTGTTATCGCAATGAAGTCACCAACGTCAACCGTAAAGTTGACATTGGTGAGAATCACACGCTTTTCCCGCATAAACGATACATCGCACAAATGCAGAAGTGGAGGCCGGCCGGAGTCGGCGGTGTGGCTGCATGTGCAGCAACGGCAGTGTTCGCTATGGCCGGGCAATTTCATCGGCTATCTTCATTAATTCGTTTTCCCATCTGTATGCCAGAGGGTCTATTTCCACCATTCGCGAGCCGATAGCATTATTGAGGCTCTCAATCTGTCGGCTGTCATACTCCTTTTGATAGAAAAGAACTTTCACATTGTTGTTCTTTGCAGAATCTATAACCTCTTTAAGTCGCTTGGCCGGCATTTCTTTGCTCTCATGTCCGACTGCTATCTGCTCAAGCTTGTAATCATGCGCCAAATAGCTTAGCGAGGGGTGCCATATGGCAAAAGCACCATGATTGCGGACCTTTGAGGCAAGCATGGTGTCTAAAGAATCCAGATGAGCTTCAAGCACGTTCAGTCGCCGTCCATATTCTTCAGTTCCGGCAGAGTCAATACGGCAGAGAGCTGCTGCCATATTGGCCGCTATCAGCTTCATATTTGAAACCGATGTCCATACATGAGGGTCTGCCATTTCTGCACATTCACCGTGTGCATGCCCATGGTGTCCATGAGTGCCATAAAGTGGTTGTATGCCTTTTGATACATCTACAAACGAGACAGATTCAGGCAATGAACTCTTCAACTTCTTTTCAAAAGGGAAAGCGCCTATAGCGAAATACGCTTTTGAGTTATCGGCTTTGCGCCGTATGCTCAAAGACGGATCAAAAGTTTCAGGATCACTTCCACGGGCAAGCAAGGTGACGACATCGAAGCGGTCGCCGACAAGCTGTTCGAGAATCTGCCGCTGCGGTTCTATACTTACGGTTATAACAGGCTTATCGGCTGTATTGCTGTCGCTCACGGAGCATGCCGCCAGCACTAATCCTAAACCCGAAATTATGGAAACACAGCTGAAGCCGGCCTTATTCATTTTCAATAAGCTTTTTTGACATCGACGCAGCAGCCTGTCGACCGTCGCCCATTGCAAGAATTACCGTAGCGCCACCACGTACAATATCGCCTCCGGCGTAGATAACAGGAATCGATGTCTGCAAAGACTCATCAACCGCGAGGGTACCGCGTTTTGTCACTTCAAGACCGTCGATAGACGAAGGAATAAGCGGATTCGGAGAAACGCCGACACTTACAATCACAAGGTCTACGGGAATTTCTTCGACTGCGCCTTCCACAGGCACTGGGCTTCTGCGACCGGACGCATCCGGCTCTCCAAGTTCCATCCGCTGCACTATTACAGACTTGACTCGACCCTTTTCATCTCCTTTATACTCTATAGGATTGCAGAGCGTCATAAACTTCACGCCTTCTTCTTTGGCATGAATTACTTCTTCGATACGAGCCGGCATCTCGGCCTCGCTTCTTCGATAGATTATCATGGCTTCAGCGCCCATGCGTCGAGCTGTACGCACGCTGTCCATAGCCGTATTGCCACCACCGATAACAGCGACACGCTTACCTTTTGGCGCAGGAGTATCATAACCGGCTGTTCCTGCGCCCATCAAGTTGATGCGCGTAAGGTATTCATTGCTTGACATGACTCCGATAAGGTTTTCTCCTGGAATACCCATAAATCTGGGGAGACCTGCACCCGATGCAACAAACATACCTTTGAATCCCATCTGAAGGATATCCTCATAACAGAAAGTGCGCCCGATTACAGTATCGGCATGGAACTGTACTCCACGACGGCGTAGGTTGTCGAGCTCAGCATCGACAATGGCATTTGGAAGCCGGAAAGCCGGAATACCATATTTAAGTACTCCGCCTATTTCATGTAATGCTTCAAAAACGTGCACTTCGAATCCTCGACGCGACATATCGCCGGCAAACGATAGACCGGCAGGCCCGGAGCCTACTACAGCTACTTTTATACCGTTTGGTTCCGATATTTCATCTTCGGGCAACAGATTATTCTCGCGAGCCATATCTGCAGCAAATCGTTCGAGATAACCAATTGCAACGGGCTCCTTTTTCATTTTATTATATATGCAACGGCTTTCACATTGACGCTCCTGCGGGCACACTCGTCCGCAGACAGCCGGCAAAGCACTCGTGCGGCCCAAAACAGCCGCAGCCGCCTTTACATCGCCACGTTGCACATTTTTAATGAAACCAGGAATATCAATACCGACCGGGCAGCCTTCAACGCAAGTCGGAGTAGGGCAGTCGAGACATCTGCTTGCCTCAAGAATAGCTTCATCGGCATTTAGACCCCGATTCACCTCCTCACTATTACGGATACGGTACTCAGGGTCAAGCTGTGTCATTTTAGCTCGCGGGATTGCGGCCCTTTCCTTTGCAGAGAGAGCCTTGCGAAGTTCTTCACGCCACGCTGCGTTGCGTCCTGTTTCTATATCTTTCATTGCTGTTGTTTTTTCAAAGATCGTATGCACGCATACGCATTATCATTTCATCGAAATCTACCTGATGGGCGTCGAATTCCGGGCCATCAACACAGACAAAACGCATTTTGCCTCCGACATTGACACGGCAAGCTCCGCACATACCGGTTCCATCAACCATTATAGTATTTAGGGAACAAATAGTCGGAACATTATACTTTTTCGTAAGTAACGATACAAATTTCATCATTACAGCCGGACCGATTGCGACCACTTCTGAAACGTTCTCCTTCTGAAGTATTTCTTCAACGCCAGCCGTTACAAGACCCTTTCGGCCCGCACTTCCGTCATCAGTCATCACAACAACTTCATCCGACCATTTCCGAATCTCGTCTTCCAATATAATAAGGTCTGCTGATCTTGCCGCAATTACACTCACAACTCGATTTCCGGCCTTTTTCATAGCCTCGACAATTGGCAGTAGAGGAGCTATGCCAACGCCTCCGGCACAGCAGACAACTGTTCCTTCATGTTTTTTAATGTCTGTAGCGCGTCCAAGAGGTCCGACAAGATCCGTTAGACAATCGCCAGCTTCCAATGCACAGATTTTACGAGTAGATTCTCCTACGGCTTGAACAACAAGCATTATAGTACCGGCAGTCGTATCTGCCGCCGCAATAGTCAGCGGAATTCGTTCGCCACCTTCACCTGTGCGAACTATTACAAAGTGACCGGGCTTTCTGGCTTTTGCAACAGCCGGAGCTTCAACAATGAGTTTTACAACTTTTTCCGAAAAATATGATTTCTCAACAATTCGATTCATGCGTTCTAAGATTAGCTTCGCAAAAATACATAAAATATGAATACCGTCAAAAATCTATGCGAAGCTCAACCAACGAATAACCGCTAAAAATCACACCCAAAATTCCTGAAGAGGGCAACACCACAATCCTTCTCGCAGTCTATTTAACATAATAGTAATTATGAAACAAGAGAAAGGGGTAAGATTTAGGCAGGGGTAGATATGAGTTGACAGGCAGTTAGCGCCCCGGAGTCCTATATCCATCTTTTGCTGCAAAGAGCATGGGAATTATGAGCTTTGACCAAAACAAGTTAATGATACGCCACAAAAAATACAGTACGGATTATACAGAAATGAGGTCTTGGCTTGTTTTTAGCTATTTCATCCTATGTGTATAAGTGTATTTTTTACAACTTAGCGACATTTCAATCAACACTAATCTACTGTTTTTAACCTATTTATACCAAGTTAAAAATGAGTTAATGTAGAAACTTAGATGCTGTGAGAATGTTATATTTACAAATGCACGAATAAACATTCGTAAATTTTGAATTCTGGCAAATTCAAGAGCCTAAATTATAACAACAAATTGTCCAAAGAGCGTATTTTACAATTGAGAATTGCATTATTAATACAGTCGCGATTACATTCACATCAGGCATTCTCAATATCAAATCCATTTTTAAAACTTGATCGACGCCGCGAAAACAAGAGTTATTGGAATTTGTAAACTATTTGCAATCTCATACTTTTCGCAAATTCTCAAAGAAAACATTTTTTAACAAGCTTTCCAACCATCACATACTCAATACATACCGCAATAAATATAATCTGCTTATTTAAACATCGAACTAATATTGCAGCTTACTCACGAAAATAGACATTTAATCGAGATACCAGCCATGCGGACACGCCATTACCTCTCATTGGCTTCACCTTTACTTTAAATTAAATTCATTCAATAACAACCAATTTATAAATGCAACAGATCGGGAATAGCATGTTGGTTTGAATTTGTAAACCGCATGATTTGCGAAATTAAATAGTAATTTGCAAATTTGAATTTGCGATTACGAATAATTATTTATAAATTTGCAGTTGTGAAATTTACAATTGTGTCATGGAAAAACAAGAAGAAGGAACTGTTATTACGCGTTTAAAAGCGTTTATAGAACATTGCGGACTATCCAATTCTCAATTTGCAGATAGAGCAGGCATCCCCCGCCCTACCCTTTCACAATTGATACATGGCCGTAATAAATCGGTCAACGATTTATTGCTTCGTAAACTTCATGAGAATTTTCCTGCTCTTGATATCTCCTGGCTGCTTTTTGGCGTGGGCAGTATGCTGAATGAGTCAAATATTCAATTCTCAGAGCCTCAAAATAGCCCGAAAATGCCAATAAACGAGTTTCAAACCACTGAAACACTTGAGAATAACGACCTGTTTTCTACAGTAAATTCTAATCTTCAAGAAGAAGCAAACGAGATTTTTGAAGATGAAAATAACAATTTTGACAGCTTCAGTGCATTTTCAGACAAATTCAATGGAGGAGAAAGAGCGGATATGGAAATACAGAAGATCACCGGTCCTTCTTCTGGCAGTAAAAAAATTAAGTCAATAATAATTTTTTATACTGATAGTAGTTTTGAAGTCTTTTCACCAGACAATCCAGAAAGCTAAAGAAATGGCCGGCAAGAAAATTTGTCGGCCATTTTTTTAGCTTCTAATAATTATACTATAAGAGCCCTATACTCCCCTCTCAGGCGGACAAAGCATGCCCGGACTGGATATTAATAGAACGGCGCGTGTCATCGCGACACGCGCCGTTCCGGGGGTAATATTGAGCCTATAAGGCTCGGGGGAAGATTTATATTATTCTTGTTCTCCGTTGAGAATTTCGAGCATCTTTATAGCAGATACGGGAATACGGGTGCCAGGTCCAAAGATAGCTGCCACACCGGCTTTGTAGAGGAAATCGTAATCTTGCGCAGGTATAACACCACCGGCAGTAACCATGATGTCTTCTCGGCCCAGTTTCTTGAGCTCTTCAATTACCTGAGGTATGAGTGTCTTGTGACCGGCTGCAAGAGAAGATACACCAAGAATATGAACGTCGTTTTCAACAGCCATACGTGCGGCTTCTGCAGGGGTCTGGAAGAGCGGACCCATGTCTACGTCAAATCCACAGTCGGCATAGCCGGTAGCTACAACCTTGGCACCACGGTCGTGACCGTCCTGGCCCATCTTTGCAATCATGATACGAGGCTGACGGCCTTCGCGCTTGGCAAATTCGGCAGTCATCTCCTGGGCGCGCTGGAAATCGGCGTCCTGCTTGGTTTCGCTTGAATACACTCCTGAGATAGTTCTGATAACAGCTTTATAACGGCCTACAACATCTTCGCAGGCATCGGAAATTTCGCCAAGGGTTGCACGGAGACCGGCTGCTTTTACCGCAAGGTCAAGAAGATTGCCTTCCTTGGTGCGTACACACTCTGTAATTGCGGCAAGGGCTTCTTTTACCTTGGCCTCGTCGCGATGAGCCTTGACGTCGTTAAGACGCTCAATCTGCTCGCGGCGAACCTCTGTATTATCGATTTCGAGGATGTCGATAGGATCTTCGTGGTCCAGACGGTATTTGTTGATACCAACGATGGTCTGACGACCGGAGTCGATACGAGCCTGTGTGCGGGCCGAAGCTTCCTCGATGCGAAGTTTGGGAAGACCGGTTTCGATAGCCTTGGCCATGCCGCCGAGCTTCTCAATTTCCTGAATATGCTCCCATGCTCGGTGCGCAATTTCATTGGTAAGAGCTTCAATGTAGTACGAACCTCCCCAGGGGTCGATTGCACGGGTAACCTGAGTTTCTTCCTGGATATAAATCTGGGTATTACGGGCAATACGAGCTGAGAAATCAGTCGGAAGAGCGATTGCTTCGTCAAGAGCATTAGTGTGCAAGCTCTGGGTGTGTCCGAGAGCTGCACCCATTGCCTCAATACATGTACGGCCAACGTTGTTGAAGGGGTCCTGTTCTGTAAGAGACCAGCCCGAAGTCTGCGAGTGTGTACGCAGTGCGAGCGATTTGGGGTTCTTGGGGTTGAACTGCTTCACGATCTTGGCCCAGAGCATGCGTGCAGCACGCATCTTGGCGACCTCCATGAAGTAGTTCATGCCGATAGCCCAGAAGAACGACAGACGGGGCGCGAAAGAGTCGATATCCATACCTGCGTTCACGCCTGCGCGGAGATATTCGAGACCGTCGGCAAGAGTATATGCCAGCTCGATATCGCAAGTTGCGCCAGCTTCCTGCATATGGTAGCCGGAAATCGAGATAGAGTTGAACTTAGGCATGTTCTTCGAAGTGTATTCGAAGATGTCGGCAATGATTCGCATAGAGAATTCCGGCGGGTAGATATAGGTGTTACGCACCATGAATTCCTTAAGGATATCGTTCTGGATAGTGCCTGCCATTTCTTCGAGTTTGGCACCCTGCTCAAGGCCTGCGTTGATGTAGAATGCGAGTACAGGAAGTACGGCGCCGTTCATAGTCATAGACACAGACATCTTGTTCAGAGGAATACCGTCGAAGAGCACTTTCATGTCGTCGAGAGTACAGATAGACACACCAGCTTTGCCCACGTCACCTACCACACGTTCATGGTCTGCGTCGTAACCGCGGTGTGTTGCAAGGTCAAACGCTACAGAGAGACCCTTCTGGCCGGAAGCAAGATTACGGCGATAGAACGCATTCGATTCTGCTGCGGTCGAGAAGCCTGCATACTGGCGGATAGTCCAGGGGCGAAGAGGATACATGGCGCTGTACGGGCCACGGAGGAATGGGGGAATACCCGACATATAATTAAGATGCTCGAGGCCTTCGAGGTCATCTTTGGTATAGACGGGTTTTACAGGAATCAGTTCCGGAGTAGTCCAGTTTTCAGTATTGGCTGCAGCGGGTGCGGGGCCGGCCGTCCCGGCCACGATGTCGATATTTTTAAAATCGGGTTTCATAGTTGCTGAGACGGTTTATTTGTTGAGAAGACGGTTATTGAAGTCACGGAGAGTGTCGAGAACATTGCAACGCACATGAACATAGTCCTTGATGCCGGCTGCCTGAAGTTCTTCCATGCAAGCGGGAGCTCCGGCAACAACGAATTCGGCACGGCCGTCGAGATACTTGAACGCAGCAGGAGCGAGCTCGGCATATTCATCATCGCTTGAGCAGAGAACTACGACATCTGCTTCCTTGGCGAGAGCGGCATCAATGCCTTCTTCAACAGTGTTGAAGCCAAGATTATCGATGATTTCATAACCTGCACAACCAAAGAAGTTGGTCGAGAACTGAGCGCGGGCAAGACGCATCGCAAGGTTACCGATAGTGAGCATGAACACTTTCGGACGCTTGCTTGCAGCTTCGGTAGCGAGACGAAGGTCTTCAAAATCTGTGGCCGCACGTTTGCCGCAAAGTGCGTTGGGGCCTTTTTCAACCGAGCAGCCGCAGGTGCATGCGCCTGTTGTCTCAATCTTGCCGGCTGCGGTCTCGTTGATATTGGGGTACTGGTTGGTTCCCAGAAGGATTTCTTTGCGACGTGCAACATCAGAGTGACGCTTCACACACGATTCGTTTACAGCCTTCTGCACAGTGCCGTCAGCGACAAGAGCGAAGAAACCGCCTTTTTCCTCTACATCAAGGAAAAGCTTCCATGCCTCTTTAGCAATCGCTACGGTGAGAGTCTCAACATAGTAGCTGCCGCCAGCGGGGTCGACAACCTTATCCATGTGGCTCTCTTCTTTGAGCAGGAATTGCTGGTTGCGTGCAATGCGTTCAGAGAATGCATCGGGCTTCTTGTAAGGTGCGTCGAACGGTGTTACTACGATAGAATCAACTCCGGCAACGCAGGCAGAGAAGGTTTCGGTCTGGCTGCGGAGAAGGTTTACATGAGCGTCGTAAATTGTCTGGTTGAAGCGTGATGTTGTAGCGCATACCATCATCTTGGCACAATCTGTGCAACCGGGCTGATACTGCTCTACTATCTGAGCCCAAAGCATACGGGCTGCACGGAATTTGGCAATTTCCATGAAGAAATTCGAGGAAACGCACATATTGAATTTGATTCGCGATGCCACTTCGCAAGCTTTGCGGCCGGCGTCAGTGAGGGCGTTCATCCACGCAGTGCCCCATGCAAGTGCATAGCCGAGTTCCTGATAGATATATGCGCCGCTGTTGGCAAGAATCAGAGAGTCTACGGCAAGACAGCGGAGTGCGGGCACGGGAGCCACAACATCAAGGAGTTTCACTGCTTCGGCAACGATAGCGGGGGTATCTACACCTTCCACACCATGCTTGAACTGGCGACGCAGAGGGTTATAGTCGATAGACCCACGGAAGCTTGCTTCGGCACCCTGCTCTTTCACACATGCCACGAGGGCCTCAGCTACAGCAACCGCTTTGCCGGGGCAGCAGCTGAGATTGATTTCAACTGCCGGAAGGTGAATGCCATTGAGCAGCACTTTAACGTCTTCAGGATTCTGAACTTTGAAACCTAAAGAGTTAATGCCCTTGTTCAGTACATCGAGTGCAATCTTATTTGCCTCTTCGGCACTATCGGCAACAATATCCTGACGCGAAAGCCAGTCGTTGTCAGTACGGGTGCCGCGTACATAGGGGAACTGTCCGGGAAGAGTGCCGGTAGTCTTGAGGTCAGCGATGTCTTCAGCCCGGTATACGGGTTGTACGTTGAAGCCTTCGTTAGTTCTCCAGACCAGTTTTTTGTCGAAATCGGCCCCTTTGAGGTCGGCTTCAACCTTGGCGCGCCATTCTTGGTAGCTCACCTCGGGAAACTGGTCGAACAATCTTTCATTTTTTTCTGCCATATTATATAATATATTGTGTATCTTGCGCTAAGGCATATGATTTAAGGACATCCGCAGGCATGGCATGCCCATCAGATGTGTTCGTACGACAAAAGTAATTATAATTTAAGCAAAAACAAAAAAAAACGCCCGAAAAGCAGTCGGAAGACTCTTCTCGGACAATTTTTGGCGTCAAAACGGCAACTCTTACTGAATAGCAGATGCTGAACAATCTAATCAGCGCCTGTAAATATGCAATGTACTTTGCCGACAGGAAGCTTCCCTTCAAGACGCAGGGGAATCCTGCGTTTGTCGGCACTTATCCATGCCTCCATGTCATCGGAACTTTTCCGACCGCCTTTAGACGTAAACATGAATTTGATATGAAAGGTTTTATAGCACACTCCTTCGAAATCAAGCTTATCAATGCCTTCATATTTTATTGTAAGCTTCTCTTTCTGTTTACCTGAAAATATATTGAGTTCCTTCACATGGCCTTGCTCCCAATCCTGATAAGGGAGATTCCGCATGAAATAAAACGACGTAAGCATGTCTACGACTTCTCCTTCTGCGTCCAACTGCCGACTGTCGTCTATCCTGAGGATACCTTTCTTATAGACTTTGCGGGTGCAATCGGCCTTCACCGAGGGTTTGGCGCTATAATCATAACGCACTATATCGTGCTTGTGCTCGTTGCCCTCGTTGGCAATCTTTTCATAGAACAGAGGCGTCATGTCAGCATATGCCATATGCCCGTTAAGGGTATCGCGCACCTGGTATATTCTGTCTGCCCAAGGCTCGGACGCGGCTGTAAGCTGAGCTACATAATGTTGAGGAGCATGCCTGAGCGTCAATGTGGCTGTTCCGGCTTTTTTGTTGATAAGCCCCCATTTGTACATCACTTTATAATGCAGGCTTTCGGGCTGAAACGTAGCGGAGACTGCTGAAGCAGCAAAAAAAACAAATCCTGAAAACGCTAATATGAATCGTCGCATAGTGGTGATGTTTAATTGTTCTGAGGACGTATGGCAAATATAATATAAGGCATCTGCTTAGTTCCCCTCGTTTGAAACGACCGATAAAGCTCTTTGGTTCATATACTAATCAACCGGAACCTTTATAATCAGTTTCCGATGAGTTCCAAGGCCGATATTCGGTGCATGCGCATCTTCAGGGAAGAAGACAGCCATCTGACCGGGCTTGACAGTAATAAGGGTTGTAGCGGCATCACCGAAGAAAATCACATCGCGGTCTGCGTCATATGTTCCACGAGGTAATTTCAGATCTACCAGTGCACACCACCCCATCTTTTCAGCACCTTTGAGTGGCATTTGAATATCTATATAGCGTCTATGGGCTTCTAGCTGCACTTTTTCTCGGGGAAGCAACGCCGGTTCCTCATATTTCACAAATATATCGTTACCTCCAGATGACTGCCCTATTGTTTTTGTTCCAGGCACAAACGTGTCGAACAGATGTGCCGACATCCAGTCTATGGCTATAGCCATTGCTGTCGAAATGGAGGCATAGCGGCCAGCTTCTTTTATATCACAAAGTATCATACTCAAAGTGCATTTCACTCATCTTCAAATTCCAAAGGGAGCACCGAACGCTGTGCCTGCTCGATACGCTTGTTGCGCCAGCAGCGGCGACATACAGCCACATAGCGGTCATCACCGCCGATCTCGACCTGAGCGCCCTGCTCTACTATATTACCATCGGAATCTATACGAGCGTTAATGATAGTCTTATGACCGCAATTGCATGTCGACTTTATTTCGTCTATAGTATCTGCAATCTCGAAGAGACGGCGAGAACCTTCGAAGAGGTGGCTCTTGAAATCGGTGCGAAGGCCGTAGCATATCACGTTGCTCCCGAAGTCGTCTACAACGCGAGACAGCTGGTCTACCTGGGCTTCTGTCAGAAACTGGGCCTCATCTACAAGAAACCAGTCTACAACCCGGCCATCTTCCTTATAGAGTTTTTTAACAAATTCGTATAGGTTGGTACCCGCGTAAATCCACACGCATTCACGCTCTATGCCTATACGCGATCGAATGACGTTGCGGCCTTCGCGTGTATCAACAACCGGTTTGAGACACATGTAGTCCATCTTGCGCTCTTCGAAGTTGTATGCCGTAGTGAGCAGCAGGGCTGTCTTGGCCGAGCCCATCGTGCCATAGCGGAAATATAGTTTGCCTTTTCTGTACATGTCAATAAATCAGTGTTTGGCGGCTGTAGACGGGTATTTGGTTTCAGCTAACCCGTCTGCAGCCGCCTACAAAGATACGGCAAATTCCGCAATGACGGCGCACACCGCCCTCCTTTTTATCAACATTGTAATATCATTGATGCAATTTTTCTAATAGAACAAAATCTTTTCCCGTCCAGCCTATCATTGTAGAATCGTCAAGAGCAGCTATGCGATAAAGAGGATATGGTATGTTGAAATACCTGTCGATTACTTTGCCATTCCAGTCTATCTTGTAGATGGTCGGGGCAAAATTCGCCGCATCAGAATAATTACAGGCCCAATTCAGCGCGTATATGTAGTCGGATGTGGAGGTTACATCTACTGTATGCATAATGTTGAGTATCTCGAAGTCGGCTTCTTCAAGAGTATTCGAGTCGAAGGTATCTTCTCCAAGTCTTACCGATTTGATTATCTTGCCATCGGTGTCGAATATTTCGATAACCGGGTGAAGTTTATAGGCAAAAGCGAGCCTGTTGTGCTTGCCTGAATATATCATTTCCCCGGCGTTAGGCATCCATGTCTGTAATTCGGGAGAAATGTTGATTTGTCTGACTGTATCAACTTTTGATGTAGTGAGGTCGGCGGTCATGGCATATTGGCTACCACCGTTTGGCTCACGCCCGATGAAAACATATCTGTCAGGATTAGTCATATATACATCCTGAACGTACTGCGAGAGGGGAAATGGCACAATGCTGTTTCCGTCCATCAGATGCTGCCGTGTCCTGACAAACGCTGTATCATTCTCTACGGTAAAAATCTCGCTATCGTCCTGCCCGACAACATGGATTACGCCATTGTCGGCGATAAATGGATAAGGCATATAGGAAGCATAGTAACCGTCTTCTCTTTTGCCCATATCCGGGCTTATCTTGATTGTCTTGTTAGCGTTGTCGATAATTGCGCGACGGAGAAGCCGTTGGCCATATCCGTTCTCACATTCAAAGACAAACAGCAATGTATCACCTGATACTTTCATGTCCGTTACATGTCTTATTGCAGGTAAAGGCTCCCCGGATATTTTTAGTTTTGCTGTTGTGGTGGTTGACTGCGCGTTGGCACATCCTGACAAGAACAGGGATAGCGCCATTATCTGTAATATCCTCATTTTATTTCAAGTGGTTTATATGGAATTGACATTTGGGTTGCATCGGCATTATTCATCACCTTGCCATCCTTGCCGACAATATGAACCCTGTTGCTATCTCCGCCCATCTCTGAAATCATAAAACCGACCGGCGATTTGAAATAGCGTACAAGAGTTTTTTCAACATCGGTTGCCGAACATCGTTTATCGTTGCCGTCACGGTATGTATATTCCATTATGGGATTGTTCGTACGTTCAAATCCGATTGCCTCCCAGATAAATTGTTTTTCAGCATCTTCTATTTTTAGGATAAGCCCCGGTAGACCTCCGAATTTGTAGGGACCGAAAGGCAGGGGAACATCAGGCGTAAACCATGCCGTGTATACGCGCCCTGCAAATTCCGTAGTGGCTCTACTACACTCATATCCCAAAATCGTTTCTGTGTCTCCATCGCTGAAATTCCATTCCAGCGATGGAACAGAATCTGAATAAACAAAGAAAGAGGAAATGGACAGACGATATTTCAAATCCGCCTTATCACCTCGAATGGGGCTGATGATTTCTAATGGCCACGGATTACCAGACACATTGGAATAAGAATCAGCACCACGACGTATTTGTTCGGTAGCCAACGAATCGAAGTGGTTAATTATGTCGCTGTAATCTTTTACATTGCGCTTACCAATCTGCACAATTCGTGTGTCGTTGTAGGCATCCCTTTGGCCGGGGTGGAATTTATATTTAAGCGAATATGTAACCTTGTATCGGGCGGTATCTACAGGTACTGCTTTGTCGATGATACGGGAACATGTTTCTTGTGCTGACACTTCCATACAGAGTATAGCACAGATGATTAGAATTAATTGTTTCATAATCTTGTATTTTAGAATATTCTGAATCGGATTTTGAGCAACATGCTGCGAGGGCGTATGTTGTAGATTGCCTTTGACTCTGTAAGAGCGGAAAGACTGGAATATAC
>CAJTOB010000013.1 GCA_910578035.1 uncultured Muribaculaceae bacterium
GCTTTATCGTTTTGGCGGATTGAACAACAGACGCCGATTATTTGCGAAATCATCATACAGGCTATCTACATGATGAAGCTGTGGTTTGGATACACCTCGCTTGTTTAGTGCTGTCAACCATTCCTCTCTTGTTTCATGCCATTCAACAGAGTCGGTCGGCACATCAATTATCACAAAGCGTCGCATTTCCCTATTTCCGTATGTATGCCCCGGCATTTTCTCTAATGGGGTCAACTCCTCGGTATAACTCAGGTAGATTATCGAGTCGGATATTCCTGCATATTCAACAGAAAGTCGTGCCGATAATAAGCTGGGATAATAATCGAATTTATCAATATTACGACGCTTTTCAAAATGCCATTCATTCCTGTCATCTATAGCAGTAAGCTCGTAAGGAGCTATCAAAGGAACACGATAATAATCCCATGCCCCATAATCGGAATAAAAGTCGGTACGGAAGGCATCATTGATTTCATCCATGACTGCTTCATACTTCGATTTTAATCTTGAACAACCGCACGTAATAAGCAGTAAAACCAAAGTCAATACAGAAATATAACCGATTTTTTTCATGGCGCGCTTCCTTTACGATAGATACATTGATTGGGTATAACATCCGATTCGGTACTGTAGCGGGCAAAGAATGGCATGGAATATTCGGTAAGGTCGCGCTCTATTTCGCGCCATAGTTTCATGATATCCGTGCCGGAGGTAATGCAGTACCATTTATCCTCTTTGTCCGGGAGCAGGCTGCCGATTCTCGACCTTATAGCACAATCATATTCCTTAGGGAAAGTAGGGATAATCCCGGTATTCTTGAAATCCAGACATTCAAGCCAAAAGGCATCTGTGAATATACCGATATTCAACGTAAAGCTGATTTGATTGGCATCGTTCCATTTATCATTCTGAATATACACACAATATCCAATCGAGCCGTTGCTCTTGAAAAAATGATTTCCACGTTTCTTGAAATCATTTTCCTTCAGGTAATCAGTTATCTTTTCAAACACGAACGTGCGTTTGCCTTGAATATCCATCTTCGGTAACTTGGGCTTGTCTATCTTAATAAGAATACCCAATATGAGTATGACGAGTGCTCCGAATACCGGAGTTTGCCATGATATAGTTTGCTCAGAAGGATTGGAGCGCCAGCCCGTTACGATGCTTGTCGAATTGAAATCAGCCACAAACATATAAATACCGATGCCAAGCATTATAGCCGAGCATATCATCAGGATTATGAATCCTTGCCGCTGAAACTTATCTTTCATACGCCGGAATTTAACAGATTATACCCAAACGCGGACTTAGAGGTCGTTTAATAACATATGGCGCCAATTGCCTGTAATATCGCAAAAATAAGAAAAATAATCGACATCTGGCGAGCCCTTCCTCGTTTAGACCGATATGTTTCAAAGAAAATTCTGTGTTTTTTACATATCTTTGTGGACGGATTCACTGCAATTATGACAGACAGCCTCCCGACAATAAGCCTATGGATAGACCTATCAGCGACATAAGCATTCAAACAGAACGACTCACTCTCCGAAAATGGCACCAAAACGATGCCGAGGCACTTTATAAGTATGCCTCCGACGGGCGCGTGAGCGAAATGGCACTTTGGCCGCGCCACACCTCCGTAGATATGAGCCGCCGTGTCATTACAGATTTCTTTATGCCCAATCCGTTCAACTTTGCAATGGTTCTGAAAGACACCGATGAGCCTATAGGCTGCATCGGCCTTGTGCCGTCCGGCGACGAACATTTCACCGTTTTGCCCAATGAGCGCGAGGTTGGTTACTGGATAGCTTATCCATATTGGGGCAAAGGACTTACGACCGAAGCCCTCCTTGGTCTTATTGACTGGTGCACCAAGATTCTGCGACCTGACTCACTGTTGATTACCACCGATATAAACAACAAGGCATCACAGCGCGTAGCCGAAAAATGCGGCTTTACTCATATCACAGATATCGATAACGAAGGTATACCGACCAAAGTATTCAGACTCCACACCCGAACAGACATACTATGAAATCACGTGCTAAATCCATATTAAAAGCTGCCGTTCTTGCCTTGACTATAAATGCATGCCTTGGCGCTCACGGTGCCGACAGCGCATTGCAATCTTCCATAGACTCTGTTGCAGCGCTTCCCGGAGGAGGCATCGTGCGGCTACCGGCCGGAACGTATGTCACCGGCTCGATTGAACTGAAAAGCAATGTTCGGCGAACTGCCGGCCTGGGGGCTTTTCGTGCGCCACGTTGACGGCCTTGTCTTCGATAATGTGCGCTTTGGCACAGCCGCTCCCGACTACCGCCCGGTGATGGTAGCCGAAGACGACGTCCACAACATCAAAGGAAAAATCACCGACACCGGCGTCCACAGGCATTAGAACGCATAATAGCTCAGGAAAACAGGGCTCATGTTTGCTGCATCATACGCCGATAGCGACTGGGAGTCAAACCTGTATGTTTTCTAAAAAAACGGATTAGATATGAACTGTCAGAGAAACCGAAACGGTCGGAAATCTCTGAAAGTGATGTAGACGTAAGCTGTAAGCATAGCTTTATGGCCTCAAGTTTACGTAAAGAAATATATTCTGCCGGAGAACATTCCATATAGTGGGTGAACAGACGATAAAAATTCGATTTCGACATGCAGACTTCTTTTATCACTTCATCCAGACAGACATTGTCATAACTTGTATCAATAATTCCTACAGCACGCACTATACGCGGGTCTCTTTCATCTTTATTGGAAATTCCATTAAGAAAGCGGGCCAATAGTTGCATCACTATCCCTTTCACTTCAATCGCCTTGTCTACACTCATTTGGGAATTGCTGCGTATGATACCGCGCAGAGTCGATACATTATCGTAGACAGCGGGAGAGAAGTCGGAGAGCGTGCGATCGCTCAGAATCGAGCACAGGCGTTGCACAAGTGCGACGTCTGAATAGTGTGCTTCAGCTTGAAAAGGCATTCCAAATGTGTCTGAAGCGAGTTCATGTTGAAAATGACGATCATAGAAATGTATATAATAATGACTGAAAGCGCCTGTACATCTATACCCATGTAGGGTAAAAGCAGGAATAAGGTAAAGGTTTCCGGGAGTAAGGTGCATATCTCGATCATCAAACTCCACATAGGCCTCGCCGTCACTCACATAATAAATTCGCGAAAAACCACTTCGCACATTCTTGAAATTCCAGTTGGCATCAAGACTCGCCAGGCCAACATTGAGCACCTGGGGATTAAGATGGCTAATCAGAGATTTAATCATACCTCTAAATTAAACATAAAAAACATAACTACACAAATACTCCAGGCTAAATGAGAAAAATGTACTATTTTTTAACAAAATAGTACACACGGCTATTAACTGGTCCACATTATTTTTGCAAAAAAACTAACCATGAAATATCGCATACTATTTTTGGGAGTCATATTGTGCGCCGCCTCCCTTACAACAATGGCAGAAGACGCTGAAAAGGCACAACTTGATGATATAGCAATAGAGCGAGGACCTTTCGAGCCGAAGTGGCAAAGTCTGTCGGCTTGGGAATGCCCAGAGTGGTTCAAGGATGCCAAATTCGGCATTTGGGCTCACTGGGGACCACAGTGTCAGGCCGAAGCCGGCGACTGGTACGGACGTGGAATGTATGAACCGGACAGCCGTCAGAACAAATGGCACACTGCAAATTTCGGCAATCCGTCTGAATTCGGTATGAAGGACTTATGCGGAGCGTGGAAAGCTGAAAACTGGAATCCTGATGAACTTGTTGCTCTATATAAGAGCGTAGGAGCCCGCTATTTTTTCACTCTGGGGCAGCATCATGATAACTTCGACCTGTGGAACAGCCCCTATCAGCCATGGAACTCCGTCAATATCGGACCTAAGAAAGATATCGTGCGCGGCTGGGCCGAAGCTTGCCGTAAGTACGGGCTACCGATAGGCATAAGCATGCACGGCAGCCATACATGGACGTGGATGGAGCCTGCACGTGACTACGACGGTATGCTCACCGCTGCCGATGGAATCGGGAAATGGTGGGAAGGATACGACCCACAGGACCTTTATGAGCAGCGTCACGACCCAAGTTTTGACTACCGTAATTTTGGCACAATCCACTCTCAATGGGATTGGGGCAACGGTGCTGCTCTCCCCTCGGAGGCTTTCAAGCGCAAATTCAGAAACCGGGTGCTACAGTGCATCGAAATCTTCAGCCCCGACATGATTTACTTCGATGACACTGTGCTGCCTTTCTACGGCTGCGATGAGCAGTTGGGGTTAGATATTCTCGCCCACTACTACAACCACAGCGCCAAGCTCAACTACGGCCATCAACAGGTCGTGGTGATGGGAAAACAACTTAACGAAGAACAAAAGGACGTTCTT
Source organism: uncultured Muribaculaceae bacterium (assembly GCA_910578035.1). Classification (GTDB taxonomy): domain Bacteria; phylum Bacteroidota; class Bacteroidia; order Bacteroidales; family Muribaculaceae; genus CAG-873. Next base: position 4,404 of record CAJTOB010000013.1, read on the forward strand.
TTATGGGATGTTGAGCGCGGAGTGCCCGACCGTCCACAACAACGCTACTGGCAAACATGCACGTGCATAGGACAGTGGCACTACGACCGCGACACATACGAGCAGAACCGATATAAAAGTGCCAGGCAAGTTGTGGGAATGCTCGTAGACGTGGTAAGCAAAAATGGAAATCTGCTCCTCAGTATTCCTGTGAGAGGTGATGGCTCAATCGATGAAAAAGAACTTAAAATCCTTGAGGAGATAAAAGCATGGTTGGATATCAACGGCGAAAGTATCTACGGCACACGCCCGTGGCATACATTTGGAGAAGGACCTCTGGCCGAAGCTTCTAACCCACTTAGGAGTCAGGGATTCAATGAAAAAGACAACTATTCGAGCAGCGATGTCCGCTTTGTTGTCAAGGATAATATCATCTATGCCACCATACTTCGTTGGCCTGAGACGAGCAACTTCACCTTCAGGTCATTCGCCCCAGGAGAGCACCAGCAACCTGGAGTTGACTCTGTTGAGCTGCTCGGCTATGGCCCTGTTACATTCGACATGTCTGAAACTGGCCTGACAGTCGGCATACCGGAAACGCAGCCGAACGCCATTGCCCCAGTATTCCGCATTCGTATGGCAAGTAAATGATTGTCTCTGCGCAAGACTATTACATTCGCTTCTAACTTATGGCATTTCTCCAACCATTATACCATACATCTATCCCAATCTTAATACAATGACAAAACGATTCTTACGCCTACTGATGACTGGAGGCTCTATTATTGCAGCCACAGCAACCGCAACAGCACTTCAGAACAGTATTGATATTTATGTATCAGCCTCATCGACGGGTGGAGATGGCTCTTCTGCCAAACCGCTGAGTGACCTTGAATCTGCCTTAGAAAAAATCAAGGAAATTCGCACCAACAATCCCACCCAAGCTACAGATGTGAATATAATAATAAAAGAAGGAGTCTACCGTCTGAATCAGACTCTTACTCTGCATTCCGACATATTCGGCAAGGGCGCGGGCAAAACCGTGTTCCGCGCCGCTGATGGCGAGAATGTGACAATAAGCGGAGGGATACTCATCAAAAGCTGGAGTGAAGGGGCATCTGCAATCGGGCTTCCTGAAATAGCACAGGAACATGTATGGGAGGCAGCAGTGCCTGTGATAAACGGCGAAATTCCCACATTCAGACAAATGTGGGTAAACGGTGTGAGAATGAAACGCGCATCAAGTTTCGATGACTATGGCATGAGCCGCATCATCCTTGCCGACAAGGAGAAAAAAGAACTTGTGGTTCCGACACCGACAGCATCAATTGCCAATGCAAAAGATTTGGAAGTAACCATTATCCAAGACTGGGTAGTCAACTTCATGCGGGTTGAGCAGATAACAACAAATGGCAGCCGCACCACATTGAAATTTAAAGAGCCGGAATCGGCAATCGAATTCAAACGGCCATGGCCGATTCTGCGTGCCACCGAAGGCTACCACTCCAACCATTTCTTCTATTTCAGCAACGCCATCGAACTGCTTAACAGGCCTCAGGAATGGTTCTGCGACAGAGAGGCCGGCAAAATCTATTATTGGCCCCGCAACGGTGAAACTCCCGGCAATGTCAATGCAGTGATTCCTGTACTTGAGACTCTTGTAAACATAGCCGGCGACCTTGACAATCCGGTTGACAATGTAGAATTTCATGGTATAGTATTCGAACACACCACATGGAAACGTCCGTCAACCTTCGGGCATGTACCCCTGCAGGCCGGGCAATTCATTATTGATGCCTATGAAGACAAAACCGTATCGGCCGGCAACGTGGCGTGGCTCGGTCGTCCGGCAGCCGGAGTAGCGGTGGAAAACGCCGGCAACATCAGTTTCACCGGCTGTGATTTTCGCAACATGGGCTCGACCGGCCTTGATATCGTAAGCGGTACACGTAATGTGACTGTACGCGGCTGCACATTCAATGATATCGGCGGAAACAGTATACTGGCCGGTTTTTTTGGAGACGAAACCATAGAATCGCATCAAGCTTACAATCCTGAGGACCTTCGTGTGATATGCGATGGAATCACCATTGACAACAACTACATAGCCAATACCGCTGCCGACGACTGGGGCTGCCTTGGCATAGCTGTAGGTTTCGCCGCTAACGTGCAAATAAGCCACAACGAAATTTTCAATTCTCCATACTCTGCCATAAACATGGGCTGGGGCTGGAACAAGGCCGACAACTGCATGCACAACAACAATATCACGGCCAACTATATACACCGTTTTGCCACACAGATGCGTGACGCAGGTGCCATATACACGCTTTCAAGCCAACGCAATTCGTCTATAACCCGCAATCGCGTGGAAGATGTGGGCGACCCTCAGTTTAACCCGGTAATGTGGGCCGGTATGCGCCATTCTCAGTTCGACATATACACAGACGAGGGCTCAGACTATTTCACCGTAAAAGACAACTGGCTCGAACGCGGAGAAACCAGCAAAAACCAGAATGGTAGCCACAACACATGGGGCGCAAACAACAATACTGTGAGCGAAAAAATCAAAAATGCAGCAGGCCTCGACGCAGAATACCTTTTCATACGCACCAAGGTGAAACACCCCTCTTATGCCCCTGTCGACTCTATCGTAGAGATACTGCCGCAGGATGCCGACCTTATAGAATACATAGCCCCCGGCTCAGGGTTCAAACTGGGAAACGCGCTTGCGGTCGACCTCAACAATGACAATCTTCACGATATAGTGTTTAGCGGAGGCGAAGATACCCAGACAATCGAGGGCGGCGTTCGCCTTAACCGCGGTAACTATAACTTCATGGCAAGCCAACCTGTTAGAAAACTGTTCATGGGCAATTTCGATGCCGGCGACCTTGACGGAGACGGCAACATTGACCTGATTCAGGCCGGATGGGATTTTTGGACAAGTTATAACGCCATACTTATGAATGACGGAAAAGGCCACCTCACACCCAACAATATCACCACATCAAAACAGACTTCGCCCGCTTGCGCCATAGCCGACATCAACAATAATGGACTACCCGATATATTGTTCATAGGCAACAATAAAGAACAGAGCTTCTATCTGCAAAATGCAGACCGCACATTCAGCCAGCCACAGGAATTGCTCCCTCTGCCAGGAGGATTCTCGGACCCCAGCATCATTTACGCCGACTTTAACAACGATAAAAGCGTTGATATCTGCATTCTGTCGAACGCAACCAAGGGCGTATATACCCGCATTTTCTATAATGACGGCTCAGGGAACTTCACCGAACATGAGGTCGGATTTGAAGAAAAAGGCACCCGTGGAGGCATGGCCTATGCCGATGTCAATGCCGACGGTTATCTTGATATAATCATCGGAGGTATGAAAGCCGGAGAACAATGGAATACACCTGGCTCTGAAGGGGGCATGACAGCGACTCTCTACCTCAATAACCAAGACGGCACATTCACAAAGGCACAGGAATTCTCAGAATACAAATTCGACAACACAACCCAACCCGTACGGTTTGTAGACTGGAACAACGATGGTCACAGCGATATTGTAATCACTGGCTGGAATATCAGCTTTGACAATGTGCCGAGAACAGATGTATACCTCAATGATGGAAAAGGCCACTTCACTCTTGCCGACATCGAACTGCCCGGCGTAAGCGAAAGTTCTGTCGAGCCTGGCGACTTTTCTGGTGAAGGCATAAACGACCTCCTGATAAGCGGAAATCATGCCGGAGGCTGGAACGGTTATACATGTGACCGTCGTCTGGCATACCTTGTAAGGAACAAAACACCGCACCGCAACACCCCGCCGACCGCCCCCTCTCAACTTCACTCAACCGTGAACGGCAATAATGTAGAATTGTTATGGGATGCGGGCGACGATGCCGAAACGCCTGTAAAGGCCCTGACATACAATTACTATATACGCAACACAGACACTGGCAAATACCTTACCTTCCCAAATGCAGACACAGAAACGGGCAAACGCCGCGTTAGCCGGGCCGGAAATGCCTGGCAGAATCTGGGCTGGACAATAAAGAATCTTCCTGCCGGCAATTACGCCTGGAGTGTGCAAAGTATCGATGCCGGATATGCAGGTTCGGCATTCGCACCCGAACAGACTTTCTCCATCAAGAATAACTCTGGTATTATCTCAGAAGCCGACCGGGATAAAGGGCTCAAGGTAACTGCTCCCAAAGGTTCGCCGGTTAGAATTGAAACCGACAAACCATGCTCAGTCGGTATTTATACCGCAGATGGGCGTCTCCTTCTCAATCGCAATATCGATAGTGGTGTAACAGAGGTAACTCTTTCCCCCGGAATCTACATGGTAAATTCCATTAAGATTGCCGTACGCTAAAGATTCAGCTGCCTCCTGTTAGAAGAAAGTACAGGTGGCAGCTCAAATATCAATTAGAGTTCGGAAGCCTTGAGTTTTTCGGCGTTTTCGGCTATGATAAGGTGGTCGATGAGGTCTTGTATATCGCCGTCGACAAACGACTGAAGATTGTAGACCGTATAGTTGATGCGGTGGTCGGTGATACGGCCCTGCGGATAGTTGTAGGTGCGTATTTTTGCCGAACGGTCGCCAGTGCTCACCATGGTTTTACGACGCGAAGCGATGTCGTCGATATATTTCTGGTGTTCTTTATCGTAGATAAACGTACGGAGGCGACTGAGAGCACGCTCCTTGTTCTTGGGCTGGTCGCGGGTTTCGGTACACTCGATGAGTATCTCCTCTGAAACGCCCGTATTGGGGTTCTTCCACATATAGCGCAGACGCACACCCGACTCGACCTTGTTCACGTTCTGGCCGCCGGCACCACCCGAACGGAAGGTATCCCATTTGATTTCGCCTTCGTTGATTTCGACGTCGAAAGGCTCTGCTTCGGGAAGCACAGCCACTGTAGCTGCCGATGTGTGCACACGCCCCTGGGTCTCGGTGGCCGGCACACGCTGCACACGGTGCACTCCGCTCTCGTATTTGAGGACTCCATACACTCCATCGCCCGTCACCGACAGAACGACCTCCTTGTAGCCTCCGGCGGCGCCTTCGCTGGCCGATGTCACGGCAACATTCCAGCCACGGCTCTCGCAATACTTGATATACATCTTGCACAGGTCGCCGGCAAAGATGGCAGCCTCGTCGCCGCCGGTGCCGCCTCTGATTTCGAGAATGGCGTTTTTGGAATCCTCCGGGTCTGCCGGAATAAGAAGCAGCTTTATTTCTTCCTCAAGAGCAGGCATGGCCTCGGTAGCGGTATCGAGCTGTTCTTTTGCCATTTCGCGCATATCGGGGTCGTTCTCGGAGGCGAGAATAGCTTTTGCCTCTTCTATGTCGTCTACAAACTGACGGTAGCGGCGCGTACTTGCCGTGAGTTTCTCAAGGTCCTTATATTCTTTCGACAGGCGCACATAGCGTTTCATGTCGGCTATCACAGCCGGGTCGGTTATAAGAGTGGAAACTTCCTCAAAACGGGCTTCGATACCGTCGAGGCGCTGAAGCAATGATAAATCTGCCATATATTATAATCGGGAAAGCCCCTGAAATTGTATTAGTGAATAAGAGTCGGAAAAACTGACGCGAATTTACTCATTTTCTGCCAAACAGGCAAAGCCGATGGCTGTCGCACAAAAAATTTGCCGGATTATGAGTGTTTTTGTATCTTTGTATAATATTTGGCACGATTATTGCTACAATCTCTCCAGATTTACTGATTATGGAAAATAACCAAAAATACACCGAAAACGCGCGTGCGCTCATTGACCGTCTTCGTCAGCAGTGCACCAACCACAACAACGCCACTATCATGCCGGCGCATCTGCTGCTGGAGCTTAGCGCTCCAGGCACCAAATCGGCCGAACTGATGGAACGCCTCGTTGGCGCCGACAAACTGGACGATCTCCGCTCGGCTCTTGATGTTGCGCTCTACGAACCCTCCTCGGCCGACGACAAAGGCGCCGACTACTATAACCGTATAATCACTCTCATCATAAAGCTCGCCATCATCGAAGCCCGCTATCTCAAGGCTCCGCTCGTAGACGTAGAGCATCTGCTGCTGTCGCTCTTCCACAACAAAGACGTTCGCTCGATGACAGTGATAGCGCCATACTTCAATGCAGGTATCGACTACGACTCGCTGCGCCGCCAGGCTCTCGCCGATTCCAGACCCGAAGAAGTTCTCGACATCGCAGGCGACGCCGGTGAAAGCGACGAACCCGCCGGCTCACAGCACGAGGGCCAGCCTCAGGGTCAGCAGGCGGAGGGTGCAAAACCCGGAGCAGGCGCCAAAACGCACCGCAGCGGCAGCCGCGGCGATACTCCTATGCTCGATAAATTCGGCAACGACATGACACGCGCCGCCGAAGAAGGCCGTCTCGACCCCGTGGTAGGACGCGAGACCGAAATCGAACGCCTCGCACAGATACTGAGCCGCCGAAAGAAAAACAACCCCGTGCTTATCGGCGAGCCCGGCGTAGGCAAAAGCGCCATCGTCGAGGGGCTTGCACTGCGCATAACACAACGCAAGGTATCGCGCATACTCTTCGACAAGCGCGTGATATCGCTCGACATGGCCTCGCTTGTGGCAGGCACAAAATACCGCGGTGAATTCGAAGAACGCATCAAGGCTGTCCTCAATGAGCTCACCAAGAACCGCGACATAATCCTCTTTATCGACGAAATCCACACTATCGTCGGTGCCGGCAACGCGCAGGGCTCCATGGACGCAGCCAATCTGCTGAAGCCGGCCCTCGCACGCGGCGAAATACAGTGCATCGGCGCCACCACGCTCGACGAATACCGTGTGAACATCGAGAAAGACGGTGCTCTCGAACGCCGCTTCCAGAAAGTGATGGTAGAGCCTACCACCCCCGAGGAAACACTTGTTATTCTGAACAATATCAAACCGAAATATGAAGCCCACCATGGTGTTAACTACACTCAGGAGGCCCTCGAAGCCTGCGTGAAGCTCACCGACCGCTACATATCCGACCGAAACTTCCCCGACAAGGCCATCGACGCCCTCGACGAGGCCGGCTCGCGCACACGCATAAGCCATATCGACGTGCCTACGGAAATCGAGGAGCTTGAGGCCAAACTTCAGACCACAACAGCCGAGAAAGTAGCTGCAGCACAGCGCCATGACTTCGCTCAGGCAACACGTCTGCGCGACGAGGCCGCTCGCCTCAGCCGCGAACTCGACGAGGCCCGCGCCAAGTGGGAGAAAGAAATGGAGGCAAACCGCGAGACAGTCGACGCCGACCGCGTGGCCGAAGTCGTAGCCATGATGACGGGCGTGCCGGTGCAGCGCATAGCTCAGGCAGAAGGCCTGCGACTGCTCGAAATGGGCCCGAAACTGCAAGGCTCGGTAATCGGCCAGGACAATGCCATAGCAAAGATTGTAAAAGCAATCCAGCGAAACCGTCTCGGTCTTAAAGACCCCAGCAAACCTATCGGAACTTTCATGTTCCTGGGCCCGACAGGCGTCGGCAAGACCTTGCTCGCCAAGAAACTCGCTGAATACCTCTTCGACTCCGCCGACACGCTCATTCGCATCGACATGAGCGAGTATATGGAAAAATTCAGCGTATCGCGCCTCATCGGAGCGCCTCCCGGATACGTTGGTTACGAGGAAGGCGGCCAGCTCACAGAGCGTGTGCGACGTCACCCCTACTCTGTTGTGCTGCTCGACGAAATCGAGAAAGCTCACCCCGATGTGTTCAATCTCCTGCTCCAGGTGATGGACGAAGGACGCCTCACCGACAGCCTCGGACGCCGCATAGACTTCAAGAACACCATCATAATAATGACCTCGAACATCGGCACGCGCCAGCTCAAGGAATTCGGAAGCGGCGTGGGCTTCAACACTCGCGAGGTTGACCGCGAATACTCGCACAGCGTGCTCTCGAAGGCTCTGAACAAGGCTTTCGCGCCTGAGTTCCTCAACCGTATAGACGATGTGATAATCTTCGACACTCTCGATCGCGACGCAATCTTCAAGATTATCGACATTGAGCTTGCCGGATTCTTCAAGCGTATCGGCGCTCTCGGCTATACCATCACAATCAGCGACGAAGCTAAGAACTTTATCGCCTCCAAAGGCTGCGACGTACAGTTCGGCGCCCGTCCGCTCAAGCGCGCTATCCAGAAGTATCTCGAAGACGAACTCGCCGAGCTCCTTCTTGCGGGCAAAGTAGGCGCAGGCGACGAAATAATCGTAGATTTCAACCCCGACGAACAAAAAATCGTCGCCCACGTCATTGATACCGCTTCTCAGCCGACAATAGAACAGTAATCACCTCCCTAATAACCGACACAAAGGCCGGATGTTTCATACTCCCGGCCTTTGTTGTATCCCGGCAATAAAAAGACCCGGCAGCATCAGATGTGCTGTCGGGTCTTGCGGTAGATATCTATGTGTAATCAGGATTTTTTACCCCAATAAGTGGTAGTGCCCTTGATGCCGGCAAAGACGATTGTTGCTCGGCGTTCGGCCGATTCCCAGTCGCACTCGCGGGCGAGATAAAGTTCGACACCATCAATGGTAAGAATGCTGTTGGCAGCGTCAAAGCTCCATGAAGCACCCTTCCACTGACCTTCTATCACTTTATGGTCTGAGCCAAGAACGATAGGCGCAGATGTCTTCTGCTGACCGTAGGCATACGAAAGGTCGATAAGTTCCCATGTTCCGGCAATATCATCTTCAGTGATAGCTACATCAGGCACTTCGCCGTAGCGTTCGGGCATCACAAGAGGCCAGCCGTCTTTTGTCCAGCGGATAGCACGCACATGGCCCATCATAAGAGCGTTGCTGAACTCATTGCCGCCCCAGTTTGCCGGGAAACGGGCCTGCGAAGCATAGTACCAATTGTCGGCACCGTCGTCGAACACAGCGCAATGAGCGAAGCCCACCCAACCATGGTCGCCCGCAAAGGCGTAGGGATGTGTAACTACGGGGAAGGCATCGCCGCCGGCGGTAACATCAGTGCCGTCGATGCCAACATACGGACCCTCGATATTCTGCGAGCGCACAACACGTGTATTGTAAGCCACATCAAGAGCATCATAGGCAAGGAAGAGATAGTAGTAACCGTTGCGATATACGATTTCAGGGCCTTCCGAAGCCTGCCAGCGGTTGCCTGCAGCGCGGGTAGCGATAAGTTTGCCATAAGAGTCATCGGCATTCCATACATTGCCTGTGAGGGCGGGTTTGCCGGTTGCGGCGTCGACTTTGACTGCTGCGATACCGCAGTGCCATGAGCCGTAGATGAGCCAGTGCTCGCCGTTGCCGGTAATGATATAAGAGGGGTCGATGGCGTTGAAACGATAGAGAGCGTTAGCCCAGTCGTTGGCAGTGCCATACTCGTCCTTGCCCTTGTCGGTAGAGTTGGTTATTACGAAACCTTTGTCTTCCCAGCTGTCGTTGTCGGCAGGATTGGTGGTTTCCATCAGACCGATGAAAGCGCGCTCGCCCCAGGTTCCGTCGCCGGCCACGTTGCCCGGGCAAACGATAGAATAATACATGCGATAGACGTTGCCGGCCTTGCGGACTACAGGAGCCCAATAGCCAAATGCGTTGACATCGGGGTCGGCGGCTGGAAGACCCTGGGCGGCGCGTATTTCATTAAGTTTGGGAATAACCCATTCGGGAAGGCTTTTCATAGTACCGCCGAGATATTCCCAGTTGATGAGGTCTTTGGAGCGGCGGCCGTGGAAGTGGCCTCCGGCTGCGTGTGCATTGCCGTAGGAAGCGTCGGTCTGATACATGTAGTAGTAACCATCGTCGGCCTTCACGACAGAGGGGTCGTGCACATTGGCAAGATTCCACTGCGCGCGCTGATCCCAGCCTGAAATCGAGCCGTAGTCATCGGCATACTGCGGACCGCGGTAGTTGGCAAGCTGCTCGTTGAGAGTTCCTTCGGCCGTTGTGAAAACAACTTCGGGCGAATATATGACCGAACCCTGGTACTGCGACACATAGGCACGCACATGATACTCTGTGTTCGGAGCCAGCGAAGGTATCGTTGCGGTAATGTAGCCACGATAGTCTGTTCCGGCAAAGCTCATGTCGGCAGGGTCGGAAGCTTTATATACGATGTCGTATATAGTAGGAGTACCGCTTGTGCTCACACAGTAACCGGTCTGAGTCCAGTGGGCGGCAGGGCCGATGAGGAAGAGGGTCGAGAAGCTTGCATAAGTAGCGCCTGTCTCGATATTTTCCGGAACATCGAGTACAATCTTATCGCCCTCGGGAGCCTTGATTTCGTTGTCGTCGTCGCACGCGGTAAAAGCAAGGGCGGCGGCAGCGAAAGCGCTCATGAGAAATATTTTAGCTTTCATATTGAAGTCGTAATTTATTAGCGGTTCTTGGTTCGTGGCCGAAAGCATAAGCCGAGAATACCTCCGGCCACTCACCCCAACCTAAAGTTTACATTTCCCAACCGGGGGTCTGAGTGTAGCCGGTCTTGCGGATTTCTGTGAGAGGAATGGGCACGAAGTAGTTCTTCGGAGCATGGAAAGTAGCGTAAGGATACTTTTCATTGGGCCCGTAGTTGAACTTCACTGCAGTATTCTCGCGTACGGAAACGCCGTAGATTGTGCCGAGCTGTTTGTATCGGGGCAGATTCGCCTCGGCGGCACGGTCGTAGGTAGCGGCATCGCCGAAGAGTTTCCAGCGGCGTACGTCGAAATAGCGGTGGTCTTCGAAGCAGAGCTCAATGCGGCGTTCGTTCTGGATACGCTCGCGGAGCTGAGCCTGGTTCATGCCTGCATATGCGGGCATGCCGACACGGGCTCGGACCTGATTTACATACTGATAAGCATCGGCAGTGCGTCCGGCCTCGTTGAGAGCCTCTGCAGCGTTGAGCAGAATTTCGGCATAGCGGAAGATGGGGCAAGCCTTGTCGGTGCCGCGCACGGTGCCATCCCAGGGTATATTGGTTGTATATTTCTTGAGATAGTAGCCGGTGCAGGTGCCGCCGTTGGAGCGGGCATAGTCGGGGCCGACTTCGCCGTCGTCGTTGTTCACATTGACCGGGCGGGCTTCTTCACCCACGCCCCAGATTGTGCCGTGGTGAATGATGGTCTGCTCCATGCGAGGGTCGCGGTTCACATAGGGGTTCTGCGGATCATAGGCGGGGTCTTGGTCGATGGGAAGGCCTTTGAGGGTCTCATAGGCGTCGACGAGGTTCTGCGAGGGGTTGAGGTAACCTGTGGCAGAGCGTTTGCCGGTGAAACCGCAGGGAGAGTTCATATCTTCTATTGTTGCCTGATTGCGCCATACCGAGCGGGAGAGAATATACTCGTTGTTATGCACAGGGTTTGTGACGAAGCAGTCGTAGTAGTTCTCTTCGGGATCGTTGGAGGGTGCTGTATGCAGGCGGTAGGGATTCCAGCAGGCGTTGTTTGCGGTGATGAAATCGAGAGCAGACTGAGCGGCGGTATTCCAAGCCGAACCGTCGTTCGAAGTGTTGTAGAGAGGCGAAGCCTTGTAGAGGAGCGCGCGTGCTTTCAGAGCATATGCGGCGGCACCGTTCACACGGCCCCAGTTCTCTTCTTCGTTGGTATAGCGGAAAGGAAGGTTGTTTTTGAGTTTATCGCATTCGTCGGCCACCCATTGGAGGACGTCGGCTGCGGCAGTGCGCGGAGGCAGAGCCGACGAGGGTTCGAGCACCATAGGCACACCGTTTTCATCATCACCGATGATGGGCACATCGCCGAACCATGCTACCATGTCGAATGTAAGGATTGCACGGAGAAGACGGGCCTCAGCCATGAAACGGTCGTAGAGACGGTTGTCGTCGCCGTTGCGGTCGGCATTGCCGACCACACCCGGACGGGCGTTCTTCATGAACTGGTTGCAGGCTCGGATACCGGCCGTACGGCTGTTCCAGTAGTCTGTGCCGTAGGGGTGGTTGCTTGCGTCGTAAGAGTCGTCAAGTACAGACTGTGTTCTTCCGCGCCAGAAAATCAGGGCGTTGTCTGTCATACAGTCTTTGTTCTGGTCTCCATATCCGCTGAAAGCGTCGGGCAGATAGGTATAGCAGTTTGCAAGGAAGCCGCGAGTCATGTCGTAGTCACCGAATACTCTGTCGGCCTGAAGAGTGAGGTCGACTTCCTTGTCGAGATAGTCGTCGCACGCGGTGAAAGCGGCGGCACAACCGATTGCAAGGGCTGCGATTGCTGATTTATATAGTTTCATATCGTTGATTCGCTATTAGAATGAAAGGTTAAGGCCGAAAGTGAAAATTCGGGTTTTAGGATACCACCAACAATAGCCCATGGGGCGTTCGGGGTCCATACCCTTGGGAAGATGGCTCCACGTAGCGAGGTTGTAGCCGCTGAAATAGAAGCGGCATTTTGTCATATATGCCTTTGCTATCAGCTTTTCAGGCAGCGAGTAGCCAATTTCGACATTGCGGAGCGAGAAGTAGTCGCCATCCACAATCCAGCGGTCGTTGCGGTCCGACTGGTTATCGCGGTTTGAGTCTTCGGCATTGAACGTGTAGCTGATACGCGGATATTTGGCATTTACGTTTCTCGGATCGTTGGGGTCGTCGGTGTAATAGCCCCATGCATCTACGACGGCATGTGTGGCATTGTTGTGGCCCCACTGCGAGAATGTCATTGACGGCCCAAGGAATACTGAACGCTTCAGATATGCCGTGCCGACCACGCGGACGTCGAAGCCCTTGTAGCTTGCCCAGAGCGACAGCGAGGGGGTGAGGTCCGGGAGCATGGTGTAGCCGTAGGGCTCCATGTCGCGCGAGTCAATCTGGCGGTCGCCGCTGAGGTCGCGGAACACAGCTGTACCAAGTTTCTGCTTGCCGCCCGAGAAAGTATTGTAGGGGTATTTTTCGGGGTGTGCTATAGCGTCGGCCTGTGATGTGGCGATGAGGTTGGGGTCGGAAGCCCACTGCACCCAGCGGTATGCGTTCCAGCCGCCGACAACGTCGCGATTTTCCGATTCGTAGATCTGCTGGAGGCTTTCATACTGGCGGATACGGTCGCCGGTCTTGCGCTGCCAGGGCACTGCGGGTTCTACTTCGTCCATTTCGGTCACCTTGTTGGTGTTGTACGACAGAAGGCCCTCGATAGAGTATTCGAAATCACCGACTTTGTTGGTATGGCCGATTGTAAGTTCGAAACCTTTCGACTCAACTTTGCCGTAAGAGTCGCGGGCATAGGCTATACCGAGCATAGAGGGAATGGTAGAGCGCTCTACGAGCATGTTGCTGCGCCATTCTTTCCAAACATCGAAGTTACCATAGAGGCGGTTGTCGAAGAAGCCCCAGTCTACACCGACATTGAGCATTTTCGAGATTTCCCACTTGCTGTTGATGTTGCCGGCCTGCTGTTCTCTGTAGCCCGGAACGTTTGTTGCGTTGAAGCCGAAACTGTAGTCGCCGCCTGCCTGGAAAATCGACTGGTAGGGATAGCGGCCTGCGCCGGTGTCGCTCATACCTGTCTTGCCGTAGTTTGCGCGGAGTTTGAGGAGGTTCACAGTGTGGTTCTGAAGCCAGCTTTCTTCAGAGAGTACCCAACCGGCGCCGACACTCCAGAAAGTTCCCCAGCGGTTGCCGGGCGCGAAGTTATCGTTGCCCATGTAGGAGATGCTGCCGCTGACGATGTAACGGCGGTCGAATATATAATTTGCGAGGCCGTTGTAGCTGAGGTAGCGGTCGGAAGAGAGGTTATACCACACAGCCGAGTGCGGGCCCTTGTTGTTGCGCTTCTGGTAGGCGCGAACGAAGGCGCGGGCTTCCACATCGTGCTTGCCGAACAGACGATGGTAGCTGAAACCACCGCGGAGGTTGAGGGTCCAGGAGTTATCGCGTTCGTTGACCGAGGGGTTGGTGAGTTCCTGATAGGAATATGTACGATTATAGGTGAACTGCGACGGGTCTGTCACGGCCATGTTGGTCATATCATATGTATAAGCATTGATGCTGTTGGTCTGGGTAGATTCGTAGCCGTCGTAGGCATCGAACGAAACCACGATTTCAGCACCGAGGCCCTTTGTGATGGGGCTGAGGTCGCCGTTGAGAGTAAGCGTAGAATAGAGCGAGCGGCGACGGTTCTTTTCCTGACCGGAAGCACCGAGCTGGAGAAGCGGGTTTACAGTACCTGTGCCTGCTTCGGAGAAGAGTTCGCCGTTGGGGCAGTAAACCGGGTGCATCGGGTCGGCCTCTACAGCGCCGAATGTGGTGAGGTTGAACACCGACGCGGTCGGCTGAATGATGTTGTCGATACGGCCGCCGAGGTCGAGACCAACACGGAGGTACTTGTTGACATTGATGTCGAGGTTGCTTCGGAGGTTCCAGCGGTTGAGCTTGTGCTGCGAATCGAAGCTCTTGTTGATGGAAGTACCTTCGCTGCTCCACATACCTTCCTGACGGAGGTAAGAGAACGACACATAGTAGCGTGCGCGGTTGTTGCCGCCCGAAATCTGGAAGTTGGTCTTGATTACGGGAGCGGTGTCACGATAGAGCACGTCGAACCAGTTTGTGTTGAAATAGCGGTAGCGGTCCATGCCCTCGAGGGTCTCGCCGTTGCTGACACGACGGTATTTCTCAATCTGCTCTGGTGTGTAGAGCGGGTCGTTCCCGTCGAGATAGCGGGCGCGGTTGCGGGTAAGAGCTGTATTGTAGGAGTTCTGGTTCTCAACAGTGTTGGTGAGCTGCTGCCAGCCGAATTCCTGGGTGAACTCGATGTTGGTCTTGCCGGCCTGGCCACGTTTGGTAGTCACGAGTACGACACCGTTGGCACCACGCATACCGTAGATAGCCGTTGCGGCGGCATCTTTGAGAATAGTAACCGATTCGATAGGGAATGCGTCGAGGAACGAAATATCGCGCTCAACGTTGTCTACAATGAATATCGGGTTACGAGCTGAGGAATTCAGCGTGCGGAGACCGCGGATATAGAGTTTGGTCTCTGCCCAGCCGGGTTCCGACGATGCCTCATAGGTCTGCACGCCTGTAAGGGTGGAGTTGAAGGCATTCTGGAGCACGGTGATAGGATAGCGCTGGAGCTCTGTACCGCTTACGGTCGAAGTGCCTTCGATGACGGTCTTTTTAGGCTTTTCGGTGAAGGCGAGAGCCATTTCGTGGCTATAGGGGTCGTTATCGGGGTCGAGGGTGATTACGAGGAACTCGTTGAGGCTCTCGACCGGAACGACAGCTGTCTTGTAGCCTGTGCGGGAGGCGTTGACCTCGTCTTCGGGCATTGCACCCACGAGGGTAAAGGCTCCGTCTGCATCGGTGAGGACGATTTTGCTCTGCTCGGCAACGTTTACAACCGCGCCGGGTATCGGCTTGCCGTCGGGGTCAACCACACGGCCTTTGATTTCATGCTCGCCGGCAGCCCTAAGCGAGAACGAGCATGCGAGCAACAGGGCGGCCGCTATGAAGCGCACCGACACTGAGAAATGTTTTATGATTGTGTTCATAACTGGTTTTAGATTATTGGCGAGATGAATCACCAGCCGGGATTGTTTTCAATTTGTGTCTTCCACACCTCTTCTTCGGGGATAGGATAGAGATACATATGAGGCTCGAACACACGGTTCTGTGCCACCTTGCGGGTCACGGTTCCGTCCATAGCCACATTCACACCATAGATGGGGCGAGAGAGAGCCTCGACAGCGCAGTTCCAGCGGCGCACATCCCATGAGCGGTGCTCTTCGAATGCAAATTCGACGGTGCGCTCCTTGTGGATAAAGTTGCGCATGGCTTCCTTGCTCTTGAGGTCAGCGCGGTCGGCGACATTGCCGGTGATACCTGCACGGTGGCGAATCATGTCGAGCATATCGTACACCTCCTGGCACGGACCCTGCTGTTCGTTGAGAGCCTCGGCATAGTTAAGGAGGATTTCAGCGTAGCGGATGATGGTCCAGAGACGGAAAGCAGTACCTGCATGGTTAGAAGCAAGAATCGAAGCGGGTATGTATTTACGCATGTAGTAGCCGGTCGGGGTGGCATTGGCGTTGCCGATGGGGTTGTCGGCCATACCGGGGCGGACGTCGATAGTAGCACCTACGCGCATGGTACCCCAGGGCTGACCCTGATAGAGCACGGTGGCTTCAAGGCGCGGGTCGCGGCCTGTCCACATGTCGGCATCGTTGTAGCCGCTTGCGGTGTTGACTGTGGGCACGCCGTTGCTGTAGACGGGAGCGCCGGTGACGTCATAAGAGGCAAAGGGAGACGAGCCGTCGGCCATGTCGTACATATCGACGAGGTTCTGCGAGGGGCAGTTGCCGCCGTTGCCGCCTTCACCGACGGGGGTATCCTGCGAAATACCGCTCCAACCGATCTGGACGTCGTTGCGGAAGAAAATCACTTCGTTATTGTTACCCTGATACTGAGTACGGAGCACTGCATTTCCATAGTTCTCGGCAGGCGAAATGTTCTCTTCGGCAAATATACCGAAATTGGCGCCATAGCGGTCTATGAAAGACTTGGCAACGTCTGAAGCTTCTTTCCAGGTGATACCCGACTGGTCTGCATAGCGGGGAGAAGCCATGTAGAGAAGAATACGGCTCTGAAGGGCGAGCGACATAGGCTGCGAAAGGCGACCGATGCGGTTACTGCTCCATGCTTCTTCGTAGGTGAGAAGATCGGGCTGGGCCTCCTTGAGTTCCTTGAGGATAAAGTCGATCACATATTCTTTGGTGGTCGGACGTTTCTGATAAGGAGTAATCATATCGTCTTTTTCGGGGTCGAGAACCTCGGTGACGATGGGCAGAGGACCGTAGCGGAGGAAGAGTTCCCAGTAGAACCATGCACGGAAGGTGCGGGCTTCGGCCATATAAGTGGCGCGGATAGCCTTGTTCTGCTCGTCGGACATGGTGATGTCGAAAGGCACCCTGTCCATGTCCTGAATCACACGGTTGCACTTGCGGATACCGCGGTAGCGCGATTCCCAAACAGAGGTGAGTTCGGGAGCACCCGCACCACCGTAGTAGTTGCCAATATTGAAGGTGGTGAGAGTACCGCCTGTCGAGAACGACGTTTCGGCAAGGTCTGTGGCCGCATCAAGCCATGAGCCGTTGATACGGTTGGCGCCGTGCAGAAGGAAGTTGTAGGTATCCACGTGGAAAGCCTCGAACATCTTCCAGTCTGCATAGGTTTTATCCTCGTTAAGTTCGTTTGAAGGCTGTTTGTCGAGGAAATCGCTGCAACCGGTAGCACCCATGGCAAGAAGAGCCATCGATGCCGCTATTGTATGCTGAATGAATTTATTCATGATAGTTTCCTGGTTTTAGAATTGGATGCTTACGCCCACATTGACGGTCTTGCAGATAGGATATTTGTTCGAGCCGTTGTTTTCGGGGTCGGTGAGACCGTCGAGGTGATCCCACGTGATAAGGTTGTTGGCGTTTACATATAGGCGGCACTGGCTCATCCATACATGCTTAATCCACTTGAGGGGGAGGCTGTAGCTGAGTTCTACATTCTTCAGACGGCAGAAGGCACCGTTTTTGAGGAAGAATGAGTTCTGCCGCTGGTTGTGGTTGCCATAGCTGTCGTAGTGCAGCAGCGGATACTTGGCGTTTGCAAGGTTCTGAGCCTCGGAAACAGCCGGATTCCAGCGGTCAAGATGATGCTCTTTCACTTTACCGCCTGCAACAAAGGCATACATAGCCTCGGCGTCGTAGTAGCGGCTCACGTGGTCTACACCCTGGAACATAACGCTGAGGCCGAATCCTTTCCAGTTGGCACCGAGCGATATGGCATAGGTATTCTCGGGAAGGTCGCTGAGACCGATGAAAGTCTCGTCGCGTTCGTCGATAAAGCCGTCGGCGTTCATGTCGCGATATTTGAGGTCGCCCACTTTAACGTCGCCGAATGTCGATTTGGGGAAATTCGGGTCGGCGAGGTCGGCCGATGTCACGAAACCGTCGGCAACAAGGCCGAAGTACTGTCCGATAGGATGGCCTTCGCGCTTGCGGTAGCCGGTTTTGCCGGCGGGTTCGTCCATCGCAGTAATCTTGTTTTTGGCATGAGAGAAGGTGGCGCTGATATTGTAGTTGAAATCTTTTCCGATGGCGTCGTTCCAGTGCAGCTCGATTTCGAAGCCCTTGTTGGTGGTCTTGCCGAGATTACCGGCAGCCGAAGTCACACCGAACCACCAGGGGCGGGTGAGGAATTCGGTAAGAATGTTGTTGCGGCTTTCATAGAAAACATCGATGTTACCTGAAAGGCGGCTGTTCAGGAAGCCGTATTCGAGACCGAGGTTATACTTGTGGGCACGTTCCCATGTTACACCATAGTTGGGGTACTGCTGTTCGAAAATACCATCCTGACCGTTGGTGCCGAAATAATAGTCGTTGCCGAGCTGAGTCCATTTCTGTTCGTAGAGGAAGCGCTGGCGAACGCCGTTGAGGCTATAGATGTCGTTGCCGACCTGACCATAAGAACCACGGAGTTTGAGGTTAGACAGCCATCCGCGGGTAGGAGCCATGAACTGCTCTTCGGAAATACGCCAGCCGAGCGAGAACGAGGGGAAGAAGCCGAAGCGTTTGCCCTTCTGGAAGTTTTCAGAGCCGTTGTAGCCGGCATTGACCTCGGCGAGGTATTTGCCGTCGTATGCGTATGTGGCACGGCCTACGATACCCTGATAGCGCATAGCGAGGTCAGAATTGTAGCGATAGTCGTTCTGCATGTAGAGAGCCATGGCAGTCACTTCGTGCTTGCCGAAAGTGCGACGGTAGTTCAGCTGGGCCTCGAGGTAGAGCTTGTAGACGGTAAAGTGGTCGGCCGAGGCACCGAGAGTACCGTCGGTGTTGAACTTATTGTAAGCGTCGATAGATTCGTAGTTGGTACGGTCGTTAAGCTCGTAGGTGGCAAAACTTTTGCTGTACAGGTTGCGGTGATAGTTCTCATAGTCGAACGAAGCCTGGGCCTTGGCCGAGAGACCTTCGGTGAGCCAATCCATCTTGTAGTCGGCGATGAGGTTGGTTTCATTGACAGTGTTTACACCCTTATAATAGCCGCCTTCGGCCAAAGTGGCATAAACGTTGCTCTGGTACTGCGACGAACCGCCGTAGAGGGTCTTCATTTCGTCGCCGTTCTGCACCTGATAGGATACGGGGAAAATCCATCCGGGTGTGTGGTTGAGCTGATAGAAGATATTGGAGTAGCTGGCGCTCTCATTTGAGTTGGGGCCGCGCCGTTCTTCAAATCGTGTGCCGAAGTTGACCATCACAGTGAGGTCTTTGGTGAGGAAGAAGTCGGCGTTGGCACGGAAACCGTAGCGCTTGTAGCTCTGCGACGAGTTATTGCCGTAGGGGTCGTTCGAGAGATTTTTGAAGAGCGATTCCTGGTCATAGTATTCGAGCGAAGCATAGTAGCGCATTCGCTTTGTGCCGCCGCGTACGTTGGCGTTGTAGCGCTGTGCGGGAGCCGACGAGCGAAGAATTTCGTCATACCAGTCAACATTGGGGTAAAGAAGGGCATCGACACCCGAAAGGAGACCGGCCGAAGACTTCTGATACATGTCGAGGTCGGAGGCCGAGTACTGCGAGGGCAGACCGTCGTTGGCGAGGGCTTCTTCGAGGAGGCTCACGCTGTTGTATGAATCGAGATATGTGTCCTTGCGGGTAGGGGTCTGCCACTGCCAGTTGGCGGTGAGCGAAACCACGGGCTTCTGCTCTTTACCGCGCTTGGTGGTGATAAGCATGACGCCGTTTGCACCGCGCACACCGTAGACGGCGGTTGCCGAAGCGTCTTTGAGGACCGATATGGTCTCGATATCATCGGGAGCAATCTGCGAGAAGCTGCGCTCGATGCCGTCGACGAGTACGAGAGGCTGGGCGTCGCCGGCGAAGGTGGCACGACCGCGAATGAAGATAGAAGCGTCGTCGGCACCGGGAGCACCGGAAGTCTGCGAGGTAATCACGCCGGGGATTTTACCGGTGATGGCCTGCGAGATATTTGCGGCGGGAGTTTCGAGGAGGTCGTCGGCCTTGAGCTGCGAGATAGCGCCCACAACCGATTCCTTTTTCTGTTGGCCGTAGCCCACAACCACCACTTCTTCGAGGGCGGTGTTGGTTTCCTGAAGCTTCACTTCGATATGAGTGCGGCCTTTGAGGGGCTCTACCACGGTTTCACAGCCGATATATGAAATTACGAGCACTGCCTTGGCAGGATCGCTGATTCTAAGCACGAAATTACCGTCGAGGTCGGTCACAGTGCCTGTCTTGGCGCCTTCCTCTATGACGGAAGCGCCGATGACGGGTTCACCGCTGGGTTCGTACACCGTACCTGTCACCTGCACGGTCTGGGCCGACAGGCCTAAACCGAAGGCAAGAAGCGCCAGTGCCGACAGGAGGTAGCGGAGCTTGCTGCTCCACCCTCCGCGCGCTGTACTGCGTTTATTGTTCATGATTGGTATATTAGTGATTAAGGTTTATCTTTAGTTTTCGGGATTCATGCTGATCATGGGGAAGAATCCGACTTTGTTGAACTCGAGCCAGTTGCTGTCGAGCACGAAGAAGAGACCCACTTCGGGAGTGGAAACGGTGGTATAGAATCGGTATTCGGGGAATGCGGTGCCGTCGGCCTTGGTCTGACGTGCTACTACTGTGATTTCGTCGCCGTCGCGCTCTACATAAATGCGGGAATGGGCATCGTGCATGTCGGCCACGTATGTATCCCAATTGAAACCGTGGGTGATATTGTCGCCGTTATAACAGTCGCCCCAGCCGTATGCATCGGAGCGGAGAACGAAGTTTTCGGCATAGCCGTCTTCACCTACAAATTTGCCGTTGGTGCAGACGAGAACCCAGTTGTTCCAGTTGCCGCCTGTTCCGGAGTTGTGGTTGATGAAATCGAAACCGAAATTAGAGAAGTCACCTTTTAAAACCTGGACGGGAGACCACATTGTCCACCAGGGAGTAGTGTTGTCTTCAGCACCGAATTTGAAAGGTTCGTCGTACTTGGTGCCGGTGAAGCAGCCTTCGGGGTTGAGCAGGAGGTGCGAGCCTTCGCAGAGGAGCCATGTTGTCATGTTGCCTTCGGGCACGTTGGCTATAGACACCTTATATGTATATACAGTGCCTGCGGCTGTTGTGACGAGGGCTGTTACATCTACATCGGTGCCGACGCGGTCGATAGTGATGTTGACCAGAGCGCCGTCCATGTCGTCTTTGAAGGTGTCGAAGTTGAAGTCGCAGCTCGAAGTGACGTCGCCGGCGTCGTAGCGGGTTGCCCAGCCGTAATTGTCGGAACGGATAACGGCATGTTCTACATATCCGTCGCCACCGCGTTCGGCTGTAGCAAGTACGAGGAGCCAGTTGTCCCAGTTGTTGGTCTTGCGGGTATAGTTATAGAACTCGTAGTGAATCTGGCCGTCGCCTGCAAGAGAGAAATAGGGCGAGAATTCAGTCCAGAAGCCGGTTGAGTTGTCCTCGAGACCGACCATAACCCACTTGGAGAGGTCTACGACAGGTCCACCGGGGCCGGCAGCTTCCCAGGAAGCGCGCGGACGGGCCTGTTCTTTAGCAGTAAGGGCATTGCGGTAGACATTGAGGTCATCGATGAGCCAGTGGCTGTGGTTGTCGGCAGAGCCGATAGAGAATGTAGACACATGATTCATGAAAGCGACAAGACGCGAGCAGTCGAAATCGACTACAGCAGTAGAAGCCTTCTTCTGACCGTTTACGAAGAGATCGTAGCCATCTTCACGCACAGTAAGAGCCACGTAATTCCAGCCATTGCCGTCGAAGCCTTCGACGGGAATGTAGCCGGTAGTAACATCGGCGGGATTATCACAGCTCCATGTGCCGTCGGCAGCGTCGTATTCGATGCCGCCGTTGGCCGAGAAGGTGAGCGATTCCACTCGGTTTTCGTTAGTAAACATAAAAAGCGGACCGGCAATGTCCTGCGGTTCGGTCACTTCATTGCCGTCCTCGTCGGTTGAAACAGCGGGTATCTGCTTCATCCAGAATGTAAGTGAGGCTGCTTTTTCGCAATTTACGTTTGTCAGAGGATTGTTCATTTCCACCCAACCATCGTTGAGCTCGAGCACTTTGCCCTTGAGTTCGTCTTCAACGATAGCCGGTACTTGATTTTGGTTATTGCCGTAAGCCCGTAGGATAAGCGGATCAAACATATCTTCTTCGAACTCAAAAGTGGCAACGTTTTCCAGATTCGGCGCAGTCTGTATACCTGCCGGAGGGTCTACTCTACCCCAATCCGACGTACACGATGAGCCTAACAGGACCACGGCTGCCACCAGTGCGGCAACGCGCGGATACATCCGGTCGACTGTGTTCATAATGATTGATTAATGATATTAATTAAGGTTATTTATGTTTACGATAGGTGGATTCAAGGTATTTTATGACGTTAAAACTATTTACTGACGGGAATAAATATATTTTAACGGTGCAAAAATACCTATTACATGCCTGCGAAGCGGTGGACTTTTCGCGATTTAAGGTGGATTTTTGAATCAGCCCTTCTCGTTCATTAGAGTCGACGGGTTGATATTGAAGTGTTTAGTAAAACAGCGGGTAAAATATTTAGAATCGTTGAATCCTACTTCATATGCTATTTCAGAAATGTTCATGGCGCGGGTCTTGCGGTTTCGCACTATCAGTTCGTGCGCCGTTTTGAGGCGGAAAGAGCGCAAAAGCTGGCCGGCCGACTGCCCGACGAGGCTCTGCAGTTTCTTGTTGAGAAGCGAGCGGCTCACCCCGAGAGCTTCGGCAAAATCGCCTATTTCGAAGTATGAATTGCGGTAATTGTCGGTTATGACTTTCATCACCTGGTCCATGAATTTCTTGTCGCGCGACTCCTCCGATATATTGAGCGATTCGACCTCCAGACCGTCGGCGAAACTGCTCTGATATTTGCGCCGCGTCTTCATGATACCGTCGATGCGGGCCATAAGGAGTTCTTCGTCGAAAGGCTTGGTAATGTATGCGTCTACTCCCATGCGATAGCTTTCGAGCCTCGGTTCGCGGCCGGTCTTTGCGGTGAGCATAAGGAAGGGAATGTGGCTTATGTCGAAATTCTCCTTGACACGGCGTGAAAGCTCCATACCGTCCATCACAGGCATCATGAGGTCGGATATTATGAGATCTATTTCGCGGTTAGACAGCACTTTGAGGGCTTCTTCGCCGTTGCGAGCCTCGGCCACTGCAAAACGGTCTACGAGAATGCTGCGTATGAAGGCCCGCATGTCGTCGTTGTCTTCTACGACAAGAATTGTGGTCCTCTTGTCGGCTGGCTCGTCGTGCTTCTGCGCCGCAGACGCAGTCTCGGTGTTTTTTATAGCAGACGGAAGCAACGGTGTATCGGCAAGAGCGGTCTCGCCTTCGGGCAGAGGCACAAGCACACGGAATGTGCAGCCGATGCCGTTGTGGTTGTTGCGCACCGATATCCGGCCTCCGTATATCTCAACCAGGCTATGGCATAGATACAGACCGATACCACTGCCGGCAGTGCCAGAGACCGGATACTTGATAGGACTCGAGCCCTGATAGAAGCGGTCGAAAATCCGGTCGATATCGCCGGGCGCAATGCCTGTTCCCGTATCGGCCACACTGAGATAGATAGACTCGACGCCATCGGCGCATGCTGCAGGCAGCACTGTTGCATACAGCGTTATACGGCCACCTTCCGGTGTGAACTTCAACGCATTGCCAAGCAGATTGATAAGTACTTTCTGCAAGGCCTCATCATCGAAACTCATCACCGGGCGCGGCAGTCGGTCGCACAGTTTCAGATCTATAGAGCGGTCTACTGCAAGCGGACGGAAAATCTCTATGATATTGGCAAGATATGAGCGGAGATTGCCGCTGCTGCGCATAATCTCCATCTTGCCCGACTCTATTTTGCGGAAATCCATCAATTGATTGACGAGAGTGAGGAGATATTTCGAATTTCGTTCGGCAAAATGAAGCTGTTCTATCACCTGAGGGTTGTAGCTGAGCTTGAGGGCTCGCTCTATCGGGCCGAGTATCAGGGTAATCGGCGTGCGGAATTCATGGGTTATGCTCGTGAAGAACGAAATGCGGTCCATAGTAAGCTGCTGCACCTGGCGCTTCTGCTCTTCGATTTCGGCCGTGCGCTCTTTCACTGTTTTCTGAAGCAACAGCTGCTGGCTTTTCACAGAGCGCATTCTCAGTTTATACAACAGCACCACCAAGGCGGCAACACCCGCCACACAAAGCAGCAGAAACCACCATGTGCGATAGAAGTATGGCCTGACGATTATCGGAAGTTCCGAAACGATGGCCTCGCTTTCGCTGCCGCCTTTGCGGATATACCGCACCTGCAAGGTATACTTACCGGGTTTAAGATTGGTATAGCCGGTATATCGGCGTCCTGGCGGAAGTGTTGTCCATTTATCATCGAAACCGAGGAGACGGCAGGAATAGAGACCTGTATGATTGCCGTCGTAGTCGAAAGCCGAGAACTCGAAGGAGACAGAGCGATTACGTTCGTGCAGACGCAGGCCGCGCACCGGACAGAAGAACGGTTCTCCATCGCCTTCGCCGGGCAACAGAGCATGGTTATCAACCGATACATGCGTGAAAGCGATCGAAGCTCCGCGGCCGGGCGCACTCCGCGGCACTGCTCCGCCTATACTCATCAGACCCTGAGTGGTGCCTAAAAGCACCTTCCCGGCCGAATCCGTAGCAGCGGCATTCCAATAAAACTGGTCGGTGGTCAAATCGCCATATCGGTCATATGTAGTGATTTCTCCTCCGGGCGACATACACGCCAGACCACTATAGGTGGAAAACCACATGTTTCCGTCTTTATCCTGAGCGATACCGAGTACGATATCGCTTGGGAGACCGTCGGCGGTTGTCATACTGGAAAAGATGTCTAATCCGGCATCGGTATGCCGGCAGTACACTCCGTTGCCGTTGGTGGCAATCCACAAATGGCCTTCACGGTCGAGAAAAAGGAATGTTATGCGCTCGTCGGCTACTGCATCGGGATTATCCAGACGTCCGCGTATGCATCTTACCGCCTCGCGTGAATGCTTTTTGCCATATTCCTCGAGGTTGATATCAATCAGCCCCTTGCTTGAGCCGAACCACAGATGACCGTCGCGGTCCACAACGGAGCCCACAGCACCGAAAGCATCGTCGATACTGCCGGGATATGCCTCCTCGACAATGCCGGTCTGAGGATTGTGGATAAATAGGCCACGCGATGTTCCGAGCCACATAAGATTATTTATCGAATCCCACATCAGGGCACCGATATAGCCGATATGGAACCGTCCGTCGTCGGTCTCTATAATATGACGGCGGCGCACAAGGCGACCATCGGACTGCTCGGACAGGACATTCACTCCCCCGCCCCATGTACCGGCCCATAGCCGGCCGCTGCCGTCGCGGGCTATGGCGCTGACAGAATTATGGCTCAGATGGCCGCTTTCTGCTGAGAAGTGGCGGAATTCGCCAAGACGGGTGTCGCTGCGGTGGAGACCACCTTCCACAGAGCCAATCCATACCGAGCCATTGTCCTCTGCAAGGATAGCGTTGACGGGAGCATTGAAGCAAAGCCCGGGAGCATTGAAGTTGTTGGTGATATCGCGCACACGCAGGCGTTTCGGCGACAGACGGTTAAGACCGCAACCTTCTGTACCGATCCATATGCGGTCGCCGTCGATATATATCTTATTGATAAAATTATTGTTTATAGAACCGGCCTCATCTATATTCGGTCTCTGCACACGCTCAAAATTATCGCTTATCGGATTATATATGTTAAGTCCTTGCAATGTGCCTACAAGTAGCCTGCGGTCGGCAGTGACCGCCAGAGTGCTTACATAGTTCTGCGAAATCGACAAGGTATCGGCATCGTTGTACTCATACATCTTGGCAATATTCTCTGCCGGATTATAGCGGCAAAGGCCAAGGTCGGTGGCAATCCATACCTCGCTGCCATAAAGAATGATGTCGGACACTGTTATATCCGGTGCGAATGTGAGGCAGTCTGCAACGGGTGTGACCACTATACTATTGCTGTCAGCAGATACATCGAGCTGCGAAATAACGCCTCCGATCACTGTCCAGACACGGCCGTCGGCATAGACATCGCGCAGAGCCACAGGCCCGATCGGATGAGGTATGCCTGAAAGCTCGTAGATATTCTCAACGGCGCCGTCGTTTCCGAAGTCAATGCAGAAAATGGAATTCACCGTACGCAGCCAGAGGCGTCCGTCGGCGTCGGCGGTCACAGCCCATATAGTGTTATGGCACACTTCATACAGGCGTCCGTCGCGGTCTTCGATTTCCATAGGCTGCAATGTATACAGATTGAGCGTACACAGGCCACCGTCTGTAGCCACCCATAGCCGCTCGAACTTGTCTTCGGCCATTTCCACGGCAAAATTCCCCGCCAGCGGATACTCCTCAGATGTAACACTGAAGTTGATAAATTCATCGCCGTCGTAGCGAGACAGCCCTCCGCCGCCGAGACCAATCCAGAGAAAGCCGCGGCTATCACGGTAGATATCGTCGACAAAATTGTGAGGCAAGCCTTCGGCCGCCGTAAGATATCCTACATTATAGGATGACAGGAAGGTATTCGGAAGAGTCGTATCGCTGACGGCAGCCGACACCCTGCACACTCCCGCTGCCACCGCAAACAGCAGAAAGCAAAAACAGGATAAAAGTAATCTGAAAATGTTAAGTGGTTTCAAGATGTAAGTGATATGCGGTATTATCGGATTTCAGGTGGTCGGGCCGGTCCGTAGGACCTTCTGTGGCATTTATGCGGACAAAGATAACATATTTTTTGTTCTTAAAAGTTTTTTTGTTCTAATTATTGATTGTGAGCATGTAAAAAATTTTTTATACGCCACAATACTGTTTTATCCTCTAAAAATATTGTTTTATCCACCTCGTCATGTCTCCAAAATCACTAACTTTACCGTCAAAATGCCAATCGTACCCTAATTCTACATGAATAACCTTATCAAAGTTCTTGCGCCTATATTTTTTGTCGCCGCGTTTTCATCGTGTGCCGAGACCGTATTCCGGCCTATGCCGGCACCGAATCCATGGGCTGACGACTACCGAGCGGTGTCTTCGATAGACAATAATGACAAGTGGGGCACTTATAATGTGCACGACCCGGCTGTATGCCTCGTTGGCGACACATTCTATATGTATTCCACCGACGCAATTTTTGTCGACACGGCAGCGCATACACGCATGCGACCGAAAGGCTTCGTGCAGATGAGAAAATCGGCCGACCTTGTCAACTGGCAGTTTGCAGGCTGGGCATTCCCCGAAATACCGGCAGAGGCTGTCGAATGGGTACGCAGTAATAACAACGGCCATGGGGCGCACAATGTATGGGCTCCATATATGGTAGACATGCACGATGGAACATTCCATCTTTATTATTGTGTGTCGGCTTTCGGCAGAAACAGCTCTTATATAGGTCTCGCAGAGGCACCGTCGCCCCTCGGACCGTGGAAACATGTCGCTCCGGCCGTGAAAACAAACAGCGACGCACCGACGAACGCCATCGACCCCTCGGTAATCACCACTTCCGACGGACGCTGCTTTATGCACTATGGCTCATATTTCGGCGGTCTAAACTGCCTGGAACTCAATCCGGCTACCGGTCTTCCGACGGTAGAAGGCGATTTGGGAAGCAAAACCGCGAGCCGTGCCAACTACAAGCGCGACAATATCGAGGCTCCGGAAATCATATTTAATCCCGACAACGGATTCTACTATCTCTTCCTATCCTACGACCCGCTGATGACAACATACAACGTTCGTGTAGGCCTGTCGCGCTCTGCCGAAGGGCCGTTCACCGACATGCACGGACGCCAGCTTGCCGATTCTACAGAGAACTTCCCGATTCTCACAGCGCCTTATCGCTTTGAAGGACACTCCGGCTGGGTCGGAACAGGCCACTGCGGCGTTTTCACAGACGCAGACGGCAATTTCTTCATGGCACATCAGGGGCGACTCGCTTCCGCTCCCGACATGATGGTGCTTCACGTGCGCCGTATGTTTTTCACTTCCGATGGCTGGCCGATGGTATCGCCGGAGCGATATACTGCTGTCCGCGAACGCTTTTTCAAGACGGCCGACCTCGAAGGCGAGTGGGAAATAATGCGTTTGTTCGAGCCCCGCGCCGACCGCAGTGGCAGCGCCTCCGCTCTCTTAAGCAAAAGCGACCTGCTCGACGGAGACGGCAACAGCTCACAGCGATTCACGCTTTGCTCGAATGGAAAAATAGAGCCCGGAGAAGGCTCCTGGCACTTCGACAGCGGAAAGCAGACCCTCTCAATCGCTTTCGGCGATGACCGTATTGACGACATAGCCGTGTTTGCCGGCCATGACTGGGAACGCGAGCACGACACTGCCCTACTCACCGGACTCGACCGTTCCGGAAGAGCATTATGGGGCAAACGAGTGAAATAAACAAACACAGACATATACAAAATATTTTTACCCAAATAACCAATCATGATCTACAAATCAAGCCTGCTCCTGTCGCTCGGACTGTCTACAGCGCTGTCGCTTGCCGCGAACAACGTGTTCACCGTCCAGACCGACAAACCTGGAGCCCCCATACAGCCGACAATGTACGGCCTGTTCTTCGAAGACATCAACTATGCGGCCGACGGCGGTCTTTATGCTGAAATGATTAAAAACCGCTCGTTCGAATTCCCGCAGAATCTGGCCGCATGGGTCACATACGGTGATGTCAAGTTGCAGAACGACGGCCCCTTCGAGCGCAACCCCCACTACGTGCGCCTCGCCTCGGCCGGACACAACGACAAGCACACAGGCCTTGAGAACGAAGGTTTCTTCGGCGTAACATACAAGAAAGGCGAAAACTACCGCTTCTCCGTCTGGGCTCGCTCGCCTCAGGGGAAACCGGCCAAAATCCGCGTTGAGCTCGAAAACCCCGCCTCAATGAACAATTCTCAGGTTGATGCAAGCAAGGAAATCACCGTCGATTCAAAGGAATGGAAAAAATATGAAGTAACCCTTACCCCCGACAAGGACTGCAGCAAGGGCAAACTCCGCATTTTCCTCAAAAAACCTGACACAACCCCCGTCGACCTCGAGCATATATCGCTTTTCCCCGAAAAAACATGGCAGGGCCATGAGAACGGCCTCCGCGCAGACCTCGCCCAGAAGCTTGCCGACCTCAAACCGGGCATCTTCCGCTTCCCCGGCGGCTGCATTGTCGAAGGTACTGACCTCGACACCCGCTACCAGTGGAAAAACACTGTCGGCCCTGTTGAAAACCGTCCTGTCAACGAAAACCGCTGGCACTACACATTCCCTCACCGCTTCTATCCTGACTATTACCAGTCGGGTGGTCTCGGATTCTACGAATACTTCCTCCTGTCTGAAGAAATCGGTGCAGAGCCTCTGCCCGTGCTCAGCGTAGGCCTCGCATGCCAGTTCCAGAACCATGAAGAAAGCGCCCATGTGCCTGTAAACGAGCTCCAGCCCTATATCCAGGATGCTCTCGACCTCATTGAGTTTGCCAACGGCGGTACCGACACCAAATGGGGCGCGCTCCGTGCCGAAATGGGCCATGCCGCACCCTTCAACCTCAAATTCATCGCCATCGGCAATGAACAGTGGGGCCCTGAATATCCCGAGCACCTCGAACCCTTCGTGAAAGCTATCCGCAAGGCATATCCCGACATCAAGATTGTCGGCTCGTCCGGCCCCGACTCCGAAGGCGAACAGTTCGACTATCTCTGGCCCGAAATGAAGAAACTCGGCGCCGACCTCGTCGACGAGCACTTCTACCGCCCCGAGACATGGTTCCTTGCTCAGGGCAACCGATATGACAACTACGACCGCAAGGGCCCGAAAGTATTTGCCGGCGAATATGCATGCCACGGCAAAGGCAAGAAGTGGAACCACTTCAACACCGCCCTCCTCGAAGCCGCTTTCATGACCGGCCTCGAACGCAACGCCGACATCGTGCACATGGCTACATACGCACCCCTCTTCGCCCACGTCGAAGGCTGGCAGTGGCGCCCCGACATGATCTGGTTTGACAACAGCGAATCGTTCCCCACATCAAGCTACTACGTGCAGCAGCTCTATAGCCTCAACAAGGGCACCAACGTACTCCCCGCTAATCTCAACGGCAAGCCTGCCGCCGGCAACGAAGACCAGAACGGTCTCTTTGCCAGTGCAGTCGTAGACAAGAACACCGGCGAATACATCGTCAAAGTTGCCAACACCTCCTCGACCGTGCAGCCATTCGAAATCAAACTCACTGGTCTCAAAAAGAAAGAAACAATCGGATCAGCCACTGTCACCACCCTTTCTTCGCCCGACCCCGATGCCGAAAACTCTCTTGAGAATCCCGGCCTCATCATGCCGCTCACAAAAGAAATCGACACGGCCGCACTCGGAGACAAAGTGAAAAACGCATATACCTACAATGCGTCGCTCAAGCCCAATACATTCTATGTCTTCAAATTCAAAAAAGCAGAATAATCTCCTCGTATGAAACTACTTAATCTGACTATCGCCGCTCTACTCGGCACAGCCTCGGCTTTTGCGGCCCAGACTGTTACCATCGAGCCCAAGCCAACGACGACAGCCTCTAAAATCAACAAGGAAATCTACGGTCAGTTTGCCGAACACCTTGGCACCTGCATCTACGGAGGCATATGGGTAGGCGAAGATTCGCCGATACCCAACACTCAGGGTTACCGCAACGACGTGCTCGGCGCTTTCCGCGAACTGCATATACCTGTGCTCCGTTGGCCCGGCGGCTGCTTTGCCGACGAATACCACTGGACAGACGGCATCGGCCCTCGCGAGAACCGTCCGCGCATGGTAAACAACAACTGGGGCGGAACAGTCGAAGACAACAGCTTCGGTACTCACGAATTCTTCAACCTCTGCGAACTCCTCGGCATTGAGCCTTATCTTAGCGGCAATGTAGGCAGCGGCACAGTCGAAGAACTCGCCGAATGGGTCGAATATATCACTGCCGAAGACGGTCCACAGGCACAGCTCCGCAAGCTCAACGGCCGCGAGAAGCCCTGGCATCTCAAATATCTCGGCGTAGGCAACGAAAGCTGGGGCTGCGGAGGCTCGTTCACGCCCGAATATTATGCCGATGTATATCGCCGCTATCAGACATATTGCCGCAATTTCGGCAAGAACCGTCTCTATAAAATTGCATCCGGCGCCAGCGACTACGACTATAACTGGACCGAAGTAATGATGAAGAAAGCCGGCGGCCACATGAATGGTATCTCTCTGCACTACTACACCGTGCCGGGCTGGACAGGCTCGAAAGGCTCTGCCACAAACTACACCGACGAGGACTACTACTGGACTCTCGGCAAGTGCCTCGAGATAGGCCCGGTTGTGGAAAAGCACATGGCAATCATGGACAAATATGACCCCAAGAAGCGTGTAGGTCTTATGGTTGACGAATGGGGCACATGGTGGGATGAAGAACCTGGCACCATAGCGGGTCACCTCTACCAGCAGAACACCATGCGCGATGCAATGGTAGCAGCGTTGTCACTAAACACCTTCCACGGCCTCACCGACCGCGTGAAAATGGCTAATATCGCACAGATAGCAAACGTGCTTCAGGCCATGGTGCTCACAAAAGACGACCAGATGGTACTCACCCCCACCTACTACGTATTCAAAATGTATGTTCCTCATCAGGACGCTACATACATACCTCTGGAAATCAATACTCCCGTACGCAAGGTGCGCGATAACCGCTATGTGCCTGTCATCAGCGCCACGGCTTCTGAAAAAGACGGCAAAGTGACAATCTCGCTCACCAACACCGACCTGGCAGAAGATTTCGACATCAACATTCCGCTCGAAAACATCAAAGCACGCAAGATTGTAAACGCAGAAATCCTTACAGCAAAGGACATACGCGACTACAACAATTTCGGCGAGGCTGAAAAAGTGACACTCAAACCTTTCAAAGGTGCGAAAACGGCCAAAGGCACCCTCTCTGTTTCCCTCCCCGCCAAATCCATCGTCACTCTTACCCTCGACTGATATACACTCCACTCTTAAGAAAGCGGTGTAGCCTGAAAATGGCTACGCCGCTTTTTGTTTATTTTGAAAATCCGACCAATAATGAGCCGCACAACAAAACATTTGAAGATTCTATGAGCTATCTTTGCAGTCTAAACCCA
The DNA here is from genome assembly GCA_910578035.1 of uncultured Muribaculaceae bacterium. GTDB lineage: Bacteria > Bacteroidota > Bacteroidia > Bacteroidales > Muribaculaceae > CAG-873. The sequence goes on from CAJTOB010000013.1 coordinate 36,574, forward strand.
GACTGATATGGAAAAACTGGACGTATTCAATTGCTCAAACACCTTTATCGCAAGCTATTTCACCGACGACCGCGGCTGCGCCCACTGCAACCGTGAGCATACTCTCATCTATATTCACTCAGGCGAACTGGAGATTACAGACAGCGGGCGTAAGACCATACTTCATCCCGGCGACTGCGCTTTCATGAGGCGCGACAACCGAATGTGGCTCCAGAAGCGCGTCAAAGACGGCAGGCCCTACCGTTCGGTTGTGATGAAGTTCTCCCGCGATTATCTGAAAGAGTTTTTCCACACTCTGAACCGCAGAGATATTCCGGCTGACGCGCGACGGGAGAAGGCAAGTCTTGTAAAATTTCCGGCAGACCGCCTGGACGTGCGCAGTCTCTTTGAGTCGCTGATACCTTATTTCGACGCAGAAGCCTCGCCTGATGAGGAGATATTAAAAATGAAAATGGAAGAAGGAATGTTCACCATTCTTAAAACCGACGAAAATCTGTATGCCTCATTGTTTGATTTTGTCGAACCGTGGAAGATAGACATCGTGGATTTCATGGAGAAAAACTATATGCACGACCTCACGATGGAAGAAATGGCATACTATACAGGCCGAAGTCTTGCCACGTTCAAACGCGATTTCAAGAAGATAAACAGTCTTACTCCGCAGAAGTGGCTGATACGCCGACGGCTTGAAGCGGCACGGGAACTGATTCGCAAAGGCGGCAAAAAAGTGTCTGAAATATGCTTCGATGTAGGCTTCAAAAATCTGTCGCATTTCTCAAAACTATATAAAGAAACCTACGGTATGGCTCCTACTCTTTCATAGTGAGCCGCAGGACAAAGCAGATTGAGCCACGCAACAAAGCCGTTGCGTGGCTTTCGCTGTAATTTTGCGGTGTGAAATCAAAACCAGACCGCCTATGAACGACATATTTGCAAAAGACCGCAGGGGCTTTCTGAAGACCATGGCAGCCATCGGCGCAGCATTGTCGATAAATCCTGTGCTCGACAAGGTTCATGCAGCTGAAAGTGTGCTATCGGGTAAGGACACGGCAAATGTAGAATCCGACAGAATGCAATACCGCACCCTCGGTTCTGGAAAAGCCGCTATGAAAGTGTCGGCACTCGGATTCGGAGTGATGGGAATGAACTACAACCGATCGCAGTCGCCCGACCGAAAGAAGTGTATCCGACTGATACATGAGGCTGTTGACAGAGGTGTGACCTTGTTTGACACAGCTATTATATACGGTCCGCTGAAAAACGAATTGCTCGCAGGCGAAGCTCTTGAACCATACAAGGGGCGTGTGAATGTGACAACGAAATTCGGTCATGAGGTCATCGACGGCAGAGGAACCGGGCGGCAGGACAGCAGTCGCGCCACAGTGCGACGGTATTGCGAAGAATCGCTGAAACGGCTGCGCATAGATTCCATACCCTTGTTTTATCAGCACCGATATGACCGCAATACCTCAATCGAGGAAGTTGCCGAAACAATCAGCGAGCTTATCAGAGAAGGCAAGGTGCAACGCTGGGGATTATGCGAGGTGAGCGCCGATACAATACGCAAGGCTCATGCAGTCTGCCCGTTGACAGCCATCCAGAGCGAATATCATCTGATGCACCGCGATGTGGAGATAAACGGTGTTCTGGATATCTGTCGTGAACTCGGCATCGGATTTGTGCCATACAGCCCGCTCAACCGTGGATTTCTCGGAGGCTGCATAAATGAATACACCCGCTTTGACACCAATAACGACAACCGCCACACATTGCCGCGTTTCCAGCCGGAGGCTATACGGGCCAACACCCGGATAGTAAATGAGCTACAGCAGTTCGGACGGGATAGGGGTATGACCTCCTCGCAGGTAGCACTCGGATGGTTGTTGCACAAAGCATCGTGGATAGTACCCATACCCGGCACAACCAAGCATTCCCATCTTGAAGAGAATCTTCATACGCTCACTTTTGATGTCTCAGAAGAGGAATGGCGCACCCTTGAGAGAGCGGTCGCCGCTATCCCGGTAGTCGGCGACAGATATAATGCCGAGCAACAAAAGCAAGTCGGACACTGACATACCGTAACTTTGGTATATTTGTCTGTAATTCTGGTACATTTATAAAAATATCTATAATTAATTTTGCACCATAAACTCAACGGACACATGAGGACAGTTATATTTATAATTCTTGCAATGATTACGGCTGCAAGTGTAAAGGCAAAAACATTAGTTCTATATTACAGCTATACCAATAATGTAGAGCGGATAGTCAATGAACTCCGCTCAAAAATAGACGCCGACGTTCTGGAAATCGAACCAGCACAAAAGGGTCTCGACTATGCAGCAAACAATTATGCCATAGGCAGCGCGCAGATTGCGGCCATACGCAATAATCCTGATGACATGACTTCATATCCTGCAATTGACCCTGTAAATGTGAATCTGTCGGATTATGACTGCATAATTATCGGTGCTCCGCTTTGGTGGAGCAATATGGCGGCTCCACTACAGACTTTCCTGTTTCAATACGGCAAGGAGATGGCGGGGAAGAAAATCGGGCTTATCGTTTCAAGTGCAAGCAGCGGCATAAGCGGCGTCGAGGCCGATGCTAAGCGTCTGATACCCGGTGGAGATTTCCAGTCTCCGTCGCTCTGGATACGGTCTTCCCAAACTTCAAACTCCGGTGCAGTGCTTGACAACTGGCTGAAGGAAATAAATTACAACAGCCTTATATCCGGCATCAGTCATATTTCGACTGAACCCGACGAGATATATACTATATATACTCTCTCCGGTGTGAGACTCCCCTCCGATGCCCACTCTACCGCAGGATTATCATCAGGGATATATATCATAAACGGAAAGAAAAATATTATATCAAAATGAAAAGAATAACAATAGTATAGCTGGCGATATCGGCAATGGCACCTAATATTATTATGGCACAGCAGAAAATAGTTCAGACAGCCGGGCACGAACAGCTTGGCGATTTTGCGCCGGAATTCGCCCGGCTCAACGATGATATCCTTTTCGGAGAGGTCTGGAGCCGCAACGACCTTCTTTCTTTGCGAGACCGCAGCCTTGTGACAATCACATCGCTTATTTCATAGGGCATTACCGACAGTTCGCTGACCTATCATCTTCAGGAGGCGAAGAAGAACGGAATAACCCGCACGGAAATTGCCGAAATCCTGACTCATGTAGCATTCTACGCCGGGTGGCCCAAGGCTTGGGCTGCATTTCGTCTTGCAAAAGATGTATGGAAAGATGACATCAAGGGAATTGATGCAAAGAATGAATTTGCCCGCTCAATGATATTCCCGATAGGCGAACCGAATACAGCCTATGCAGAGTATTTCACAGGCAACAGTTACCTTGCCCCACTCTCGACCGAACAGATTTCATTCTCAAACGTGACATTCGAGCCCGGTTGCCGCAACAACTGGCACATTCACAAAGCAGACACCGGGGGCGGACAGATGCTCGTAGGAGTGGCCGGACGCGGCTGGTATCAGGAGGAAGGGAAGCCGGCGATCGAGATACTTCCCGGCACTGTAATCCATATACCGGCCAACGTCAAGCACTGGCATGGAGCGGCAAAAGACTCATGGTTTGCGCATCTCGCATTCAGTGTGACAGGCACAAACACAGAAAACATCTGGCTTGAGCCTGTCTCAGACACCGAATACGAGATACTCAAATAAGCGTATTAGTCAATCATATACCGGGGCGCTTATCCCAGGTCGGATGAGCAGGGTCTTCTGCTGTAAGCGCCTCGGCAAGATCAATTTCAAGGGCCTCGGCGAGCATTCGGCCATATTCTTCATCGGCATTATGGCAGGCGCGCACATGTCGCTGCTTTATGAACAGAGGCACCTCTTTCATCTGAGCCGCCGTGTTGCGGCAGGTTGCAAGTTTGTCGTCGCTGCTCATAAGCCGCCAGAGTTTTCCGGGCTGAGTATAGTAGTCATCATCGTACTCCCGTTCGTCATATGTGTACGCCTCTCCATCGAGAGCAAGCGGGGGCTCCTTAAGCGAAGGATTGTCGCTCCATTCGCCTGAGCTGTTTGGCTCGTATGCGATGGTGCGGCCATAGTTGCCATCTGTTCGCATCTGCCCGTCGCGATGATATGAATGGAAGGGGCATCTGGGCTGATTTACCGGAATGAGATTGTTGTTAACCCCAAGGCGGTAGCGCTGTGCATCGCCATAGGAGAAAAGTCTGCCTTGAAGCATTTTGTCGGGAGAGAAACCGATTCCGTCGACTATGTTGGCCGGATTGAAAGCCGCCTGTTCGATTTCTGCGAAGAAATTCTCCGGATTTCGGTTAAGTTCCAGAATCCCGACATCCCTCAGCGGGAAATCTTTATGATACCACACTTTTGTGAGGTCAAAAGGATTTATATGGTATTTTCGGGCTTCGTCTTCGGTCATAAGCTGAATCTGAAGCTTCCAGCGCGGAAAATCGCCCCTTTCAATAGCTTCGAAAAGGTCGCGCTGATGCGACTCGCGGTCTTTGGCAATTATGGCCTCGGCTTCTTCATCGCTGAGATTTTTGATTCCCTGAAGTGTGCGAAAATGAAATTTCACCCACGTGCGACGGTTATTCCTGTCGATAAAACTGTAGGTATGGCTACCGAAGCCATGCATATGGCGGAATGACGCCGGAATGCCTCGCGGCGACATGGTGATGGTAATCTGATGCAGAGCTTCGGGGAGAAGTGTCCAGAAATCCCAGTTGGCGGTCGGATTTCGCATGCCAGTCCGAGGGTCGCGTTTGATAGCGTGGTTCAGGTCGGGGAATTTAAGCGGGTCGCGAAGAAAAAACACGGGAGTGTTATTGCCAACAAGATCCCAATTGCCTTCATCGGTATAAAACTTCATGGCAAAACCGCGTATATCACGTTCGGCATCGGCGGCACCACGCTCTCCTGCAACGGTAGAGAATCGTACCAGACAAGGTGTCTGCTTACCGATTTCAGAGAAAATGGAGGCTCTGGTAAATTCTGAGATATCGTGAGTTACAGTGAACGTGCCGAATGCGCCTGAGCCTTTGGCATGCATGCGGCGTTCGGGAATTACTTCGCGGTCGAAGTGAGCAATTTTCTCAAGATACCACGGGTTTGTGGCAGTAACGGGGCCACGCAGACCTGCGGTCTGTACATTCTGGTTGTCGGCGACAGGGCGCCCGTTTTCAGCGGTGAGTCTTTTTTTGTCCATACAATCACAATGTTTATTTTGAGCCAATCCGGCTCTTAACAGTGATTAAAACATAGACATGTATTGAATAGTTTGAGATTCGGTAGGATTTTTATGATATAATAATTTACTTTTGTAACTTTGTGGCATGGAGGTCCGATGTTTCCCGCATAACAGAAGTTAATGCGGAAGCCCGTAGCCTCCGGCCTACACTTTTTTTAATGTGAACCGCTATGTTTATCGCAATTCTAACTTATAAGAAACCGCTTGAAGAAGTTGACCGTCATCTTCAGGCGCACCGCGACTATCTTGCCGAGCATTATGCTGCAGACGATTTCATCGCCTCCGGCCCCCAGACTCCCCGCATTGGCGGTGTGATAATGATAAAGGCAGACAATCGTGCGACAGTGGATTCCATCATTGCACATGACCCATTCAAAATCAACGGAATCGCCGACTATCAGATTGTGGAGTTTACTCCGACAATGTTCTGCGATCCGAGTCTTTCCAATATTCTAAAATAATTAATATGAGCAACGAAATACTATATGTTCTGCTTCCGGACTTCGCGTCACATGAAATGGTCTATCTTATGGAGGCCATAAGCAGTGACGAACAACAGTTGAAAGCGAATCCCAAATATATCAATAAAATCATTGCGCCTACTACGGAGCCTGTCACGGCCATTGGCGGATTCCAAGTGTTGCCTGATTACTCGTTTGAAGATATGCCGGATGATTATGCCGCACTCGTTCTGATAGGCGGTTATGGCTGGCTCACTCCGGCAGCAGATATGGTTACACCCATTGTCCGTAAGGCATTGGATAAAGGCATAACTGTCGGAGCCATCTGCAATGGTGCATCATTCATGGCTAAATGCGGTTTTCTCAATAATGTCAAGCACACAGGCAATGGACTCGACCAATTGAAAATGTGGGGAGGCGAAAATTATATCAATCCGGAAGGATACGTCCATCAGCAGGCTGTTTCAGATGGAGGCATAGTGACCGCCAATGGGTCCGGTGTTCTCGAATTTACTAAAGAGCTATTGATGCTTCTTGAAAACGACACGCCCGAACGCATCGAAATGTACTATCAATTCAACAAACAAGGATTCTGCGCTCTTTTTCCCGGATAATATAATGGCTTGTTCGACCGACTTTATAAAATCTGTCTGCAATGCGCTTGCCCCATTGGGCGAGGTTCACAGTCGCAAGATGATGGGTGATTACATCATCTACGTCAATAAAAAATGCGTAATCACTGCCTGCGACAATATCGCTTACGTCAAGAAACTACCTTGTATTGCCGAAATGATGTCAGATGCCGAGTGCGGTTGCCCATATCCGGGTGCAAAAGAAGCTTATATTCTTGATTTTACAGACTCCCGTAAAGTCCTCAAAGTAATTGAAGCCCTCTGGAATGTCGTGCCATTCCCGAAATCAAAGAAAAAGTAAAATGACGACTATTAAATGAAGTTTATATGGCATATTATACTGTTTACTGGCCTCAGGACTGGTTGGAGGAACTAAGAAAATCAGATGACACAGGGCCTATAAAAGTAGTGTTTGGCAGCATCCACTCAAGGATGCCGTCAATAGCATCTATAAAAGAAGGAGATATCGTATTCCCGGTTTCATTGCTCGACAGGCATCTCTACATAATGGCAAGACTGGAAGTGACTCATAAAGAGAGAGCCTTTGACTATTGCATAAGAGAACTTGGAGCTCATTACAGATCCCTTATTCCCGAAGGCGTTGTCGTTAAGACCTCCGACACATTCTTTTGTGCAAAAGATGCATCTTATAAATGCCTTGAGAGTGTGCCTGAGAATCTCACGATGATTATTCCCTGCGACAAACCACATTGCAAGCATCAGGAACCGTTTAATTGCTGTGCAGAATGGGCAGTATGGGGAGAAAATGGCAGTGTTATCAAACCACGTCTCATTCCTGGTGAACTTGTGCCACTTCTTAGATTCGGTTATCCGAAGAGTAAAGAGAAGCCATTACGAATTAGTTCAAAAGGAGTAGTGTTGGCTCAAAGTATAGCTGCGACCCGGCGTTTGTCGGAGGAATCCGCACTGATTTTTGAAGAAGTCATTAAGAACGCTTGACTACAACAGCTCTGAAATAACCCAAATCACGGAGCGGTTCTTCACCGTTACCATCAAAGAACTACCCGATGATGAGTTCTTTGCAAGGCAAAGCGCTAAAGCGTGATGGTATCGGTAGCATGTCAATAGACGAGATAAAAAGCGACTACAAGCAATGAAGGTAATAGGTATCAACGGAAGTGCCCGCAAAGACGGGAACACAGCCCTGATTATCAGCAAGGTCTTTAATGAACTCAATAAAGAGGGTATCGAAACAGAACTGATACAGTTGGCTGAATATGAAATACAGCCGTGTCGCGGATGTTTTGCCTGTAAAGGCAGAGGCAACTGTGTGTTGGCAAATGATGGATTTGCTGAGATATTCAGCCGGATATTGAGGGCGGACGGCATTATCCTCGGATCGCCGGTATATTCCGCTGATGTGTCCGCAAAGATGAAAGCCTTTCTGGAACGTGGTGGCGTTGTCGTAGCAACCAATCCGGGGCTTCTTCGCCATAAGGTTGGTGCCTCGGTTGCTGCGGTGCGTCGCGGTGGCGGCATGACTACCGTTGACACCATGAATCACTTCATGCTCAATAAAGAGATCATTGTCGTTGGCTCAACGTATTGGAACATGGTCTATGGCAAGAATATCGGTGATGTCCTCAATGATGAGGAAGGCATGGCTAATATGCGTAACCTCGGCAAAAATATGAGTTTTGCCCTTAAAAAAATCAGATTATGAATGTAAAGGCAGAGTTGCTGCGGTTTATTGAAAACAACAACAACTTGCGGCTTAATGACGTAAATATTGAGTCGGAGACGATACGTGCCATCATGATAAATGAAGTTGTTCCGGTTGATTCTGACGATGATTTCTACGGAAAGTCTGACGCTGCATATATGTCGACTACAATCCCGCTGTTCCGAAAAGCGGGAATAGAGGTAAATAATATTCAGGATATATTGAACCTCGGCATTTATATTACAAACGCCGTTAAGACACCTAAATCGGAATACGCTGTTTCAAAGGAAAGCATTGAAGAAAGTCTGCCGTATCTTGAAAAGGAACTTGAGCTGTTTCCCAATCTTCAGGTTGTGATGCTGATGGGTGATGTGGCGAAAAAAGCCTTTAATATGATAAGCAAAAAGGCAAGCAGGAAAAATGCCGTACCAAGTGTATCTACCTACAAATTGCGTAATACTGAGATTTTCTATAACGGATGGCGCATACTGCCCTCCTATATCATGACAGGACAAAACCTCCTTATCGAAAAATCAAAGTTCCAAATGGCGTCAGAGGATATTGCCTTGATGTATAGACTGATAAATAACAATAGAAAGTAATCTTCTATGGATGCCATTACGAAAGAAGCCGTTTTAGACCTAATAGACAGGATGCGTACCCCCGACCTGGAGGCAAAGGGTTTTTATGAGGGGACAGCCCAATGGGCTGCGTGGCAGGAGGCCCGCAATCTGACGGATATGTCGCTTCTGCCGGTGCTGGAAGATATTATCTGTGAACATCCCGGCGCAGAAGGGAAAGATGTCCGTAAAACGGCTTATTTCATTTATCATAAACTCCTTGTACATCGGTTTGAAGAGGCGGGATTCGCTTTCCTGCTTGGACGGCTCGCCAAAGAAATCACAAAAGGCAATGCCATCTGGTGGGTTGACTATCTTGAAAATATAGACGTACAACCGGAAACTCCTGTGCATACTCTGCTTTCAATAGCCTCGCACGGAGACAAGGATGACTTGAAATGGATAAGCCGCATCATCGAGGAATATGGCGCAAAAGGCAATATTGAATCCCGCAATGCGCTGCCTGATTTGAAAGAGCGGCTAAAGGCAGCATCTAAAACCGTGCGTCAGGCGACAGCCGATATTCTGAAAGAACATGGAGTCGTGTCGAAATTTGATATGCAGCGGTTGCCGGACGAGGACAGCGCACTTCTTTACGAAGCACTGAAAGCAGGTGTCATGGAGGAATACGGCATCAGCCACAAACGGCTGGACAAACTCATCGGAGAAGTTCTAAAGTAAGTATTGGCTTAATTTTGAATGAAAAACTGATTGCAATATGGCTATTACACCTGACGACATTCTGAAATATTGCCTTGACAATTTTGACGGGCTTGTAGAGGTAAACAGCTGGGGCGAGCGTGGGATTTTCTACAATCCCGGAGGCGTGCTTAAACGTGGTGTGTATGTGTTGACAATCAAAGAAAAGGATGGCGACAATGACCGGGCTTCCCGCCTTGACCGCGAGGATGTGTGGCGCGTGAATATAGGCGTCAGAAAACAGACATTCCGCACTTTATTCGCAGAATTTCCACAACGCCCGGATAAAGGTTGTGTTGTGGATATGCCGTATGACTTTACCGCAAAAGATGTCATTATGCCGCATCCGGTCTATGCGTGGATGGGATGGATTTGCGCTTTGACTCCATCTGAAACGACATTTGAATCATTGAAGCCTTACATCGTTGAATCTTATGAATACGCGAAAGAGAAATTCCGTAAAAAGATGGGCGAAACAGTGAATCAGTTATCTGAGAATAATGATAGAACCTCTACCATTAAATCAGCGATAAAACGGTATAATGATATTATCGAAGGCAACGAGCCTTTCTGCATGAAGGACGAGGCCTGGTATATGATGGGGCTTGCCTATCAAGAGTTGGCTGAATACAAAAAAGCCTTTGCTTGCTTCAAGAAAGCCGCAGAGATGAATTATGACGAAGCCTTTGTTAAGGTGGGTGATGCTTATTGTGAAGGGCTGGGGGTGAAGCAGAATCCGGTCATGGCTTTCCGCTGGTATCGCAAAGGTGCTGATATGGGTGAGATAAGCGCCAAACTGCGACTGGCAGACTGTTATAAGCATGGTGCAGGCTGCAAGGTTGATTATTCAAAGGCGATGGAGCAATACATGCATATAGCGGAACGCACCGGCCGCTATTGGCAGAGATATGCCGACGGCATAGGCACGGCGTTGTATGAAATCGGCAACATGTATCTTGAAGGGTTAGGCGTGCCGGTTGATTTGAAAAAAGCCGCCAAATATCTCCAACTTGCCGCCAAGAAAGGCAACCGAAATGCTGAAAGTATCCTTAACACCGATATATTTAATAAATAAGACATACTGCAATGAACCAACTGACAGAATACTATAAAATCATACAGCACTTCACAAGCTTGTATGCCGGAGAGGGCGACGATGAACTGGCGCAGCAGGCGGTCGATGCCATAACACCTGTTGCCGAAAAAGGCAACACCAAGGCGCAGTATATGCTCGGACGGTATTATTCGTGGGGCTATCATCATCAATGTGATAACCAGAAAGCGATTTACTGGTTTGAAAAAGCTGCCGACAAAGGGAGCGACAAGGCTGCCGAGGCGTTGGCAAATCTCTATCGCTACGATTTTGGCGACGATGAGATGATCAGTGCGCAGGCTAAAAAAGACTTTGTGCACAAGTGGCATTACCGCTGGATTGAGATACTGGAAGCAAAAGCCACCAAGGGCGTGGCAAGTGCTGCTCAGGCTCTGATGAAACTCTATGTCTATGACTGTCCAGAAGACATTGACCGCGAAGAGGGAGTGAAGATTGCCTGCAAATGGTACTACCGCTGGGTTGAAATCCTGAAAACGCGTGCCGACAAAGGCGATATGGCGACAAAAAAGCGGCTTGCCGACATTCTCTACTGGGGTACGGGTGTTCCTGATGAAGTGGTGGAACTTATCGAAGATGAAGACATCGACAATGATGAAAATACCGCTGCCGAATTATATACCGAGGTTGCCGACGGAGAAAAAGATGCAGAGTCTTGGTTCAACCTCGGACTGCTATATTGCCGTACAGAGACCGAAGAAGATTATCTTAAATCGCTGGATTGCTACATGAAAGCGGCCGAAATGGGCTATAAAGAGGCTTATCACTGCATAGGCGGAGCCTACCTCGACGGGCGCGGCGTGGAGAAAGACTTGGAGAAGGCTCGCGAATGGTATCGTAAAGGAGTCGAGGCGGGCGATGTGATATCAATACTTAAGCTCGCAGATTGTTATAAACGCGGCATGGGCGGAGAAAAAGACTATGCCGAGGCTATGAAGCTCTATCGGCAGATTGCCTCCCGCCGCAACTTATACGGAAAATACAAGCATGAAGTCAGCGTGGCGCAGTATGAAATCGGCAACATGTATATGAAAGGGCTTGGCGTGGAAGCCGACCTCCGACAGGCTTTAGACTGGATTCGGCTTGCCGCTGAAAACGGCAACATCGCCGCCGAGAATGCGCTGAACAACAAAAAATTCAGAGATTTCAAAAGATCATAGCTGACGCTTTCAAGAGCAACATCAAAAGTCCGTTAGGTGAATTACATCATGTGCCACAAAATAAAAAAATAGGATATGGAAAAAGAATTTGAAGGTTTTGATTTTACAAACTTCTGGGATGATAATAACTATGCTCGTAAAGAGTATATAAGTGATGCCCTGACTGATGAACTGATTGCCGATGTAGAGAAAGAATTAGGATACAAGTTGCCGGCGTCCTATATATGGCTGATGAAGCAGCATAATGGAGGCATCCCTTTCAATACTTGCTTCCCTACTGATTCACCCACAAATTGGGCTAAAGACCATATTGCTATAACCGGCATTTATGGTATAGGTAGGGAAAAGGACTATTCACTATGTGGTGAAATTGGCAGTCAGTTTATGATTGATGAATGGGGGTATCCTGCTATTGGAGTTGCTATTTGTGATTGTCCGAGTGCTGGGCATGATATGGTTTTCTTAGATTATCGAGAATGTGGTTCCCTCGGAGAACCTAAAGTTGTGCATATCGACCAAGAATCTGATTTCAAAATAACTCCTTTAGCAGAAAATTTTGAGGACTTCATACGAGGCCTTAAAAGTGCTGAAGAATACGAAGTAGAATGATAAATAAGCCACATAACAAGCGGATAAATCTCCCCCAAAGGTCGATTATCCGCCGGATATTATCGACCACTTCAAAAATATGGAAATGAGAAAAGAAAAGGTAATCGAATTATTAATAAAAAGCGATGTTGGTTGGAGATTCTTCAGTCAAAATCAAGTTATTATTGATGAATATAGTCTTGAAAAAATCTTCATCAACAATAAAAACGACTCAATAAGAAAATGGACTGAAATAACAAATTCTAAGAAGGGTCACTTATTTAGATTGCCTGATTCGTTTTGGGATGGTCTGAATAAAATATCAACTCTATCTGTTGACTGGAACAAAATCAATTATCCTATAAGTTTATCCCCTTTTTTAGAAGCCAATGATAAGATTATATTGTTTTGGGGTAGTAACTGTTCGATTATCACTTTTGGTGATGTTTTTCTCACGTATTGGACTGATTTCTGCTACCCGGATGATGATAATATATTGATTGCTGTTCCTGCAAAAAATGTTTTAATTACTTTTGTAGAAGAGAATTTTGCATTTTATAATAAAAAGTCAAATGAGGTAGATAACAAGCTGCTCAACATCTCATAAGGAGTAGTTAGCTTCCGAACATTTGCATCATGTTGTATCACGAAATAAAAATTGAATGGAAAAAGAAATATCTTGTTTGATAGATGAATTTATTAGTCTATCTGATGAATTAAGGCCGGGTTATTCCTTGAGTATTGTAAAGAACAACGAGTTGCCCTTAATCCTTCCGGAATCATTAAATATATTGTACTCTAAAGTAAGTGGTACATATTACGAGAGTGAAGATCAACGACTGATGGATTTCTTACCCGGTTATCTTCTAATCAGGGATGCTGAATACGAGAGTTTTACGCAGTCTGTAAAGGAAATGATTCCTAACGGAGAAGATAAGTATTATCCAATCCTTGTGAATTATTCCTCAGACTTTTACGTATTGAAAGTATCGGGAGGTAAAGAAGTTGGAATATTCCTGATAGATCACGATGGCGATGAACCAACAAAGATTCATAATTCTTTTGAGGACTTTCTTCGTACTATAATCGCTTGCTATCAGGAAGAAATCTATTTTTTGGATGATGACGGGTATCTTGACATGGACTTTGACAAAGAACAACTCATCGGTCAAAAGTATAATCCAGACATTGACTACTGGTTTGAAGATTAAGAGGTTGTTTAATAACATATGTGAAAACAAAGGCTTCGCCTCCAAAAATTACGAGCGCCTTTATATCTTCGGCTCAGTCACATAGCCACCGCTATGCTCCTTCGTCTCAGATATAAATCCATCTCGTACTTTTTGGCCTGTGATTTCACATATGTTATTAAACAACCTCTTAATTCAGCAGAAGCCGGTATTCTCTGGGGGTACTTCCGGTATGTTTCTTGAAGAAGCGGGTGAAGTGCTGGGAATGCTGGAAACCGAGCAGTTCGGCTATCTGCTTGGTGTTGAGAGCCGGATTAAGCAAGGAATTTTTAGCGAAATTTATCATTTTCAACTGTATATACTCCTGAGCGGTCTTGCCGGTTTCCTGCTTTACGAGGTCGCCGAAATAGTTGGAAGAAAGACAAATCTTTTCGGCAAAATACTTCACGGTCGGTATTCCGTCGGTCACCCCGCGTCCGCTGTCAAGATATTCGTCAATCAGCTGCTCGAATTTGCCGATAGCGTTGTGGTTCAGCTCTTCGCGAGTCACAAACTGACGCTCGTAGAAGCGCATGCAGTAGTTGAGCATTACCTCTATATTCGATATGATAAGTGACTTGGAAAACTTGTCGATGGGGTGTTGCAGCTCACGGGCAATCTTTTCCATATAGTCCTGCAGTATCAGGCGTTCTTCTGTCGATAGATGCAAGGCTTCGTTTGAGGCGTATGAAAAGAATGTATATTGCTTGATTTTTTGAGCCAAGGGAGTCCGCAGAAGAAAATCGGGGTGAAACAGCAGTCCGACCGCTTCCGGTGCCGGGCCGTCGTCAAGACGGTGTATGCCTACTGTCTGGCCGGGCGCAAAACTGACAACGGTCTCGTCGTCGAAGTCGTAAGATGTCTTCCCATAGTTTATCTTGCAGCCGGTAGTCTTCTTGAGGAAAAGCGAATAAAAACCGAAGTGCATGCAATGCGTCGGCTGTTCGACAGTATCGTCAAAATGAACTATACCGACAAGCGGGTGACGAGTCTCAAACCCGAAATAACGATTGTATTTTTCAATAGTGTCTGCTTCGTAGATTTCCATATAAGACTTCTTTTTTGCAAAGATACTAATAATCGGTTGTCGCGCAATGCGGAGCACTCACCGATATGTAATCGGGGTACATAATTCTGTAATATTGGTATATTTTGCGAATCAGAGTTTTAAGGCAGATGCGTAATTCCGTAATCGAGGTACATTCAGGCGTAACATTGGTTATTCAGGTCATCTTTTTTGAAGCTAATTTTGCACTGTGAAAAAAACGAACATTTCAAGAAAAATGACTGATGATATTATTTTCCGAATGAGAAAGGGCGAGCGCATATATGAGACTGCGCCCGAACTTCTCTGTGACGAGATTGAAAATACACGCCGGCATATTGCCGAGCTGAACACTGGCTATCATACGCCCGATGAGATTCGGACCATTCTGGAACGCATCTGGGGGCAACAACTCGATAGCTCTGTGAGGCTGTTTCCGCCGTTCTACACCGCCTTCGGCAAAATGACAATAGTCGGCAAAGAGGTTTTTATAAACTTTGGTTGTACGTTTCTCGACCAAGGCGGCATAACGCTGGAAGACGGCGTATTTATCGGCCCCGGTGTGAAAATAGCAACCGAAGGGCATCCCGAAAAGCCTGAAAAACGACATTCGCTGGTTACTGCGCCGGTTGTGATACGCCGTAACGTATGGATTGGGGCCGGAGCGGTAATACTTCCCGGTGTTACCGTAGGTGTAAATGCCATAGTGGCAGCGGGCGCAGTTGTAAAAAAAGATGTGGCCGACAATACAATCGTAGCAGGAATACCGGCCAAATACATTCGTGACATAAACCAGGACTGACATATGAACCGATATATCTCATCGCTAATAATAGCTTTATTTTCACTGGCAACACTCAATGCTCAAAACAAAAATACTACGAACATGGAAAATCTGAATCTTACCTCTGAATGGGATAAAACTTTTCCCAAGAGCAATCATGTGAATCATAAAAAAGTGACATTCACCAACCGCTATGGTATCACTCTTGCGGCAGATATATACAGCCCCAAAAATGCAAGCGCTCCATTGCCGGCAATTGCTGTCTGCGGGCCATTCGGTGCTGTCAAGGAACAATGCTCCGGCCTTTACGCTCAGGAAATGGCCGAGCGCGGTTTCGTTGCGCTTGCATTCGACCCGTCTTTTACGGGGGAAAGCGGCGGCGAGCCACGCTATACAACCTCACCTGATATAAACACAGAAGATTTCAGTGCCGCGGTAGATTTTCTGGTAACAAATCCGGCAGTCAATCCGGAAGCCGTCGGAGTCATCGGCATTTGCGGCTGGGGCGGACTTGCCATAAATGCGGCAGCAGCCGACCCTCGCATAAAAGCTACGGTGGCCTCTACAATGTACGACATGAGCCGGGTGAGCGCCAACGGATATTTCGACAGTGCCGACACCCCCGAAGACCGCGATAAAACAAGGACAGCGCTTGCAGCCCAGCGCACGGAGGATTTCCGCAACGGAACTCCCGCACTTGGCGGCGGAGTGCCAGACGTACTTCCTGAAGACGCTCCTGAATTTCTGCGTGATTATTTCGACTACTATAAGACTCCGAGAGGCTATCATCCAAGGTCGCTCAACTCAAACGGAGGCCGAAACGCAACATCACCGATTCCATGGATAAACTTCCCCCTAATGAGCCGTGCCTCAGAAATTAAGAATGCTGTAATGATTATACATGGAGAAAAGGCTCATTCCTTCTATTTCGGAAATGATGCCTACAAGAAACTTTCTGTCGCGCCCGGCCAAAACAACAATAAACTCTTTATGGTTATTCCTGGTGCAAACCACACAGACCTGTATGACCGAAAAGATATAATTCCTTTCGATGCTCTTGTCAAATTCTTCAATGAATACCTGAAATGAAACTATCGCTTCTTCCAGGACTGATGGCAATCATGGCAATCATGGCAAACGCGCAAAACAAAATAGAAATCACTGCAAACGGCAAGACCATAACCGCCACACTTGCTGATAACGAAGCCACCAGGCAACTGCAAGCCCGGCTTGAGAATGGTTCTATATCGGTCAGAATGAACGATTACGGAGGCTTTGAAAAAGTAGGCGCCCTTCCCTGGCCGCTGCCGACTTCCAACAGGCAAATCACAGCCACCGCAGGAGACATCATGCTATATCAGGGAGATAACATCGTGATTTTTTATGGTTCAAACTCATGGTCGTACACCCCTATTGGACGCATTGACGGAGCCGATGCCACTGAAATCAGCAACTTCCTCTCAGGTAGCTCCATTAACGTAACATTCTCCAAACCGGCTCATTCAGGAATCGATGTCATCACTGCCGATACAGACAAAGAACCTGAAATATACACTTTGCAAGGCCGTAGAATCGACCTTGACGGACGGAAAATATCAGACCTGCCAAAGGGTATATATATCATAAACGGAAAGAAACAACTCATAAAATAACCAGACTATGTTAGGAAATTTTGTATATGCCAACCCCACGAAGTTATTCTTCGGCGACGAGGCTCAGAAAAATCTCGCAGAGGCTCTCAAGCCTTTCGGTAGGAAAGTATTACTCACTTATGGCGGAGGCTCTATAAAGCGTAATGGCATCTATGATGATGTTATCTCTGCGCTCAAATCCGCAGACAAAGAAGTGGTAGAACTGCCCGGTGTAATGCCTAATCCCACAGTCGAAAAACTGAATGAGGGCATTGCGGTGGCCCGCGAAAACAAGGTCGATTTCATTCTTGCCGTAGGCGGCGGCTCAACAATCGACTATGCCAAGGCCGTCAGCGTTTCGGCATGGTATTACGGCGACGCATGGCAGCGGTTCTGGGTAAAACAGGAAGACCCGACACCCGGCGAAAGGATAATCCCGGTAGGAGCTGTTCTTACAATGGCCGGTACCGGCTCGGAAATGAACGGAGGATCTGTAATCACCAATCATGCCGCCAAAATGAAAATCGGCAAGGTATTTGGCCAAGATGTGATGCCTAAGTTTGCTGTACTTAACCCTAAATATACTTTCAGCCTGCCACAACGCCAGATGGTAGCCGGAATATTCGACACCATGAGTCACATTATGGAACAGTATTTCTCCGGCGATGACGACTGCACTTCCGATTATCTCGCCGAAGGGCTGATGCGCTCTGTAATCGCATCAAGCCGTGTCGCAGTCAACAATCCGGAGAATTATGAAGCCCGCTCCAACCTAATGTGGTCGTCCACATGGGCTCTTAACACCCTCATCGGCGAAGGCAAACCACAGGACTGGATGGTACACATGATAGGCCAGGCCATAGGAGCCTATACCGATGCCACACACGGCATGACCCTTTCCGGTGTATCAGTGGCATACTACCGCCACATCATGAGATACGGACTGAAACGCTTCGTGCGTTTTGCCAAAGTAGTCTGGGGTATTTCGTCCGAAGGAAAAACTGATGAGCAGATTGCCGCTGAGGGTATTGACGCGCTTGAATCATGGATAAAGGAAATCGGCGCAGCTTCCGAAATAACATCGCTCGGTGTCACACCCGACATGCTCGACCGCATAGCCGATTCCACCATCATTCTGACAGGCGGTTATAAGGCTCTTGACCATGCCGAGATTGTTGACATACTTCGCAATAGCCTCTAACAATGAGAAATGAACCGCCGCGATGCGATTAAACGGATTGGAGCACTGGCGGCAGGAGCTGTGATAAGCTCAACGGTACCGGCCGGTGCCACCAATCTGATAAATGAACTTAAAAGTACTATGAAGATACTGGCCATAAACGGGAGTTCGAGAAAGCATGGAAATACAAGCGACATGATTGATATTGTTCTCTCAGAATTGTCAGAGCAAGGGCATTCTATTGAAATAATAAATCTCGCCAGCCACACAATAAATCCGTGCAAAGCATGCTTCGCCTGTGCCGGGAAACGCAACTGCGTGTTTTCCGACGATATATTCAGAGACATTTATGCCCGTATGACAGATGCCGACGTTATTATAATGGGCTCTCCTGCATATTCTGCAGATGTATCTTCAACCCTGAAAGCTGTAATAGAGCGCGCCAGTGTCGTGAGCGACACCAACCCCGGCATGTTCAGCCACAAGATAGGAGCCAGAATCGCAGTAGGACGCCGTGCCGGCACGATGAACGTACTCGACACCATCAATCGTTTCTTCTTGAACAAAGAAATGTTTATTGTCGGTTCGACCTATTGGAATATAGCATATAGCAGATTGCCCGGTGAAGCACTGAAAGATACCGAAGGAGTGGAAACCATGCGCAATCTCGGCAAAAATATCTCGTGGCTACTTTCCAGAATAGCATGAAACCTCTTTAGCAAGTCATATCGCGCGAGGCGTTTAAGATTAACAACCAGCTGTATATCTGCAACTTATATCATCACATCCTCTTCTGGAATTTTTTAATGCGAAAAAAGTTTCAGTATAGCAATGGATAATAAAAAAAAATTCTTACCTTTGCACTCGTAATTCAAAGGAGCGATGCTCGAGTGGCTGAAGAGGCACGCCTGGAAAGCGTGTATACGCCAAAAGCGTATCCCGAGTTCGAATCTCGGTCGCTCCGCACTAAAAGTCTTGAAAATCAATAGTTTAACCGTTGACTTTCAAGGCTTATTTTGCGTTTGTTGGTAAACTTTAATCTTTCTTATCTCTGCAAAATTGGGGGATTTTGGGGCATTTTGGGTAACTTTGGGGCAAAATGTGGCTCAAGCCGAAAGCACGGTGCATATGTTAAATTGGGCAATTAGAAGTGTTAAATTTTTAGGCGTAGAGTTTGACCAGTCGGAAGATGAAGAAGTCGCGGTCCCGGACACCACGCATTTGTGAGCGAAATATTTTGACT